>CAYQKF010000145.1:0-11987 GCA_964417935.1 uncultured Pirellulales bacterium
TTGTCAAGCAATGCAAAATAAAATTCAAGATGTCACGCTTGTATAGGGACTAGCGTGAACCTTGGCAATGTTACTGAGTTAAGTATTGGCCTTGAGCGCAGCGGAGCAGCTGGTGGTAAGGGAGTGGTTTACTTTGACGATATCCGGCTGTATACTTTTGAACGTGAGTTGATCACGCCAACCGAGCCCAACACCGCTGGTCTGATGGCATACTATGAATTTGAAGGCACTTACAACGACAGTTCCGGCAACAACCACACCGGCATTGCGATGGGCAGTCCCACTTTTGTAGCGGGCAAGGTCGGCCAGGCTATTAACCTTCGTGGTCTGAACGACTATGTGGAGATAACCGGCTACAAGGGCATTCTCGGCCCGAATGACTTCAGCATCACCGCGTGGATTAAAACCACCGCGGACGTTGGTGCGATTGTGGGCTGGGGTAATCCCGTTGCCACTGAATGGGTGCAATTCCGGATCAACGACAACAGGCTACGCTGTCACCATGGAGCCGGTGACATACAAGGTGATACTAACGTGAACGACGGTGAATGGCACCAAGTTGCAGTGACAGTGATAGAGAACGCTACCATCTCGCATCCAGACGTGATACTTTGGGTGGATGGTATAGATGACACCAGGCCCGGTACGGACCCGGATGCGTTCAATATTACCGCCAACCATGATGTCAAAATAGGTCGTCGCTACAATACCGACGCTTGGTGGTTCGACGGGATGTTTGATGATGTTCGCATTTATGATTATGCTCTGTCGGATGCTGAGATTGGGTGGCTTGCCGGCCGGACTAAGCCTTTTGACAAGCCTTTTGACATGCATTAAGACGGTTGAACTATGCCGAAATAGCGGATTCTTGGCTTGATGAGCAGCTATGGCCGCAGCCATAAAGTGTTAACGGAGGCCGACTGGATTCCCGCTTGGGCGGGAATGACATAGGGTATTTCACCAGTTCGGGGCCTATACTGATTGATTTGGTATAGGCCCCGGTCGGCTTGTTTACTCAGCATTAAGGTTGACCCACAATGGTCCTACTGCTCGCCTTGCGTGGGATGATGGTGAGGATGAAGGGCTGAAATGAATGAAAAAAGAATCGAGTTAGTTACTATTTCGATAGAACTGGGAGGTAATTATTATGGAAAAATCAAGAGGCTTCACGTTAATAGAACTTTTGGTGGTAATTGCCATCATTGCGTTATTGATGGCGATACTCATGCCCGCACTAAATCGGGTGAAGAAACAGGCCAAGGTGGTGGTTTGTCAGTCGAACCTGAAACAATGGGGCGCTATCTGGTTGATGTATGCGGACGATCACGAGGGCTATTTCAGTAGCGGCATGCATATGTATGCGCACAATCTATATGAGGGATGCCGTTCGCAATGGATAGGTGCGTTGGAGCCGTACGGGGATACTAAGGGAAAGATACGTTTCTGCCCGATAGCCACGAAGGTTGGGGGCGAGGGAGGCCAGGTCAAGGGACAGCCGTATCCGCCTACAGCCTGGAGGTGGAAGTTTTATGAAGGGGACGAGTGTGGCAGCTATGGGGCGAATTCCTGGGTTTATAACCCACCGCCTGGGAGAACGGACATACAAGGGCGTCCAGCTAAAGACCACTGGAGGAGGCCAGATGTTAAAGGTGCATGTTATATACCGCTGTTTTTGGATTCCCGGTGGCCGGGAGGTGGTCCAAGTCACACAGATGAACCTCCGGAATATGACGGTCAGTCATGGGGTGGTCGGGAGATGACATGGTTCTGTACAGACCGACACAATGGGTTTATAAATGGCGTTTTTTTGGATTTCTCTGTCAGGAAGATAGGACTTAAGGAATTGTGGACGTTGAAGTGGCATCGCCAGTTTGATACAAACGGCTGGTGGACAACGGCAGGCAGGGTTGTGCCGAATGATTGGCCGGAATGGATGAGGAACCTAAGGGACTACTGAAGAAGGAGTTAGCATGAATACGTGCTGCAGCTGCGGGCAAAGAGTTTTCCCGAACAGGTCAAGCCCAAAGCTCAATGCTGGCTGCGGACTGTTGCATCCCTACGCTATCTGAATTCGTCAGGGTTAACTCGCGAGAAGCAAAAACAACATAAAAACAGAGGCCTCCACAAGAAAGTAGCCTAAGGTAGAATTTATGACTGTCGAGTTACTAAATAGTTTGAGATATGTTATACAAGGAAAAGAAAGATGGGTATTTTAATGTTGGGTGCGTTGCCCAGCAGACTCAAAATACCCGTGAACGGTTACGGCGGTTTTTACTTGGATTACATCTTCAAATGTGTTATAAAATGAGTGGAGTATTAAAGACTGGGTATTTGATGTTGGGTGTGTTGCCCAATACATTCAAATTACCCGTGAACGGTTATATATTTAAGTAAAGGGATAATCGATGAAAAAGAAGATGATTATTCGGAAACATTGTTGTTTATCAGGAAAGCGTGGAGGCTCTGTTGCCTCTTCAGCTAGGATAATGCGGAATGTCAGGGTTTTATGTTTCCTGCTGATTCTCGCTCCAGCATTATCTGGTGCTGCGGACATGACAGAGAGTCTCCTTGCGAAATCTGGCGAGATAGAGAAAAATGCGGTGGATATCCTGGAAACATGCGGTGTTCAGGGCGGCCTGATCGTACACGTCAGTTGTGGTGACGGCAGGCTCACGGTCGCGCTGCGGGCCAGTGACAGCTATCTGGTGCAAGGTCTGGACAGAAGCGCTGACAACGTAGAACGGGCTCGTAAGTATATCAAGCGGCTCAACCTTTACGGCCCAGTGTCGGTCGAGAAGTGGACCAGCAACAGCCTTCCATACGTTGACAATCTTGTTAACCTGCTTGTTGGTGAAGACTTGGGCAACACTAACATGACAGAGGTCATTCGGGTCCTGGTACCTGACGGGGTAGCGTACATTAAGGAAGACGGCGAATGGAAGAGGACGATCAAGCCCAAGCCAGAGGAGATTGATGAGTGGACGCACCACCTCCACGGCGCCGATGGCAACGCCGTGGCGAACGACCGAGCGGTTGGCCCGCCGCGGCACGTGCAATGGGTTGCCGAGCCTCGCTGGCAACGGCACCATGAGATGACTCCCAGCCTCAACGCCCTGGTGTCCTCCGGGGGACGGCTGTTTGCCATCATCAACAAGGCCCCGGCAGGCATCGACGGGTTGCCCGATCAGTGGATGCTCGTGGCCCGCGACGCCTTCAACGGAAAGCTGTTGTGGAAGCGGCTGATCGCCGAGTGGGGCTGGAAGCAGTGGGGCGATCACTCGTACGGGAGCGGACGTTGGAACCACCCGACCCACATCGCGCGGCGGCTGGTGGCGGTCGCGGATCGCGTCTACGTGACCTTGGGATTCAATGCGCCGCTAACGGCGCTTGACGCGGCGACCGGCGAGACGGTGATGACTTATCCCGAAACCCGCTTTACCGACGAGATCATCTATCACGAGGGCACACTGGTGCTGGTGGTCAACGCCGCTCGGCAGGGTCCCGGACACATGAAGGTGAAGCCGCCGGTGAAGAAGGCCGTGGTCGCGCTGAACGTCCAGACAGGCGAGATCCTGTGGAGAACGGACGGTTTCACAGGCGCCGCTTCCAAGGCCGACGCCATCGAGCGCGTCACGCATCTAACAATGGTGCTCGGCGGTGGAAAGGTGTTTCTGGTCGAAGAGGGCGCGGTCGTCGCCTTGGACTTGAAGACAGGCAAGCGCATGTGGCGAAAGCAACGCCCGTCTCGTCCGAGACCGGTGACGTACGGCAGCTACTACTTCACCAATCTATGCAGCTTGGTCTATCACGACGGTGTCGTGCTCTTCATGGAGCCTGACGCCACGCTAAAAAGCCAGCCCTGGAACGCGCCGGCCAACGCGGAACTGTCGGCGATCTCGGCTGAAACGGGTCAAGTCCTCTGGACACGCCCGTGCGGCATGTGGGGGCATTATAACCCGGGTGACGTGTTCGCCATCGACGGGCTTGTGTGGGTCCACGATGGCGAAGCCTTTTCGATGATGGGCCTGGATCCGCACAGCGGAGAGGTAAAACGCAGGCTTTCGACGAAAGAGGCCCTCGACCAGGGACACCATCACCGGTGCTACCGCAACAAGGCCACGTCGCGTTACATCATCACCGGGCGAAGGGGAACCGAGTTCATCGACATCGCGTCCGAGGAGAATCTGCGCCACCATTGGGTGCGCGGGACGTGTCGATACGGAGTTCTGCCCTGCAACGGGCTGCTCTACGCGCCGCCGCACCCCTGCATCTGCTACATCACCGCCAAGCTTAACGGCTTCTGGGCCCTGGCTCCCCAGAGAAAAGCGGGAAGCGAAAAGCGAGACGCCGAAACATCGCTGCCTCTCCAGCGCGGTCCGGCGTACGAGTGCGGGGCATCTCTGCTTTCCGCCGGCTCTGCCTCGGCTCTCGGTGATTGGCCCACGTATCGCCACGACGCCGCCCGTAGCGGCTGCGCGGGCACGGAAGTCTCCAGCCATCTCCAGGTTAAGTGGAACACGCACGTCGGCGGTCGGCCGACCAGTCCGGTGATTGCCGGGGGAACGGTTTTCGTTGCCTCTTCCGACACCCATACGGTGTGGGCGCTGGACGCATCCGATGGAAAGCCGCTTTGGAGCTACACCGCGGGCGGAAGGGTCGACACGCCGCCGACCGTGTTTGGGGGTCTGGCTCTGTTCGGATCGGCCGACGGGTGGGTGTACTGCGTGCGAGCGGCCGATGGCAAGCTGGTGTGGCGGCGCCGTGCCGCGCCCGAGGAGTCGCGCATCGTCAGCCACGGGCAGTTGGAATCGCCGTGGCCCGTGCACGGGAACGTGCTGATCCAGGACGGCGTGGCCTACTTCGCCGCCGGCCGATCTTCGTTTCTCGATGGGGGAATCTACGTCTATGCCGTCGAACCGGCGACGGGCGAGCTGCTGCAAGAGAAGCGGATTGACAGTCTCGACCCGAAAACGGGCGACATGGTTGAGTGCCGGTTGCCTTATGACATGCCGCCGGACGCGCTGGGCGCCCTGCCGGACATTCTCGTTGGCGACGGCACGAGCGTTTACATGCGACATCTACAGTTCGACCCAGCCGACCTCGACTACCGAAGCGCCGCCGAAGCGATGGCGCCGCAGAAGAAGCGAGGGATGTACCCGTACGTGGGCGGTCACTTGATGTCCGTCGCCGGCCTGCTCGATGACTGCTGGTTCAACCAGACCTACTGGACGGTCGACGGCCGGTCGCCGTGCAAGCTGCTGGTCTTCGACGACAAGACGGCCTACGGTGTCAAGCCGTTTGCCGGCAGCGCCCGGCACTCCCGGGCGGTATTCAGACCAGGCACCGAAGGCTACACCTTGTTTGCCAGCCAGCGTCCCAAGCACGAATCCCAATGGTTGAGGAAGGTCCCGCTGCGGGTTGTGGCGATGGTGGTCGCCGGACAGACCCTCTTCGTGGCCGGTCCGCCCGACGTCGTCACCCCCGGCGATCCCTGGGCGGCCCTGGAAGACCGAAACGGCGCCCTGCTGCAAGCCGTTTCGGCCGCAGACGGCAACAAGCTCAGCGAGTTCAAGCTCGACAGCCCGCCCGTCTTCGACGGCATGGCCGCAGCCTACGGACGACTCTATGTTTCAATGAAGGATGGTAGCCTACTATGCTTGGCCGAGGAGTAGGTATAGTACCAAGCTTTGGAGCGGTATAGTGGCCAATAACTGTTCTTGCCTTTGAAAAGCGGCTCTCGAGTTTTGGAGAGCCGCTTTTTCAATTTGGTGTTTGCAGTGTCTGGGAAAGAAGCTGAAACAAATGATGTTAGCAAAGGCCCTTTATTTGCAAAGATGATGCAGCGGCAGTGGAAAAAAGAGATTGAGCAGGCTATTGAGAGTGTGAAAAGCGAGAAAGAACCTTCAGATTTGGACGAATGGGTCAGGTGGTATCGGTGTCTGGAAGACGGTAGGAAGAAAAAAACAGAAGACGTGCGATCCGTGTTTAGGGTCCGCTATGAAGAGGGAGTCATATTTGGGGTATCTTCCGTGACTATTCCGAACTCTTCCTCGAGAAATTCGATTGCATTTTGCACCGGGTTAGTATAACCAGCAACGGGCCGAAAATATAACGGAGGAAACCGTACGGGCTGGCATACGTGCTGAAGACCGAGCAGCTACAGCAGCGGCCGTTGCGCACAGCCCTGTCCACGCGTTTCAATTCAATATCCAAACGTTTATCAACGCTCATCCGGACGGCTTCTCTGATGAGAGTGCTAAACCCAAAGAAACCTACCACTGTAACGAGTACGACCATAAACCAGAAACGCTTTTTTGCCCAGTTCAACAGGTCGGCTTTACACTCTATAAGCAACTGGTCCCGTTGGTCGGGTGGTAGAACAGGTCTCTTATTTGATGTATCCATAGCGTTCTCCTGTGAAAATTATATGCTACCATTTCACAATGTAATTGTACGATATCATCAGTTGCTGCCTCCACAGTACCCATCCAGGTCCAGCACGGCTAAGTACTCTATAGCGCCCAATGCTACGAAGGTTTTAGCTCCCTGTCAACGGCCAATTCGAACACATGATTAATTAGTTTACAATCCGAAATAGTATCTGGTAGTGTTCAAATAAATCCTATTGCTCTGAATGAAGACCTGAAGGAAAATATCCGTAGCGAACTCCAAAGAACGCCTCCTATGGTAGGCTAACTGATATGTCTCATAAACACTTCGGCGACAAGGCTCTGCTGGACAGATTAACGCATCATGTGCACATACTTGAGATCATCGGTGATCTGGGTCGTAGGTTCATAGCGGGGGAGCGTTTCGAACCTACGACCTTGCTCTCAAAGTCTCTGGAATACGGTCAAGCAAGGCGGTAAAACCTACCATTATTTGCAGATATTGCAATCCTTTCGCCACCAGGGGCGAACGAAATCTACCACATATCTAAAGGACTACACGAACCGGTCAAAACAGTGTATAATTGTTGAAAAGTTAAACATTGGAACAAGTTTTTACATTGGTATCAAAGAACTAAGCATGAAATTTCAGTCGATGCAGTTAAATAGCCAGCAACAAAAAGCTGCCGAATATGATAGTGGTCATGTATTAGTCCTTGCCGGGGCGGGAACAGGGAAAACACGAACGATTATTGCCAGGACAGCTCATTTGATCCGAAATTCGGTTTCTCCCAAACGTATTTTACTACTTACCTTCACTCGCCGGGCAGCCAGGGAGATGACCAGCCGGCTCAAGCACCTTGTTGGCAAGACCAGCCAAGGTATACTGGCTGGTACTTTTCACCATTTCTGCCTGTATACTATGCGTAAACACCCCAAGTGGTTCGACATCGAAAATGCTACTGTTATTGATCGTGATGATCAGGTTCAACTCATGAAGCTGGCCCGCAGTGATTTCCTCGAAAGGCAAAAGGACTCTACCAAAACCAGTAAGAAGAAGAAAAAGGCGGATTTACCCAGAGCGAGCATGCTGGTCAATTTATATTCCTATGCTCGTAATACCAACCGTCCTGTTCGTACCTATCTTGAAGAATTTGCTGAACTTGATGAAGCAGGAATTGAGAAAGTGCTACAAATCTTTACCACATACGAGAAACGCAAAGTCTTCAACCGCTATCTTGACTATGATGATATTCTCCGGCGTTTTGCGAAACGGTTGCATGAAGTAGAGAAGATTCGCAATCATCTCCGCAGCTTGTATGATCACATTCTGGTTGATGAGATGCAGGACACCAATCCACTGCAATGGCTGATTCTTGACGGTTTACGCGATCCTGCCAAACTGTTCTGTGTTGGTGATGATGCCCAGAGTATTTATGCTTTTCGCGGTGCTGATTTTCAGAATGTTCATTCGTTCATAAAACGCATACCAGGCTCGACCGTTTTGAGGCTTGAGCAGAACTATCGCTCAACGCAAGAGATTCTCGATGTGTCAAATTGGCTTTTGAGTCGATCGCCGCTCAAGTATGGTAAGAAACTCACCGCTCATCGTGGAAAAGGTACCAAGCCGCAACTTATTGACTTCGACGACGATTTTGATGAGGCCGAGTGGATCGCTGAGGATCTGGTTGAGCGACACGAAGCTGGCTCTGCCTGGCAGGAACATATGATCCTAACACGCACAGCGTGGGGCGCCCGTGCTCTCGAAGCAGCGTTGGTGGAGCGAAAAATCCCCTACGTTTTTATTGGTGGCACTCAGCTTATGCAATCTGCTCACGTCAAAGATTTATTGTGTCTGATTCGGGCTGCGGCCAGCCATTACGATGAACTGGCCTGGATGCGATACCTTACTCTATACCGGGGCATTGGCAGTGTTACCGCCGGACGCTTAATTGCTCATATGCAGAAAGCCCCCACCATCAACGATGCACTATCCGCATTGGCCGAAAATGTACCCAAGCAGCCCGAGATTGTCCAAGGCCCTCGATTGATTCTTAAGAACTGGAAACGGCCTTCAATGGCCCTGCGTGCGGGAGCTTCGTTTCTCGAACCTATGCTCTCTGAAACTTATGAACGGTGGGATGCCCGCAAGAAAGATTTTGACCTTCTGATACGCCTTGCTGAAAACCATTATGACCTGATAGACTTTTTGGAAACTTACGCTTTGAATCCCATATCAACCACACAAGCAAGCCGTCCTGAACAAGATGACGTCGTTACTGTCATCACGGTTCACAGTGCCAAAGGCACTGAGGCCTCAGTCTGCTACCTCATACGTGTCCAGCCCGGTGTGTATCCTCATGTACGCAGCCTTGGCAACGAGGATGCAGAGGAAGAAGAACGCCGTATTCTCTATGTAGCAATGACGCGGAGCAAAGATGAATTGATTCTCACCCGCACCTGTTCCTATTATGGCCAAAGGGTTTTCTATGGCGGGGCTGTAGGCGATAGCAGCCCCAATGGAACCGTCTACTTCCTTGATACATTGCCGGATAAATTGGTTGATATTAGAGCCGAAGGATTCGAACTCGATGAGTTTGCCGAGATACAACCATGGGGCCGCAACTGAGTCCCTGACCTAAGTGCGGTCCAAAAACTACAATTTGGGTAACCGCCGTGAAGAGTGCCGTAGTGACTTTCGGCACTGGTGGTCCGTCAACACTAAGAGCCCCCATTTCTGTCATTTAAATCAAACCCTCGAAGGTCGGCGACCGCAGATGACCCATTTCCGTCAGCCCGAAGTAGCGAACTCTGCACCGCCAACCAGGCAATCGGCATATAGACCCGGAAGGACAATCCACCGGCTTTTGCAGCTTTGGTGCTTTGGCCAATTCAGCCAGGAAATCCTGCCGTTGCCTTCTGGTAAGGCCGCTACTGACCTTTCCCTTATACATCAGCCTGCCTTGAACCCTTTCACCCAGCAGCAGCGCACGTACGGCCTTTTCGGCCCGCATCGGGACACAACCAATAACCTCAAAGTCGGCGGTGTGAGCGACCTTGATCTTGAGCCAGTCGCTTGAACGCTTGCCAATAAGATAAGGGCTGTCTATACGCTTGGCCATCATCCCTTCCAGCCTGTGCCGAACGATACCGGCAAAGAACTCCATACCATGCCCGACTACGTAGTTTGGCACGATCAGAAGCGGATGGCCAAGTCTGCCCACCAGTTCAATTAGCCGCTGGCGCCGTTCGCTCAGCGGCTGTTGCGTAATCCTTCGCCCTCGGACATAGAGAAGGTCAAACGCCATCAGCCTGACCGGCATTCGCTTGCTCAATATCTCGATCCTGGTTGGGTCCCGAAGATGGTCTCGCTGCTGAAGCTTCTGGAAAGATGGCCTTCCGTGCCTCAGCACAACTATTTCACCATCTACGACCGTCCCTGCCGGAAGACCTCTCAAGCAGGCTAACTCCGGGTATCTATCGCCTATATTCATAAGATGGCGATTCTGCAGCCGTAAACGACCATCTTCAATAAAGCTAAGGCAGCGGGTGCCATCCCACTTTACTTCAAAAAGGTGCTTATCGCAGTTGAATGGCTCGGACCTCGCCTGGGCAAGCATTGGCTTGATCATCCGGGGCAGCTCTGAGTGGTTTGCTGATTCTTTAGACATAAGACTCTTACTACGCCCTCTTCCTTTGTTTTTTCAACATCCTTTGCGCAGTCCTGGCTGCAGGCTTCTTGACCTTCCTAATTTTGACTGACTCGGTCACACTGGCCTTGAGTGCCTCCATAAGGTTCAAAACCTGCACACGTTCTTCTTCTACGGCAACCGACGGCTCAATTCCTTCGATCTTGGCCTTAATTACCTCCAGCAGCGAATCCTGGTAGCGATCCTTGAATAATAGTGGGTCAAATGGTGCAGTCTTGTTTTTCAGCAGCAGCTCGGCCAGCTGCAGCTGGTCTTTCGGTACCTGACCATCGGTGATATCCTCAAAGTAGGTTTGGGGGGTCCGCAGCTCCTGAGCATAGTGCAGCCGGATAAGCAAAAATCCCTTCTGGTAAACTTTCAAGGCAACCAGGTATTCCCTGTTGTGCATGGTTATCTGCCCGATCCCTACTTTTTTGGTCTTGCGCATGGCCTTATGGACGATGCGGAACGCTTCCTGGGTCATAGGACCATCAGGGGCAACATAGTATGCGGCATCTATGTAGACCGGGTCCAGTTCGGACTGATTAACGAACTGGATAACCTCAATGGTCCTGGTGCTTTGAAGCTTGATTTTTTCCAAGTCCTCCTGCTCAATAGTGATGTATTTGCCCTTCTCGTACTCATAGCCTTTGGTGATCTCGGACCTGGCCAGCTTGCCGTGTTTGGGACAGCAGGTATCCAGATGGATTCTGCTCCGGCACTGCTTGTGCAGTTGATTTAAGGCCAGCTTCTTAGCGCTGCCGACGGCAGTGTAGAGCCGAACTGGAAAGCTGACCAGCGAGATTTTCAGCTGTCCTTTCCAAGTAGTGGTTAGTGCCATGATAACTCCTCCTATAAAAGAATTTCAGGTTCTATTGCTTCAGCGTCAACTTTTCTTTAGTCCGCTGATAATTCTGGTTCTGCCATAGTACAATCAAAGAGATACTTGACGTTCTTTAGTGCCCTCGAGGTTTCCAGCTGGGACCGAACGCGCGGTCAGTTTTACAGTACCGTCTGGTTTGTTAATCAAAATCTTTTCAATACATCGCCGCAGGGTAACCAGCTTTTCCTGGGCCAGGCCCCGGCAGAGGGTAAACTCCAGGCCTGAAATGAACTCTATAGCATCGGAGACCATGCTTTTTATCTCAGCTTGCGATACTACCAGCCGGTCCAATTCTTCGAGTCTGGCTTCGAGCTGGTGCTTCTGCTGTTTCAGCTCAGTCAAGCGCTGGTCTACGAACTCACGGTTAGCGGAAGTTATGTTGTCCAGCAGATTGTTGATAATCTTCTTGATTCTATCCTGTTGCCTTTGAGTTCGCTTACGAGCAGCAACGAATTCTTCCGCCTCTGAGCCAATCTGTGCCTTCACTGCCTGGGCTAACTTTCTACGGCCATCTGGGGCCAGATACGGCCGGTAGAAATCAAGAACCGTGTCGGTAACTAATGACTCAAGGACCTTCTGCGGGATAGCGTTTAGTTCACAAATACTTTTACCTTTGGTAATATAACCGCCGCATCCATAGTAGCGTGTCTTCACCCGTGTACCATCCACTCGCTTCTTACCTTTGACTCGGGTAATGCCCTGGTAGCGATAGCCGCAGAGACTGCATTCCATCAGCCCGGATAATATGAACCGGTTGCGTTGGCCGTTCCAGGTTTTCCCATGGTTCTTAGTCCTCGGGTTGTGTCCTTGCTGTTCAATGGATGTAAGTTGAGTTTCACGTCGTTGTCTTGCCTGCTCCAACAGTCTGAAGCTTATAAGCGCTGGATGGGCATCACGGACGACAATCCAGTCCTGTTTCTGATTGGGCACCAACCGGGCCCCATGTATATTTTGGCGGTCTATAGCTTGTCCCTCACTAACCCAACTTTCGCAGTTAAGCATTGAAATCGGTACTTTTGATAGTGC
>CAYQKF010000146.1:0-11969 GCA_964417935.1 uncultured Pirellulales bacterium
TAGGACACCGGGTTTTCAACCCGGCAACAGGGGTTCGAATCCCCTTGGGGCTATTTTCCGAACGCCGAAACTCTGAGCCCTCCGACCACCTGGGCACTTAAAGTTGCATACCGGATATGACCGCTTCAAAGACCATAGCACCGTCAACAACCCCTTGCACACTTGTTGTAACATGGGTGGTGTCTCTCCGGCGTTTGAATTTCGTAATAAGCCCAAGCAGATATAATCTTTGGCCAGGCTCGACGACGGAACGGAACTTCGCTGAATCTATACCGGCAAAACCGATAAACCCTTCCAACTCATAAATCTGCTTCATAAAAAAGCTCGAAAGCTGGGCTGCCGCCTCGACCATTACTACCCCGGGCATCAGCGGCCGGCCCGGAATGTGCCCGCGAGTCCAGAATTCGTCCTCTGTTACATCCTTGTAACCCAAAATCAGACGCTTGTCCTTATCATACCATAGGACGCCATCAAGCTGCTGCATCTCAAATCGCTGCGGATTTACTTTATCAATCGCTTCTCTGTCGAATACAGGCTTGGCTTTAAGGTCTATTTGCGACAAATCAAACAACAAGGGTGGGGGCATTATTGGCCTCGAAAAAAAACACTCTGCGCTCTCGTATTGTCCATTGTGTTATAAATCCTTTACACAATATTCCAATACGCACGACGCGCAGCCAAACAAGCATTTACAAACGCTTAGGATAGTTTATTGAGCTGATCTGATTTCAAGAACGCGGCTGCGAACAACTTGAGCAGCCTGCTTGATTTTCTGCATTTGCTTGCGAACTCGCGTCCCTGCCGCCTTATTTCCACCTTCGGCTTTGCTGATATCAGCTTCAATTTCAGCAACCAGCACTTTCAGGTCTTCGTACTCTTGCATTAAATGTTCCTCCACTTCGTGTTCGTGGGTTAAGATTTCTATTTTTGGGTTAAAATCGCTATTTTTGGGTTAAAATCGGTAAAAACTTAACGGTACATCACTATTTTGTCAAAGAAAAATGCCTTTTTTTGCAAAAAAATCAATATTTATTTTTTCTCAGTTTGATGGATTCTCCCGTCTTTTCGGGCGTTAATGAAGCTTACAATACTCTCAAGGCAGGATTACCGGCTTATCGGACTGCCAGTTTTTTGGTCAATTCTGCGACTCTTTGGCCACGGCGCGCGCATTGTTGCTCAACCCGCTGGTCAGGCTTACCAATGGAAACCGGCCCATAGTGGTCGCCATTAGGGTCGCCCTGGACCACCATGCCGCTGATAAGCATCGCCTCTATTAGGCCGATAATCGTGGTCTCATTACCACCGCCGATATTTGCCGCACTGGTAAATGCCGCCCCTACTTTGCCGTCGAGCTGGCCGTGTCTGCTGACTAAATCATCTATCAACTGCTTAATCGGTGCCGCCATCTGGCCATAGTATGTTGGAGAGCCGATTACTATCGCATCGTAACTGAACACGTCCTCGGCTTTCACCTCGCTGACCGACTTGCATTCGGTCGGCAAATCCGCCTCATTCATAGCCTTAGCTATTATCTGGGCCATCTCTTTCGTATTACCCGTTCTTGAGTAATAAACAACTATTCCCTTTGCCATTTTTAATCCTTTCTATTGCCGTTTCTAAAAACATTCTATACGTACTGTCATTCCGACCGTAGGCACGACTTTGTCGTGCCGAAACTTACTGTCATTCCGACCGTAGGCACGACTTTGTCGTGCCGAAGCGGAGGAATCTATTTCAACAGCTTCGCCGAAGGCGAATCAAAAAGTTAAACTTATTTATTGGAAACGGCAATAGTCCGCTCCCAACCTTGCAACGACTATTTGATTATTCTCTATTTGACCTTATCTTGTCATTTATTCAAAATATTGTAACCGCTCGCGGGGTCAAAACGGCGCTTTTGTGTCATTGCGAGGCATTTAGGCCGAAGCAATCTCAAATTTTCGCAGCAAAGAGATTGCCACCCCTTCGACTTCGCTCAGGGCTAAAGGCTTTCTCGGCTCTGCCTCGCTCGCAATGACAATTTATTTTGCCTCTTTCTTTAGCGGGGATTATTTTCCGGCTCATCAGCGCAGGTACACAAGTTTTTCCGGCAGAGGAACGTTGTTGCCGAATTTATCCTCGCCGTATCCGGACTCCGCTAATAGCTTGATATCAGCCAAGACTCGCTTGTCCCCGATAAACGTTGCGTTCAGGTTAGCATCCACATCTATCTTACCCATTGCCAGCAGCCGGGCCATCTCGTCAGTAACCTTCTCAAGCAGCGTTCCTTCCTTTCCGGTTGGCTCGTCCGGCAGCTGTAGAGGTTGTTCGTACAGGATTAGTTTACCTCGCTCGGCCAACGTCAGTACGACACTCCGAAGGACGGCATTCATATCGCTCTGGTCCCCCTGTTCCTGGACAAGCTTAAGATGGACGATTTCCGAGGCCAGCCAACGTCGTTTTTGCGCGTTTATCTTTTCGTTCGCGCGGAACAGCTCCAGCGAAGAGCCGGCATTGTAATCCTCCTCATCCATCTGCATCCGAACATCGCTCCCATAGTGCAGGACAAGCTTGGAAATCAGCGTGGATGGGCGAACGTGGAAGCCGCGATACGGAGGAACGGACACCTCGACTCGGCCAACCTCGGCGTAGCGCTTGAGCATTCTCTGACACAGATATTCCGCACAGTCAATGTACAGACTGATGTGGGTAACCGAGTAGTTCATCAGGACCGCCAGCAGCTCCTCGGCCTTTACCAGTGGCTCAAATCGGGTCGGTGAATCACATAGCTCTTTATTCACATGCCGCTCGTAATAGTGAGCAAACGATGTGGCCGTTTTCAGCAGGTGGAAGACAACGCTTATATGGCCTCTCAAAACAGGCAAGTCTGTATCCAAATCTTCTGCTTCGGTACCTGAGACGTATGTATCGTACAGTGACTGAAGGTTGTGGAATCGAAGCTCGAGACTGCGCAGCTTTTCCTCACTAACAGAGTCCAGGACGTAGGAAGCGTATTCTTTGGGCTTAGCCCGACTGGCAGCACGAACATCTTTACTTTCAGCGGCCAGATTCAAAAAGGCAGTGGCAAGTAAAGTTACTGTCTCCGAGACCGTTTCTATCCTGCGCATCCAGCAGTCGTGTGGCAGTCGGCCGGGAGGAAGCTCCTCGGTGTATGATTTCTCACGCAAGCTTTCTGATGGAACCGAAAGCCCAAGCCGACCAGCCCTGGCAAGCATCTGCTCGGACGCACGAGAAAGCACATCTCCGGTAAACGCTATCGCCTCTTCCGTAGCCTTGAAAAAATCATGCTCAATCGGCAAAAGCCGATACGCGGGCAATGCGTGTTGAATGTGGAGCAGTTCGTAACTTACGTCGGAAAAAAGCTTAATCGCCGCTGTCAGCGACCTGAACGAACACCACCGGCAGTTGTTGCCCGCATCGTAGGCGTCAAGAAGCTCCTCAAGCTGCAAAGATTGCGAACACAATTGGCCCAGAAACGGACGTACCAAAATTTTATCGCTCGATTTGCACTGCGATAGATAGCGCGCAAGGCCAAGTAATCTTCGGGCACGTTTTGTTATCAGCTTCTGAAAATCTTTATCAGCGATTGTTACCGAAACCATTTAACCTGCTCCTGTTCTTTGGCCATTTTTACTAATACATCGTTTCAGAAATAGTACGACTACGAGATTGCCACGCTCGGCTGCGCCTCGCTCGCAATGACAAGGAAGTACACCCTCTATTATTACAAGCGCCCCTTTTGTCATTGCGAGCGCAGCGAAGCAATCTCATAAGCCATCGCAAAAGTCACGCTATTTTCTGTTAAAACCGCTTATCAAATTCGCTTTCTTCTCTCTGAGCCGATAAAGTAGCCTCCAAATAACCGCACTATAAATTACAAACATACCGATGACTTTTAATAACCTTATGTAAATCGCGGAGTCGCTATCCAGTATCTTGGAAAAAACCACTAATGACGCGATATAACCTGACAAACCGTAAAACAGAGGTATTAGATAAAAATCAAAAATGAATCTAAAGTTCATTCTTCTACTTTGTTCTATGCAATTATTTCCATCTTAATTCTCTCTGTGTTCCCTCTGGTTACTCACTTTTTTCGCCCTTTTTCTTTAACGGATTTATTTCCGGCTCATCAAAACCTTCGGGTATCTTAAACTCGAAGACATTCTTATCTATTCTTTTATTGACCTTCAGCCTGAGAAATTTTATCTCGTAAATATCCTCTTCGGTCGTAACGGCAACTATCTTTGCCGGCAGGCCCAGTTTCTTATCAATCCAGAAATCGATAGATATATAGTCATCTTTATAAACCGAATTCGGCTTAACCTTCAAATGCACTTGAATAAAATCTTCCCGCTTGCCCTTTTTTTGCTCGACCAATGTTACCTCAAACTGTTTTTTCATATCTTCTATCTTGGTAAAACCAACCATCGGAAAATTCCTGCTGGCTAAATCAAAAACATCCACCGGCTTATTCGGGTCGCGCGCCTCGGCTAACTGATAACACTTAACTCCCTTTAATTCGTAGTCGATATGCACAAGCCACGTGCCTTTGAATTCATGGCCGGGATAAGTAAGACAAGCACCGTCGAGCACAATATATTCCTCGACGTATTTTTCTTCTTCCTCATCTTCTTGTTTAAGCATTTCAAAATTTATTCTCAGCTTCGTTTTTTTGCCAAACCTTCCATAATACAAAGTACCTTTCCTGAGAGTTTCTGACCCAAATAACAACGGCTGAATGAATTTATATTCAATCTGCGCCTCGTAGGTCTTAAGCTCCAGGGCTTTCTTGTTCAACTGTTTTAAGACCGTATCGACCGCATCAGCCTTTACCTCCCCTAACTGCTTTGTACCTTCACAAGCTGTTGTGCACCCAAAAGCCCAACAGGTGCTCACCGCTGAGTTAAGTGCATAAGAGCATAAGAGCATAAGAGCATAAGAGCATAAGAGCATAAGAGCATAAGTGCATAAGTGCATAAGTGAATAAGTGAATAAGTGCATAAGTAAACTTGTGCACCTTTGCCTTGTGCTCTTGTGGGCCGCTCTGATAATTATCTTTTTATTCATTCCGATTTCCTTTTTCTTCTTTGAGTTCTGCAATCTTGCAGAAGCCTTCTTTTGCTCTATGAGCTATTTTTTACTATCAATAATTTGAAGTATCTGGCTGATATTATCAATACAAAAATCCGCATGTTCGGCGAACTCGTCGGCCTGATTGTGATTGGCCAGAAGCACCGCAACAGCACCTGCTGCTTTTGCGCAGAGTAAATCAAAGAGGTAATCGCCCACCAGCATAGCTTCTCCCGGCTCCACGCCGAATTGCTCACATATTTGCAACACCCCAAAGGCATCAGGCTTGACCGGCCCATCTTCTCGCCCAATAACTGCATCGAATCTCAGCTTATGCTTGCGGGCGATGGCAAGGGCATTGCTTCGCCTGTTACGCGTCAATATCCCGATATGAATCCCCGCCGAACGAAGTGCCGAAAGTGTCTGTTTCGCATTGGCGTTAAGTTTGGATTCTGTTACAGCTTTTTGCTCATGATAATGGAGTATCTTCTCCACAGCCTGCCGTTGTTGAGCGGTCATTTTTTCCATCGACTCCAGAACAGGCCCGGAATCTCTGGCTAACCCTATCTCTTCACGAATGGTGTCAAAGTCAAAGTAAGGCTGGGTTATTGTGCCATCCAAATCAAATATCACAGCTTTAATCGACATCACATTACAGTACTTAAAGTGAGCTAAAGTAACACTTACGTGTCATCCTGAGGCGAAGCCGAAGAGCCTGCCCTGAGCTTGCCGAAGGGATCTGGCCAACGAAAAAGAGATTCTTCGCTTCGCTCAGAATGACAGCTTTGCTGTCACTTTAGTCACCTTAGTCACTTTATACTTTAGTCATTTTTCATGCTTTGCGGTTTCTTACGTAGTAATTCAATAAAGTATCGGCCAGCCTGGCCTAAAATTTTACCCTTTCGAAGAATTATTCCGGTAGGCCTGACAAATTTTTCATTTGAAAAGGCAATCGCCTTTATTGTTCCACTGCCCAATTCCTGAAGGATTGCGGTTTGAGGCAATATACTTACTCCTGAGTTTATTTCCACCGCCCGTTTGACGGTTTCGATATTATCGAATTCCATCACCGGCCGGACAACAATATTATAACGCTCCAAAATATTGTCTATCCACATCCGCGTAGGTACATCCTTCTCGAATGTAATAAATCTTTCAAATTGCAATTTGTGAATATCGACCTGTGATTCGTGTGACAACGGATGTTTCGGACTGCATACCAAGACCAACGGCTCATCCTCAAAGTCATATACATCGAGTCTTTTGTCTCTTTTAGGAACAGCTACAAGACCGATATCAACATCGCCCGATAAAACCATATCATAAATCCGGCCGGCACTAAAGTATTCAATATGGACATTAACGTTTGGATAGCTGACCATAAATTTCTTAACGTAGTCAGGCAAAGTATGCATCCCGATACTGAAAATCGCTGCCACGTTTATTCTGCTCACGGAGGATTTTTGCAAGGTGCTCAGCTCATTCTTTAGTTGTTCATATCTGTCAAGCATATCTTTGGAGGACTGGTAAAATAACTGGCCTGCCTTGGTAAGTTCAATAGGTCTTTTCTTGCGGTCTATCAACTGACACTTGTGTGCAAGTTCAAGTTGTGCGAGCTGCTGTGAGACCGCAGATTGACTTAGAAGATGTTTCTCAGCGGTTCTTGAGAAGCTTCGCAGTTCAGCTAAATCACAAAATACCTTTAGCACCTCTATGTGCATTATAAGCTATCCTGATAACTTGTATTATCATTAATGCCTTGTGCTACACCCATTAAATATGCTATTTTATCAGTATGTCCTTGCCGTTGGCAACATAATTATGTGGTTTTGTTATTAGTTTAACTTATCACAGTAGTCGCAGAAAACAAAAATTTTTATTTTTAGTGGAGATGAGTCAAATGCCAGTAAACACTATTATTCAGAGCGTTTACAAGCAGGTTCTAAAACGCAATCCCGGCGAGGTGGAATTCCACCAGGCAGTAAAGGAGATTCTCGACTCTTTAGGACCTGTACTGGAAAAACATCCTGAGTACGTCGATGCCAAAATCCTCGAGAGGATTGTCGAACCGGAAAGGCAGATTATGTTCCGGGTACCCTGGCAGGACGACAAGGGCAACATTCATGTCAACCGTGGTTTTCGCTTTGAATTCAACAGCGCACTCGGCCCATACAAGGGTGGCCTTAGATTCCATCCTACCGTTACTGCGAGTATCCTGAAATTCCTCGCATTCGAGCAGGTCTTCAAGAACTCTCTCACTACTTTAGCCATGGGTGGAGGTAAGGGTGGGTCAGACTTTGACCCCAAGGGCAAGAGCGACAATGAAGTTATGCGGTTCTGCCAGAGTTTTATGACCGAGCTTTTCCGCCATGTTGGCCCTAACACCGACGTCCCGGCAGGGGACATCGGCGTCGGCGGTCGCGAAATCGGCTTTATGTTCGGCCAGTACAAACGTCTTCGCAACGAGTTTACCGGCGTTTTCACCGGTAAAGCACTGAACTGGGGCGGCTCACTCATCCGTCCCGAAGCCACCGGATACGGCTGTGTGTACTTCGCCCAGGAAATGCTAAAAAACCGAGGCGAGACCTTCAAGGATAAAGTCTGTACTATCTCCGGTTCCGGAAACGCAGCACAGTACACCGCAGAAAAACTCAACCAGCTCAGTGCAAAGGTTGTCAGCCTTTCAGACTCCAACGGTACAATCCACGATCCTGACGGGATTAACGATGAGAAGCTCGCCTTTGTCCTGGAACTAAAGAACGTACGACGCGGACGCATCAAGGAATATGCCGAGAAATTTGGCATCGAATATCTTGAGGGTAAACGGCCCTGGAGTATTGAATGCGACTGTGCCTTCCCGAGCGCAACACAGAATGAGATTGACGGCGAGGATGCGAAAACACTACTCAAGAACGGCTGTATGCTTGTCGCCGAAGGAGCCAATATGCCGAGTACACCAGAGGCTATTGAGCAATACCTCGCCAAGAAGATACTGTACGGTCCCGCCAAGGCCGCAAACGCCGGTGGCGTTGCCACCTCCGGTCTGGAGATGTCGCAAAACTCACTGCGGCTTTCCTGGACTCGCCAGGAGGTTGATGAGCGGCTCCACAACATTATGATTGCAATCCACAAGCAATGCTTCGAGGCCGCCCAAGAGTACGGTCAGCCGGGTAACCTCGTAATGGGTGCCAACATCGCAGGCTTTATCAAAGTCGCCGATGCCATGCTCGACCAGGGTCTTGTATAAAATTGAACCATGTTAGTAAAGTGGGTCAAATATGCAAAAACAAGAATGCTCACACTTCTGGGAAATGATTAATGTTGCCAATGGTTTGGTTGTAATGAAAAAGTGTTTCCATTGCACCAAGGTATCCACCTGTTTCATTTTTCATAATTATCCGCCTGTGGAGCCATGTCATGAGCAAGAGCATTTCTGGAATTTTATGGAAAGTGACCCAGCTTTGCATTTTGACCTAAAGTGTACCAAATGTAGTACGTTGGTCAAGCTTGATGAACTCGTCGGCCTGATGCTCTGTACCGGATGTGACGAAACCTGTGATGTGGATATCCTAAGGCGACAACTTGAACCGGAAAACACACGCGTTTACATAGCCTTGGGATGCCGCCCCGTTAATGAGAGAAAACAACTTCCCCAAGAAAAAATCTCTATCATACAAGACTATTTAAGTCAGCAAGGCTGCTCTTCAAAATCCAAAATAAAGATTGTCTCCCATGAAATGATAAAAAGCATCGAAACCTGTTATGCCAAGATGTTCAAGGATGTAGAGATGCTCTTCATGGTACCTGAAAAAAACCAGAATATGAAGCCGAATAGATTATAAACGGCTAAGCGATTTTGAAATATCTGTTTGTCTCAAGGAGCGTCTGCTATTAACAGACGCCCTTTTTTATTGCGTAATTTTCAAGACGCCGTTATAATCCGCTTCCGATGGAAAAAGACGTGGACATTGATAAAGTTGTGCGCCAGCATCTTGAAATGGAGCAGTCCTTTTCTGGCTTTGCACCAAGGGGCAAAACCGTCCCGCTCAATCCGCAACAGCAGCAGGACAATCACGTCCCCACCGTCAGGCGTCCTGCGGAGAGCGAAGCCGAGGCAATGGCTGCCGCCGAGAAAGCTGCCGGGCTTGAAAAAATCGCCGCGGAAGTGAACCTGTGCCGCAAGTGCTCCCTGGGGTCGCTGCGGACAAACGCAGTCCCCGGCGAGGGCAATCCGAACGCTCGCATAATGTTCGTGGGCGAAGGACCTGGAGCCGACGAAGATGCACAAGGCCGACCTTTTGTCGGAAGAGCAGGACAGCTTTTAGATAAGGTAATCTTGGCAATGGGTCTAAAGCGGAGCGAGGTCTTTATAGGCAACATCCTGAAGTGTCGTCCGCCGGAGAATCGCGACCCTCGCGCCGATGAGATAATAAACTGCCTGCCCTATCTTCAAAGACAGATTGAGATAATAAATCCTGAAATCATCGTAGCTCTGGGTGCTCACGCAGCCAGGACGTTGTTGAACACCACCAAGCCGATAGGTCAATTACGCGGCCAATTCCACGAATACTATTCCGGCCTCGGCAGACCGCCTACAAAGCTTATGGCTACATATCACACCGCTTATCTGCTGCGAAATTACTCACCGGAAAACCGCAGAAGGGTCTGGGAGGATATGAAAAAGGTCCTCACCGAGCTCGGCCTGCCAATCCCCGAACACTCGACGGGATGATTTCGCCCAAGGTTTGAAGACAGCAGATACCAGATAATAGCTAAAAAGAATCTAAGAGCCAATACTCTTGCAACAAGTAACAAGTGATTTGAGAGACTGTCATTCCGCACCCATTCGGCTTTCCCTTCGGCTTCGCTCAGGGCTTCGGCTCATTCAGGGCAGGCTTTGATGCGGAATCCAGGCTTATCGAAAGGCTGGATTCCTGCTCCTTCGACTTTGCTCAGGACAGGTTTCGCAGGAATGAAAACCGTCAATTGAATAGTGGCGGGATAGTAGTACTTTTCGTTAATGAAAAGTACTACGAGCTTGGTAAAAGTACGACAACTTTTTTTACAATCGGGAAATCCTGCCACACCAGAGGAATGGCGATTCTATCTTGTATTATATTTCACTTTCCGCACCGTTTTTGGTATTGTGGGCATCTAAGATATTAGTGTGAGGGATTGAACTAATTCGAGCTTTTCCGCGGAAGGAGCTTGATATGATAGAAAAAATAACTTCCTGGAGATTCTTAACCGCCAGCAATCTTGTACTGTTATGCCTGCTGCTGATGTTAATTGCATTCGGCTGTAAGGAAAAAACCGAGGAACAAACCAAGCAGTTTGTATTCAATCTCGACGAAGTTTCTGTCTTCGATGTGGGCGAGGTATTCCGGGATTTTATTAGATGTCAGAGCACTTTTTGCGATAGTCGGCCCCGCAGGCCGGTTAAGTATCCTGCATTTAAATCGGAAAAGCCACTATACGGCTCGGTTCACTTCGCTGGGAGATCCATAGAGTTTCACACGCCCGGCCGATACCATTTCGCAATTGACGAGTCTGTGGGAACAGGCAAGGAGTACGACCGACTCTATTTCGACCACAATTGCGACCTCGACCTTACAAACGAGACACCACTAATGCCGCAGAAGAGCCCGCCCGATGGGGCGTTACTGAGCTATCCGTCCATTGAACAGCAGGTCTGTTTCGAGAGTTTTGAAGTAACTTTTGACTTTGGCCCCACCGGCAAGTGTGCTATCGAGATTATGCCGCGATTGATGATTAGCCAAGGTGGACATTCCGAGTTGAGCTTTGTAGCCACAAAGGCGCGCAAGGGCCAGATCAATATTGGTGGGGTCAGATATTATGCTTTGTTGGGATATGGCTATTCCTTCGGAGATTTGTTTGAGCAAACGAGCAGGGCTTTTTATTTGATTCCGAAAATCGGTACCCAGGATTATCCTCGCTGGTTGGGTGCGGACCAGCTAAGGGCAATGCATAAAATTGACGGAAAATATTATCGCTTTTCTGCTACACCGGCAGGTGACAAATTGTTTGTGCAGCCCTATGACGGCGATTTTGGCACATTCGAGGTCGGTGCCGGCGGACGCGACATGTATCCGGAAATGACCATACAGGGTTCGCTGTGCTCCGAAGATATGGTTGTGGCCGTCGGAGAACTGAAACACGGAAGGCCGAGGTCGGTTAAAAGTTGCCGGTTACCTGTCGGGGACTATTTGCCCGGAGCCCTGACGGTAACGTTTGGTCTTTTGCGCATCGAAGTTTCAAAGAACTATCACTCCGACGGCAAACTACGCAACAGAAGTGGGAGTCCTTTATTCTATGGCATTAAAATTCGCAAGGATAAGCCGTTTGTCCTTGACTTCTCCAACAAGCCGGAGGTGATGTTTGTTTCGCCGGCACAGGATCACCGGGTCAAAATAGGAGAGCAATTGCAAGTGGAATCTGTGCTGATAGATCCAAAACTGGATATTATAATCCGGCGCCTCGAAGACATTACGCGAAAGCAGAAAAAAGAATACGTTACTTCCAATGGTCAAAAACGCGCCTCTAAACAACTCATGTCTCTCGAACCAAAGGTGCTTATCACGCGTGCCAATGGCGAAAAGGTCGCCGAGGGTGTGATGTCCTTTGGCTCAGGCCGTAACTGTAGGTACTCGTGGCGAGTACCGACCGACCTCAAACTCAATGGCAACGAAGAGACATTCAACGTGCAGGTGGAGTACGATACGTTGGAGCTTTACGGCAAAGTAACCGCCACACGACAATTCGTGATTTATCGGGATTAATCGAACGGCCAGTTCCAATTAACAAATTAACTAATTAGTATCTGTTGCGGAAACGATTTTATGCGAAAATTTATACAAAAAAAAGCCTGCTCCCGT
>CAYQKF010000147.1:0-11883 GCA_964417935.1 uncultured Pirellulales bacterium
GGCCGGCGGTTCAGGTTTGGTCTTATTTGATGATATTCGGCTGTATCGGCCGGCAGAACCAGAGCCGGAACCGGCTCCGTAAGTATGGATTTAGCTGGCCCGAAAGTATAAGATTGCGAGTCCGTCTTGGGTGGTTAGGCGGGCTCGCAATGATGTTGAGGACGTTAGTGTGTTCTGTGAAGGAAATGCCATTTGTTCAAGGCGTTGTTTTTGATGCCTGTTGGAAACAATCCCGACCTGTCGGGATTTTGGTGTGTGGCCGGAACATAATTCATAATTATCCGTCAAAAAAGCCGGATCTTCGATTTTAACTCTTTTTGAAGGTGGACTATTATGTCTAAGAAATCGATTTATTTGGTTTCTTTTGTTTTTGTGTTGGGTGTGTTGCCCAATAAATTAAGGCTCTATTTTCTATTTGAAAGGAGGATATGAACGATGTATCCAAAGCTATTTTTGATGACGATTTGTGTCTCGATGTGTCTTATGGCGGCCAGCGTATCTGCAGACACATTCATCTTCGATGAGTTCGACGATGGCGATATGGCAACCAATACATCAGGCGTCGGAAGCGGGTTCGAGGTCGCCGTGCGTAACGAAGAACGAAGGTAGTGTCACGGAAGCGGACGATCTTGCTAAAATATTGGGTGGTACCGGTGGAGCTTCTCGTAATCAAATCGGATCCAAGGAGTCGTTTAGTGCTAACGGTTCTCCAGTGTTCGGTATATTCAACATTACCGATATGTACCGAGAACAATCGATAGACAACGGCACGGCCCGGTTTTACGCCGGGTTCTGTCCCACGCTACCTAACTTTCAGGGTCCAGTCGAGAATTCGGTAGATGGCCTCTGGATTGTAATACATAGCCGATACAATTTGACGGGCATAGACACCTGGAGTACGGGCGATGGGGGCCTGGTGTACATCGACGGCGGGGTGGTAACTGTACTGGCCAAATGGGCATGGGACAGTTCTGTTTTTACATTCGATACGGCCTCTGGTCTCCGGTCTGATCGTGTTGCTGTTGACATGATTGCCTCGGACCTGACATTCGTATTGAGTTCGGACGCTGACGGCTATTCGCTGAGCATCTCTTCGACGGATGGGACAGCGGTGCTGCCGGATGCTGTCAGTGGCACCTGGGCCGCTGTCGGCGTAACCAACGATTTGAGCGAGGTGTACGCTTCGGTGTGGACGCAAGGAGCATGTCCCGACAATGAAATGGGGCTGGTGCTGGATTCAATTGTGGTTAATGACGAGGGGTGGACAGAGGGAGCCAAATTTCCGCTTGCTCGGGCGCCCAAGCCGGCAGACGGCTCCATGCTGGAGTCCAGCTGGACCAATCTCACCTGGAGGCCGGGAGATTTCGCTCTCTCGCACGATGTGTACATCGGCAAGAGTTTTGACGATGTCAACGACGGGGTCGAAGGCACGTTCGTGGGAAATCAAGCCACAACAAAGCTTATCGTTGGCTTTCCAGGATTTCCTATTCCGGGAGGCCTTGTTCCCGGCACAACTTACTATTGGCGAATCGATGAGGTCAATGACACCGACCCGAATAGTCCCTGGAAGGGCAATGTCTGGAGCTTCTGGATTCAGCCAAATAAAGCCTATGACCCCGTCCCGGCTGATGGCGAAAAATTTGTGGGCACGGATACCGAGCTCAACTGGACGGGTGGTTTCGGCGCGAAACTGCACAATGTGTACTTCGGTAACAATTTTGACGATGTGAACGATGTCGTTGTGGGTATCCCGCAGGCAGAAACAACCTATATACCGGGCACGCTTGAATTGGATAAGGTTTACTACTGGCGAGTCGATGAGTTTGATGGCGCCGCCACATATAAAGGCAATGTCTGGAGCTTTACAACAATGCCCAAGATAACCGTTACTGACACCAATCTTATCGGCTGGTGGACGCTTGACGAGGGTATGGGCGTTACTGCCGTTGACTGGTCAGGCCACGGCAATCATGGTACACTCTTCGGTACGGAATGGATAACCCCTGCTTATCTTGGTGACGCTGCCCTGAAAATGAACGCTGGTTACGTGGCGATTCAAAATCTAAGCTATAACGACCCGAATGGTACAGCAGTGACTGTTTGTGCCTGGATTCGTACCAACAGTGCGGCCAACCAGTACATTGCCTCGTTTGACCGTGACAACTACTGGCGCCTGGAAATCAACGGCAGCGGCGCCGGTGACGGCCAGGTAGGCTGGGATGTGATGACCAGTTCAGGACAGGTTGACTACGGCAGTGTCACTCGCGTGGACGACGGGCTGTGGCACCATGTCTGTGGCGTGTTCGACAATGGATGGCTGACCATCTATATCGATGGTTCTGCAGAGCCTTCGGCCACGGGAGGCCCAACATTTGGCAGCGGCGAGATGCGTTCTGGCTTCATAGGTGGTAATTCCGAAGCAGGTGGCTATAACGGCGGGCCTCCTGTTCAACACATCGACGAGCTGCGTATCTACGACAAGGCACTGACGCAGGAAGAAATCGAAGTAGCTATGCGAGGCGATCTGCTGCTTGCATGGAACCCGAAGCCGAGTCAAGGCTCAACGCCGTACATCAGAGAAGCTACGCCTCTTAGCTGGTCGCCGGGAGATAATGCATCACAGCACGATGTTTACTTTGGGATTGATAGAGACGCCGTTGGCGATGCCGATGCATCCGATACGACCGGTATATATCGAGGCCGACAGGGTGTTACCATTTACACTCCAGCCGAAGGCGTTGAATGGGGCGGCGGGCCTTATTACTGGCGTATCGATGAGTATAATACCGACGCGACAATCAACAAAGGCAACATATGGAGCTTTACGGTAGCCGACTCTATTGGGATAGAGAACTTTGAGGACTACAACGACTATCCGCCCGACGAGATATGGAATACATGGATAGATGGATATGGCATTGCGACAAACGGTGCCACGGCAGGTTATCCTGATCCGGACTTCCTTGCGGGAGAACATTATGTTGAGACTACAATTGTTCACGGTAGCTCTCAATCGATGCCGCTTTTCTATGAGAACAATTTCAAATACTCTGAGGTAACCATGACGTTGGTTTCTGTGCGTGACTGGACCGAGGAAGGTGTTGGCGTTTTGTCACTGTGGTTCTACGGTGATGCGGCTAATGCTGCTGAGCCGATGTATGTTGCTCTCAACGGCAGTGCGGTGGTCTATCACGATGATCCCAGTGCAGCGCAGATAGCTACCTGGACGGAATGGACTATCGACTTGCAGGATTTTGCAGCCCAGGGCGTGAACCTTGCCAATGTCAATACGATTGCAATTGGTTTCGGCGATAAGAATAATCTGCAAGCCGGCGGCTCAGGTATGGTTTTCTTTGATGATATTCGGCTGTATCGGCCGCCAGAGCCGGAGCCAGAGCCGGCACCGTAAGCCGGAATTTAGGTAGCCCCCATTGCTTCTTGCGAAGCAAGATATGGGGGTGTGGTTGATACAGCAGATTTGCGTCACTTGTACCTGCGGTTACGCAAGTGCAGGCAATTCGGGGCTTATATCGATCGATTCGGTATGAGTCCCTTTTTTGTTGGTAATTGGTAATTGGTGATTGGTGAAAGGTAATTGATTATTGAATTTTGTATTTGGCAGTGTGTATTGCTGATAACGTCGCCGGGGTGGTGACGGGTAAACAACTCCCAAATGAATTTGGAGAGAATAAACTCCCAAGAGCGCTGGGGGCTAAGTGAAAAGGAAGAAAAAACTTGCATTTATCGCCGGGTTCGGATAAGAGAAATCAGAAAACAGAAGTCAGAAGCCAGTTTTGTCCTCTGTTCTCTGTCTTCCGTCCTCTTTATTGCTACGCAGGGAGGCTCAAATTATGGGCGATAGATGTTTTTTCTTTGCTGGCGGGGGTACAGGTGGACATATATATCCTGCTGTCGCTGTGGCGGAGCAAATAGCGAAGATCCAACCGACAGCGAAGATACATTTTTTCTGCAGCAGCCGCAGTATCGATGAACAAATCTTAGGGCGAACCGGTTTCGAATATACACAGCTTGCAGCTAAAGTTTTTTCCGTTCGGCCTGGCAAACTAATCAGCTTTTGCAGCTCGTTTTTGGCCAGCTACAAGATTGCAAAAGAAGTAATCGCTAAAAGTAAGGATACTGTGGTGATTGGTGTCGGCGGGTTTGTGTCCGGGCCGATCTGCCTGGCGGCGCATAAGTGTAAAGTGCCTATTATGCTCTTGAATGTTGATATTGTGCCCGGGCGAGCAAATAAAATAATAAGCCGCTGGGCGGATGAGATTTTTGTGCAGTTCGAGGAAACGGTGCAATATTTTGCGCACAAGAGTGCGAAAGTCAATGTTGTCGGCTGTCCGCTGCGAAGCGGCTTTGGCAATCCGGAGCCGAATAAGGCGACAGAACAATTAGGGCTCGAGAAAAATAAAAAGACTTTGCTGATAACCGGCGCATCGAGCGGCTCAGAAAATATTAATAAAGCGGTATGTTCACTGTCAGGAAAGTTGGATGCCTTTGCAGATGATTGGCAGATAGTTCATCTGGCGGGGCGGGGTAATTTTGAAAAAGTTAAGAGCCAGTATAGTAATGCCAAAATCAGTAATAAGGTTTTAGGGTATTTCGATGATATGCCGAACCTGTTGGCTGCTGCGGATTTGGTCATCGGCAGAAGTGGTGCGGTCAGCGTGGCTGAATTCGCAGCGGCCGGGACGCCAAGTATTTGTATGCCCTATCCGTATCACAGGGACAGGCATCAGTATCTGAATGCGGGTAAATTGGTTGAGGCCGGCGCAGCGATTATAGTAGATGATTTGCCGGATGAAAAAGACAGGGCAGAATGGCTGTGGGAAGAGCTGGAAGATTTGATGAAAGGCCAAAAGAAACGCCAAGAAATGAAAAGGAGCTGCGAAGCAATTGCAAAGAAGGAGGCCAGCTTAAAAGTTGCGGAAAAGTTAGTGAAAATCGTCTGATAGCAAATAACAAGCTGCGTGTTGCAACTCAGAAATTGGGGGCGGCTAAGAATCATGCCTGATTTTTTTACAAAAACCGCTTGACAAGAGTGTCTTGGCCGATAATAATAATGTTTCTTAGTCGTCAGTGAGGATGGGCTAAGATATTGACGTGAACGCTTTTAAGAAAGTGTTCGGAAACAGAATCTTTGCACGAGTGCAGGGAACAGAAAGAGGAAAAGATGAGCACATTCAGTAACACACGCCGTGATTTTCTTAAACAATCGATGTATTTTGGCGCTGCGGTGGCGGCAGCCGGGCCGTTGGGCAAAGTGTTAGCGGCGAGTCCAGCCGGGCCCGGCTCCAAGATGAAATTCGGGCTGGTCACCTACCTCTGGGGCCAAGATTGGGACCTGCCGACGCTGATAGCTAACTGCGAAAAAACCAGAGTGCTCGGCGTCGAGCTGCGAACCGAACACGCCCACGGGGTCGAATCGAACCTCAGCGCCCAACAACGACGTGAGGTAAAGAAGCGCTTCGCTAACAGTTCTGTTACGCTTTTGGGCCCGGGGACTAATTTCGCCTTCCATCACACCGATGCTTCAAGGCTTCGCCGTGACATTGAGGGGGCAAAGCAGTATATCAAGCTGTCCCACGATGTTGGCGGCTCAGGTGTGAAGGTCAAACCGAATGACCTGCCAAGAGGAGTGTCGCGTGAGAAGACGATAGAGCAAATAGGTAAATCACTGAATGAGTTAGGCCGGTTCGGCGCCGAATATGGGCAGGCGATTCGGCTGGAGGTTCACGGAGCATGCTCGCCATTACCTATCATAAAGGCGATTATGGACGTGGCCGACCATCCCAACGTCGGCGTTTGCTGGAATTCTAATTCCCAGGACCTTGAAGGACAAGGGCTTGAGTATAACTTCAACCTGGTTAAGGATAGGTTTGGTGATACCGTCCATGTCCGCGAACTGAACATCGGCAGCTATCCTTACCAGGAGCTGATGAACCTGTTTGTGGCGACGGACTACGCCGGCTGGATACTTCTCGAAGCCCGCACAAAACCCGAGGACAGAGTCAAGGCATTAGCAGAACAGCGCCAGGTCTTCGAGGAAATGGTCGCAAAGGCGCAGAGCTCCGAGACCGGGCGAAGAGGTGCTTCGGGCGTTAAGATTACCGAACAGGAAAAGACGGTACGGGTTGATATCAACGGCGAGCTTTTTACGGAATACTGTTTTAAGGATGTGCCCCGTCCTTATTTCTATCCGGTGATCGGGCCGACGGGTGTGCCGATTATCCGTCACTGGCCAATGAAGGAAGGTCTGGATGAAGGGGACGACAAACGAGACCACGTCCATCATCGCTCGCTGTGGTTTACCCACGGAGAGATAAATGGGCACGATTTCTGGGGCGAGGGCTCCGGGAGCGGGAAGATTGTTCACGATAAATTTCTTAAGGTCGCTTCCGGCCAGGACGTGGGTGTTGTTCAATCACAAAATAAATACGTGGCGCGCGACGGCAAGATTATCTGCACTGATACACGGACACACAGATTCTACAACCGGACAGACGGTCAAATCATGGACTTCGAGATTACCATCCATGCTTCAGAGGGTAAGGTGGTTATGGGTGATACGAAGGAAGGCTCGATGGCCATTCGTTTGGCGCCGACGATGAGACTCAAAGGCAAAGTCGGAAAAGGACATATCCGCAACAGCGAGGGTCATCGAGATGGGCAGACCTGGGGCAAGCGTGCGGCGTGGTGCGATTATTACGGGCCGGTGGAAAATGAGATCGTAGGTGTTGCTATTTTCGACCATCCGCAGAATCCGAAACATCCGACGTGGTGGCACGTTCGTGATTACGGACTGTTTGCGGCCAATCCGTTCGGAGTACATGACTTTGAGAGAAAGCCCGAAGGGACAGGAGATATTACGATACCAGCAGGTGAAAACTTGACTTTTAAGTATCGGTTTTATTTCCATAAAGGTGATACGAACCAGGCTAAGGTGGCTGAGCATTATCGCGAATACTCAGCAACAAAATAAGAAAAATATACAGGACAGATAATCTTAGTAAGAAATATAGGAGAAACATTATGAGCAAGTTAAGTCGTAGAGATTTTATGAAAGGTACGTTAGCTACCGGGGCGGCGATGGCGATGTTGAGTCCAAATTCACGCGTCCTCGGTGCGAACAACGACATCCGTGTGGCTGTGGTGGGTACTGGTGGCCAAGGCGGTAATCACATCGGATATTTCCATAAACTCCCCGGTGTTCGCGTCGTGGCACTTTGCGATGTAGACAAAGAGTATGTGGAAAAAGAAGCACGCAATTTCGAGAAGAGAAACAAGCAGAAGGTCAAGACGTACATTGATGTTCGCGAGCTGCTGGAGGACAAGAGCATTGATGCTATTACCTCTGCGACGCCCAACCACTGGCATTCGCTTATAACGGTATGGGCATGCCAGGCGGGCAAGGACGTCTATATCGAGAAGCCCGTCTCGCACGAGATATGGGAAGGCCGAAAGGCGGTTGAGGCCGCCCGCAAGTACAACCGAATCGTGCAGACCGGAACGCAGAAACGTTCTTCCGAAGCCCACAAAAACGCCTTTGAATGGATTCGCGAGGGCAACCTCGGACCCATTAAGTGGGTTCGCTCTCTATGCTACAAGGCCCGCTTCGAAGGTACAAATGGGATTGTGAACGGGACAAATGGGCCGAATCCGGTGCCGGAGAGCGTGGACTACAATCTGTGGTGCGGACCGGCCGATATGGAACCGCTGCGACGAAAGAAGCTGCACTACAATTGGCATTGGGTCTGGAACACGGGCAACGGTGACCTCGGCAACCAGGGCATTCACGAGATGGATCTGGGCCGCTGGGCACTGGGCGATCCGAAGCTGGCGCCGCGCGTGATGAGCTTCGGCGGCAGATTCAGAGTTAACGATGCCGGCGAGACAGCCAATACCCAAATCGTATTTTTCGACTATAAACCCGCTCCGCTGATCTTTGAGGTTCGTGGCCTGCCCCGCAACAAGGGCAGCAGATCGATGGACGTCTGGCGTCGCACTGGTACCAACATAGGAGTCGTCGTGCAATGCGAGAATGGCTATTGGTCCGCAGGCGACGGCGGCGGCTGGGTCTGGGATAACGACAACAAGCGAACAGACAAGCAAATCTCCGGTCGTGGCGGTGGCAGCCATCATCAGAATTTCATCGACGCCGTCCGCAGCCACAAGGTCAGCGACCTCAACGCCGATATCGAGAAGGGCCATTTCTCCAGCGCACTATGTCACATGGGCAACATCTCTTACCGGCTGGGCAGAAAGATGTCGGTTAGCGAAGCCAGGAGCTGCATCGACAATGAGCACGTCATGGATTCGTTCGAGAGGATGCTCGAGCATCTCAAAGTCAACGAGGTGGACCTCGAGAAAGAACCCATCACTATGGGCCCGATGCTGACGATGGATCCGAATAGAGAGAGATTCGTCGGTGAACACAGCGAGATGGCGAACATGTACGTCAAGCGCAATTACCGCGAGCCTTTTGTTGTGCCGGACAAAGTCTGATGAAGTTTGCTCTTTGTAATGAGATGTTCGAAGGCCGGCCGATGGCCGAGATCTGCTCTACCGCAAAGCGATTAGGGTATGACGGGATTGAGATAGCACCCTTTACCCTGTCGGCCTCGGCAGAGGACATTAGCGCTGAGCAGCGGAAAGAGGTTCGGCGGCTTATTGCTGATAACGGTCTCCAGACCGTGGGCTTACACTGGCTTTTTGCCGGGCCTACCGGTCTGCATATGACCACTACTGATGATAAAATCTGGGGCAGGACAAGGGATTACTTGTCCTGCCTCCTTGATTTATGCAGCGACCTTGGCGGCAAAGTGCTGGTGCTCGGCTCGCCGAAGCAGCGGAGTATCGTTGAAGGGCAAACCAAAGAAGGCGCCTGGAACAGAGCTGTAGAATTGCTCAGCAGCGTTCTGGATAAGGCAAGTCAGTCCGGCCTTACTATCTGCCTTGAGCCGCTGTCGCCAGTGGAGACCGACTTTATTAACACGGTCACCGAAGGTATGCAGATGGTTCGCCAAATCAATCATCCGAACCTGAAGATTCATCTCGATGTCAAAGCGATGTGCTCGGAAGCTACGCCGGTGCCGGACATTATCCGCTCGGTCCGGGCCGAAGACATCGGCCACTTTCACGTCAACGATTCCAACCTTTACGGGCCTGGGATGGGAGATGTGGATTACGGTCCCATTGCCGAGGCCATAAAAGATGTCGGTTGGGACAAGTGGCTCAGCGTCGAGGTGTTCAAATACGACCCGGACCCGGAGACTATCGCACGGGCGAGCATCGAATACCTGCGGTCGTTTTTTTAGAAGAATGGTGGGGCAAGCCCCGCCCTGCCACTACTTTGCCCAGACAGACCATCACATGGCTCTCCGCCTGCCTCGTTTTTCATTCACAGATGTGTTTCGTATCTCGTTACAGACAGCAGGCGAGCAGGCGGGATTTGAGGGATTTCTTGGCCCGGTAGAATCGAACGCGGGCCATCTGAGGCGTCGTGCGTGTCAGGGACGCGATTTCCGCATACGGCAGCTGCTCGTAGTAGCGAAGGCGAAGAACATCTCTATGCTGCCGGCTGAGCTGTTCGACTATGTCCGAGACCTGCCGGAGTGTCTCCTTATGAATCTTCGTTTCCAGCAGGTTCTCACTGGTAGCCTGGGCAACGGACGCGTGATACTGTTTTTGAAGGAGCCAGGCCTTCCCAGAGGCTCGAACTCGGCGCCGTCTAAGGTTATCCTGAATCTTGCTCCAGGCGATTCGATATACCCAGGGCCAGAATCTTAGACTTTCACGTAGTGAAGTAACTTGCCGAACCACGGTCAGTAGTGTTTCCTGCAAAATATCCTCGGTCAGGTCGTGATTCAAAGTGGTGCGCAAGACAAACGGATACAGCCGCTCCCGGACGATGACAGCCAGACGCCCCATGCTTGTCCGGCTGCCCGAACGAGCCTCGGAGAGTAACTGCTGGATATATTCGTTGTCCTCATTCATAACTGAAGTTGTGCAAAATTGAGGTTAGGCATATATTATTTAAGAAAATCAGCCTTTTCGATTTTCTTAAATAATCAGCTAACTTCTTGTTAAACAACCACTTACTGTTTGAAAAGAAAAAATCAAAAGCTTGTCCCCACGAAAGTGGGAAACAATTTTTTCTTTTCAAAGTATGCCTAACCTCGATTTTGCAGAAGTCTCATAATGAAAAGGCCGTTGGCTCGTCAGAAGTAACACAAAATTTCTCTCGAAACGGGCTTTTATTCCGCCACGGTCTCCTCCGCATCCGCCGTCGAGCCGCCATCAACTTTTTCCGCTCCCTTGAGGACGCGCCAGGCTGGAGGTGTGAGTTCCGGGACGAGCCAATCGCTTTTGCAGCGATGGCACTTAGCCATATCAGGCCTTCTCATTTTGCCGCAATTCGGACAGGTTACCAGAGTTATCTTCGGCCGGGTCAATCTATAAGTAATATAGGCGGTCAAACCAAAGCCCAGCGTACCCAGCATCCAAAGTCGCCTGGAGTTACGCGACAAACCAATTACTACAGCATCTCTGACGACAAGCCAACCAAGAAAACCTGCAAACATAAACGCAGGGAGCATAATCAACAGGCCAATCAAAAACGTAAACAAGATGCTTCCCTGACGGTCTCTCAACAAAGCTACAAAGGAGTTGGGCATGAAGAACAACGCCCTATGCGTTGAGCCTGCCTTGAAGCTATAGGCTGTGAAGAAAGATGCCAACGTCAAAATCGGCGGATGAAGGCTCTCCAACAGGTATTTTGTCATAGCCAATTCCGGTCCCCATGGTACTTCAAAAAAAGTTGTTTTAGTATGAGTAATCTTGACTCCGATACCTTCCTTGTCGAAAACCGCCAGAGTCATCCACATGCCCTGGCGCGACAGGCTCCCTGCCAACATGCCACGATATTCTCCTTTTGACTTATTTGTACCAACAGAAATGAGTTCGATATCATAGTCCATCAGATATTTCGGTTTTTGCGAGCCCAATCCGAAGAGGGATTTTGGGCGGGGCAGATAACCCGCAGGGCCGGAAAGCTCAAGTGTATTTGGATCAATAAGGTCTATCCGTCCCGACTCATCCAAAACCGACAGATAGTCGTTGCGAGTAAGTTTACCTATTGGAGCCCAATTTTCTTTGTATGGGAGTTCGAAACGGACCCGAAAGGTATAAAACTTGGATGATGACCCGATTTCGAGGGGTCGAATTGTAGAATCCTTAAGCTCGGCTCCTCTGCGAACGGTCTGGTTCTCAAAGTCGATAGCAAAAAAACACCTGGACCTCCTGTCATAGATTACGCATCTGGCTGTTGGCTTGAAGAAAAAAACCGGAGGATCAAAGAAAACAATGGGAGATCCGAACCGCCCAAGGTTTCTATTCGGGGTTCGAGACACACCTTTGGGCCCAGCATAGAGCTTTGTTATTTTCTTCCACTTCCAATTGTATTGATTAGCCCAGTTACGTGGGTCTGCGCGACGATAGACAAGCTGTCCTTTCACTTCATCAAGATGAACGAGATAAAAAGGATGTACATGGCATGGGTAATTTTCGCCTCGCGCTCTGGACTGGAAGTACTCTATTATCCCCAACCGTTCAAGGTGGTGGTGACTCGCCTCAAAAGGCTCCAACAAGTCGTAAAGAACTCCGCTGGGCCGGAAGAGGTGGCCAACTATACTATTGTACTCAGGCATGCGGCTGACCTGAGCGGAAGCATAAGAATGGTTCATAACGTTTGGATCATTTTCGATTTCAATGGGAAATAAACCGGAGGGACTAATCTTGGCCCTCCCCCACATTTTTTCCACTAACCCAACTTTCGCAGTTAAGCATTGAAATCGGTACTTTTGATAGTGCCAG
>CAYQKF010000148.1:0-11868 GCA_964417935.1 uncultured Pirellulales bacterium
CAGGGTCCTGCTGGAATCCGGGCCGGTCGAACAACTGCTGCACGATGATTTGCGAGGCGACGGCGCCATAATCGGCTTCGCAGATTGCCGGGATGCCTTCGTCATTCAGCCGCGACCAGGCCAAACACGGCAGGCTCACTTCCGGGTTGTTACTGCCCATACCCAGGCAGTCCATTGTCAGGGCGTCGGCTTCTTCACGCTCAATGATATTGCGAGCCACAGAGTAGGCCCTGGCGCCGTTGATGATGTCCTGCCGGGTCGCACCGGTGCGTCGGCGCGCCCGCCGCAGGTAATCATTCGCCAGAGCCAACACTTCATCGGTGGGGAGCATTTTGTTGTACTCGTCCACATAGGCGTTCACCGGCACGTGCCGCAGCGTAATTCCCAAATCGGCCATCGACGCGTCGTATCGCTTATTGCCCCTGAGCACGATGCAGCGGGCACGGCGCATCTTCGCCCCTGCCTTTAGCATCTTCATACCATAAGCCGCCTGTCTGAACTCGTCCGTCGAATAAATGACACAGCCGGGACTATCGGCCAGACGGATGGTATTGGTAGTGAACGAGGTGCCGACCGGCGAAAAGATGACCGTCGGGATGCCGGTATCAACTGCCTTGTGGGCCGTGGGCCAGGCGTGCTGCTGGCGGTCTAACAGCATTACCATCAATCCATCAACATTAGCGGCTTTGGCCTCTGCCAGCCAGGCATCGGCCTCGGCGGGGCTATAGATCGGCTCGGGCCGCAAATCGAATTTCACGCTGAGCATCCCGGCCGTCTCCATCAATTGCGCGGTGTACTTGCGCCGTGCGGCTTCTCCATCATAGACCGCACCAGGCCACCACATACCGTAATCCTCTTTTCGCCTCACGAACGCCGCCTTGATGGTCGGGACGTACTTTGAGGCCGGCCCGGATGGACGCAGCGGCGCCATTACCGTCCCCCGCTGCCATAAAGATGCGCAGCCGCTCAACAGCGACGAGCCGGTAAGCAATACCGTCGAGCCGCGAAGAAAATCACGGCGAGTGCACTTGTGATCGACATCACAGTGTAAAGGGCATCGTCCAGAACTCATAAGAACCTCCTGTAAAAAATGCTTTAGGTAATTAGCTGTTACGTTGGCCGCCTTTCGGGGGACAACGTAATCTACTTCGATATGTGCACTGTGCAGTATATACTACGCCGTGTCAAATGAAATTTTGAAAATTTCCCACCATATTCTTGTGAAATGGCGCTATTGCTTTAGCTGCGGTTTCGGCAGGGGCCAGAAAACCCAATCACCATTATCCGCCCACATCCTCGGTGTGCCTCGACTACCGAGGCCCAATTTACCCCCATCGTCTGTGAGATCCATGCCAAAGCTATAAAGCAAAAATCCGCCGTCTGTCCTTCTGTAAATCAGCGGGGCGTCACTGTATGGATCCATCGGTAATTTCTTCAAATAATCCGCCTCGACCAGCTCATCCAGGCCGGCTGGATAGCGACCCTTCTCTTTCTCATATCGAATAATTGCCAGAACCGTCAATAAGGCCCGCCTGCCTGTTTTATTTCGCCAGGCGATTTGACTTACTCTTTTGTATGCTGGAGTATTAATTTTCAACATTATAGGTGTTATCTGAACATCTTCGTTCCCTTCCTGCTTGTCTATAGGCTCATCGCGCAAATCCCACGGCGTTTCAGCAAGTATCTCAGCAAATCGTCCAAAATATCTATCAATATTAGCAACCATCTCCTGCCTATCCGGATATTTGAAGCTAATCAATCTCCACAGGCTTTCCTTCCAGTCATCGGTGGCCACATATGGCAGACCTCGCGCCAACATACGGCCACCGCCCTGCCCATTGTCAGTAAACGTCCGTTGAATTGCGTCATACCAAAATACTTTTTCCGCTTCCAAAGAGAAATTCGGCTCTTGCTTTCCAAACTGCCTGTCCAGTTCTTCCTGGGTGCTTTTCAAAACATCCGCCGGCGCGTCAACACGTTCCAGGAGCATAAAAAACGTACCATTAGCAAGAGCCTCCATCGCAATACCCACTAACTGCTCAATTAACAAACCATGGCCGTGTAAATGGCCGCCAAATCTCATCAGAGCAACAGAGTCACTCAATGCGGTGTCAATGTCTTCATTGTATGCCTCATATTGAATCTGCCATCGCATAGCACGCGCCAGAGATTTGTAGCTCGGCAGAACCTCCATGGTATCAGCCACAAGACCTCCTCGGGCCAATTCAGGCTCATCGCTGGTGTATTTGCTCCAGTAGGCAGGGCGTCGCGAGCCTTGCCTGAGCGCTTCAATAGCCCCTTGGTTATCTTCCAACCAATCCGATAGGAGATTCAGCTCCACGTCATTCAAGTCCGTTGGCCATTTCGCCCTGCTTTTGCTTAGCCATTGTGGCATTTCCACATATAGTCCAAAGGCTTTCTCATAGTACGGCCTTGCATTGTCCGCCTCATCCCTGCCGGCCTGAACAAACTCGTTCAGCCAATCAACATAGTTGACGCTTATAATCGGCCTGCCAACAAGAAGCGGAATAAAACGTACAAAAAAATACAAGACTATAATTCCAAACACCTGCAAACTGCGCACAAGAGCCGTTCGCCAGAGAGGCCGGCATCGTTTTTTGGCCCGGCGTAATAAAACAGCTAACAGTTTCACATCACCGAACTCGGTGATTAACTGCTTCGCTTTTTGCTCCCTATTTTCATCAGTCTTGCAGTCTTTCAGTTCATCTTCAAAATGCGCTGTTAATTCGGCCTGCACATCCCGACGAACTTTGCGGCGATAACGCATCTTCTTTAAGACCTGCTTTATGTATTCTGCAGCACAGACAGGCAATTGATTAAACCGGCTTTTTGTTTCGTTCTCACTTTCCATACTTTTCTGGAATATAGTTATTGCTTTATGTCAGATTCTGGCACAGGCCAGAAGACCGTATCGCCATTGTCTCTCCACGGTTTGGCTTGGCCTTTGCTGTCCTTACCGGATACGCCATCGTCATCGGTAAAATTAGGCCCTATGCTGTATAGGATGAAATTATCTTCCGTTTTTCTGTAAGACAGCGGCTTATCGGCGAAAGAGTCCTTTGGCAATTGCCTAAGATAGCCGGCGGTTATGAGCTGCTGTAAATCGTTCGGGTAAGAACCTTTGTCCTTCTCGTGCCGCAGCAGAGCAAGGAGGGTGACAGTTGCATAGACCTCGGTTTTATTTCGATTGGCTATTTCGTTTACCCTGGCAAGAGCAGGGGCAAGGATTTGCAGCAATACATTGCCCTCGATGATTTCCATAGATTCTTTTTCGGCGTCTATTCCTTCTGCTCTAATCTGGCCCGGCGTTTTATGATACAACTCGCCCCAAAAATCATAGTAGCGGTCGGCCATTTCTCTGGTTTGCTCCTTGTCGGGGTGAGCGAACAAAACCTTTACAGCCCTCGGCCATTCACTTGGAGAAAATATCGTCTCAACGAGTATCTCTTCCAGCCTGTTTGGAGAGTAGTCATCTTCCAAATTACCTATTCTGGAAAGATACAAATGGCCACCACCAAAGCGGCCTTCAGTAAAACATCTCTGGATTTCGTCATAGACGAACAATTTTTCAGCTTCTAAACTTACTGCGAAGTTTTCGTCGGCGATAATCTGTTCAAAGTTACGCTGAAAGTCCGCCAATATTGTCGAGTCAATTTCATATTCACCTACAATGTCCCGAATAGTTCGAACAGATAATGCTTCAATAGCAATTCCTACAAGCTGTTCAATCAGGGTCTTGTCCCCTCCTATATGTTGGCCGAGTCGATAACAGGATTTCATATCATCAAAAGCATCTTCATATCGGCCTTGCTCGGCACGAAGTTGAGCCCTCGAGCGCAAAGCAAAAGCCAATCTGCGGAACCCGGAAAGTTTAGGCATAACAATGCTCATCATTTCCGTCGTATCCCCACGTCCACCGTAGGTTTGCCAATGGTAGGGTTTCTTCGCGCCGGCAATAACAAGCTCAAAGATTTCATTGTTGTCATTCAGCCATTTTTCTATACGCTTCTTCTGTTCGAGAGTAACTTCCTCGTATTTTTTGCCCAAAAGCGTGAGCAAACTATTTTCTAAGAGTTCCATCTCTTCGGGAGTCGGTTGTGTTTTTGACCTAAGCTCGGCAATATCATCCCATCTTTTTTCATACAGCTCTGCTGCCTTAATATATAAAGGCGCAGCGTTGAGGGATTCGTCAGCTACAGGTCGCACCATATTGTTAAGCTCGGCAACGTAATTAGTGGTGATAACCGGCTTGCCGGAAAAGAACCAGGCGAGATAAAGGATAAAGCATAAGATTAACACGCCGACGGCTTGAAATGACCTTGCAACCACTGTTCGCCAGAGGGGTCGGCAGCGTTTTTTGGCGCGTCGTAATAGAACAGCTAACAGTTTCACATCGCCGAAGTCGGTGATTAGCTGCTGAGCTTTCTGCTGTTTTTGCTCATCGGTTGTGCAATCTTTTAGCTCATCCTCAAAATGCGCTGCAAGTTCGGCCATTACCTCAGAGCGGATTTTTTTACGATAGCGCATTTTTTTAATGACCAGCTTTATGAATTCTGCGCTACCAGCAGGTAAACGCTCCAAACCCAGACCTTTACCTTCCAGAAAGCTGCGCCTCATTAAGCGATTATATCTGATGGCCTCAATTATTATTCCGACTGTGACACCAACAATCGCTCCCGAAATCAAAAAGATGGGAAAGACCGCCCATAAAGCGACATACTCCAGTACCGACCCTGCGAACAGGCCTATGGCAGTCGCAACTAAGATTCTTAGAACGGGACTTTCCATTTTTCTCAAATCATCTCGTGTGACTGAGAGACCACAACTGAAAAGCACTACTGTAATTCCGCTGAAGACACCGACAAGGGCTCCCGAAATTATAAAGATTGGAAAGCCCTCCCACAAAGCGATGTACTCCATTACAATCCCTGCGCATAACCCTAAAATACTCGCAACCAATATTATTACAAAAAGCTTTTTGATTCTCATCAAATCACCTCGTGTATCTTATTGTTTCAAATTAGCTTCCGTTAAAACCGGAGGGCTAAATACAGGTCATGCCGTCGCAAGTGCTCCGTCGAAGACAAGATTCAGGCCGGCCGTCAGCTCCCTGAGCTGGGCCTTTTGCTTTGTCAATTGGCCTTTGCCCTTGCTCGTGATTGAGTAATATCTCCTCTTTCGGCTGGACTGGTTCTTCTCCCACTTGCCTCTAACGAGTTTTTTTGCCTCCAGATTGTAAAGCAGCGGGTACAGCGTTCCTTTGCCGAGGGTCAGGATGTCGCCGCTTCTCTGCTCGATGGCCTGGCTGAGCTCGTAACCATACATTGGGCCGCGAGAGAGAATCTCCAGAACGACCACCGGTGCAATCCCCTTCAATAGTTGACTTTCAAATTTCATAAAAATCTCCTTTTGTAAACACAGATTTCACAGATTTATATTATACTATGTTTAGCATATTATGTTATGCAAACTATGCAATGTCAACTAAAAAATTGAAAAAATATTAAAATATTTTTCAAACGCCGATGTAGGCATCAATTCTTCTGCTAAAATATCTTGCAAAATCTTTTTTTCTGCATAAAATAGCTGGAAAATTGTTTAAAATGGGATGTTTGAACCGATAGGGATTAGAGAGCGGAAACAGTTACATCCGGAGCAGTGGCCGAGCGGCTGAAGGCGACGGTCTTGAAAACCGTTGTACCGAAAGGTACCGGGGGTTCGAATCCCTCCTGCTCCGTTTGACGAATGTCAAAAAAGTTATTGCCGGCACCTTCCATGCAGCGACACACTTTGCGGCCGTGAAAGTCCGTTGTAAGTATATTTCGATTTCAGAAAGTGTTGAGCTATGAGGCAGTGGGTCAAAAAGTCAGTTCGATACATCCTTGCTTTAATCATCCTGGTCATCATAATCCTGTCAATACAACTGGTAGTACTGCCCCGCATAGTCCGGCACCTGATTCTCTCCCGATTAGCTACTATCGGCCTGTCAGAGGCTGCTTTAGAGGTTCGCAGTTGTTCTTTGAGCAGCGCCGAACTGGCTAACGTCGAATCAGGGCATGAGCGCTGCGCCTGTATTGGAGCACTGACTGCCGACTACTCCCTGTGCTCACTATTCCGCGGCAAGGTAAACAAGGTACAAGTTACCGGAGGCCAGCTCGTTCTGCGCATCAGGAACGGTAAAATCGAGCTTGGTGAATTGGCGCGAATCTCAGTGAAAGGCGGCCGGCAGCCCCAGGAAGCTCCCTTTGACTCCATCGAGCTGCGTGCATGCACATTATCCATTGACTGGCCGCAAAAACAGATTTGCATCCCGTGCGAGGGCACGATCTACAACAACGGGGCAGGCTGGATTATGCATGACCTCCGCCTCAACTTCCAGGGCACCCCTCTGCAACTGAAAGTCTCTCTTTATACTCGTGGTGAATCTCTCACGTTTTCCTTACAAAAGCAAGACGTTGATTTACAAGCCTTAATGACAGCTTTACCTCTCGAAGGCTTTTCTATACCGGCCAGATTGGCCGGAAAGACAGGCCTTAAACTACAAGGAGATATTTCTACAAGTAACGCAAACGCCCGATTCAGAGCATCACTGAGCAATGCATGGTGCAAGACAACCTTGGCTGATTTTCCTCTCGATGCAGAAGGAGTAAACTGCGAGCTCGAAGTCGAGCTGGAAAGGCTGTCCCAGCTAAAAAACATCACGGCTAAACTCAGCGCCGAAGCAGTGGAATACGCCGGAACCCCCGCATCCAATGTTCATATAGAACTGGAAAAATTCTCGGACAAGCTGTTGTTTTCGGGCGAGGCTCAGGGAGAAGAATGGCACCTCAAAAGCCTATCTGCCATACTCCCGGCTGCATTCCCTGCAAAAAACACCCAAACGAACCAGGCTGAAGTGGTCTGGGAGCTCGAAGGAAAACTTCCTGAGCCGGTCGCACGGAAGCTCGCTGCCAATGGTTTCGATGTCTCCGGACTTGGCAAAATGGATATAAGCGGCCTGCTATCAACCACTGTCTCAAAAGAACCGGATATTGACCTCACCAACCTTCAGGTAACTTTGGCGCCCGGCACATTGAATATAGACCACGGAAGATTGGCATTGCAGGGCCTCTCCGGCATTCTAAAGTTACGGGGCAATTACAGCAAAAAAGAGGCCCATATCTCGGTGCTGCCAGACAGCAACCTGAATTTCGACAGCGCCAATTTTGAGAACATAGAGCTCGGGAAAACCAGCTTAAACTTGAAAGAGGCCGATGATAAAAATACAGCCAATTTCAAGTTTAGCGAAAACGGCCTCGCTACACGTATCAATCTCGAGGCAAGCACTGACAGCACCGAAGTTCAGACCACAGATAACAGACTTATAGCGAAGCTGGCCGGTATTCACCTGTCACTTGATACATCCTTTTCCCCGGAGCAAGATGAAGCAGGCGGCAAGCTCATAGTCGATACAATCAAGTACTATCCCGGCTATCAAGGGTTGTATTTGGACCTGCAAAATGCAATACTGAACGTTGATTCCAAGCTTAACGGCACCGAAGAAAAAATCGTAAAGACAACTCTCACATTTGACGAAGCCACCCTGCTAAATGAGAAATCGGATGTACTTTTAGCCGCTGATAAAGAGGGGATCAAGCCTGTTTCGGGGTCGTTTGACCTTGAGCGTCTGAATGGAGAATTTCAGTCAAAGTGGTCTATTCAAAATGGAGCGATATTGAGCATTCAGGGTAATCTGGACCTCAATGAAGAACATCCCTCAGTTTTGCTAAAGGCTGTCTGTGATGAATTGCATCTGGATGAGGAACAAGCTGCCGTCAAGATGCTGGCCGCATCCACTGGCATTGCAGCCAGCGGCGACTTATCGTTAGAGGCTGATCTGAACTGGAGGGGAGGACACTTCACGCCCAGGCTTGAAATCACTACTGTTGACACATTGCTCTCGAGCAGTCTTTACGAAGCGAAAGCAGAAGGCATCGCCGGTTCTGTTATACTTACCAGCCTCTCTCCAATTTCAACCCCGGGCAATCAGATCCTCACAATTAAAAACCTCAAGTTAGGCAAACTGGAGTTTACCGATGGACTTATTGCGTTTCGACTTGAAAAAGAGCCAATGGCTGCGTTCATAGAACGTACAGAATGGGAATGGATGGGGGGACACCTCTACACCCATGCATTGCGCATCGATCCTAACCTGCCCAGAGTCAATTTCAAGATTTTTGTGGAAAACCTTGCCCTTCAGGAACTACTTAATATTGCCTTCGGACAAAGGGCAACAGGCCGGGGCGAGCTATACGGCATGATCCCCGTGAGCATTTCGCCGTCCAGTTTAGCCGATATAAGGTTAGGTGAAGGATTCCTTTATTCGACATCCGGAGAGGGGTGGTGGAAACTCGCAGACGAGGCCTTGCAAAGCCCGGCCTGGAAGGTACTGGAAAAACAGTTAGGCCCGAAATTTGAAGGAGCGAGCCGGACCGCCGACAAGGAGTCATTGTTAAAAGGACTGCTTGATTTTGAATACAGCAGATTTAAGATTGATTTAGTGGAGGCGCAAGGCGGACTCACAGCCCGGATTACCACGCAGGGCCACAGCCGGAATAAAAAAATTCCTGTTGAATTTGAAGAAATTGTGCTCGATATCCCGCGTTTTGACGAGAATCTGCGCAAATTGATCGCCGTCAAATCAGCGCTCGACGTGAATATAAATCGTGCCACAGAAAAATTGGAATAGTACGACCCAAATCTTGACAAAAAGCTTATCTTGGGCCAAAATGCACCTGAATAGTCTTTATGTCGTTATCGAACAATTTTGTTTTGTTGATATGAGGTGTATCATGAAACACGAACGGTGGATCTCGACAGCACTTCTTGCATTGTTTCTTTGTGGTTGTGGAACCCACAAGGTAGAAGTGCAGCCGATCAAAGTGCAGCCCGTCCAATTGACCCTGGACATAAATGTCAAGATGCAGCAGGAGCAAATAGAAAGCGCTGCCTCTGAGTTATCCCCGGTCGTTGGCAACCCTGCACCGGACTTCACACTTGTTGATCAGAACAAGCAACCTGTGACCCTGAGCAATTATAGAGGAAAGTGGGTCGTCCTCTACTTTTACCCCAAAGATGACACGCCCGGGTGCACAATTGAGGCAAAAGACTTCACAGCTCTTCTGCCCAGGTTCCGTCAAATGAACACCGAGATTCTCGGTATCAGCAACGATTCACCCAAATCTCATTGTGACTTCATAGACAAGCACGAGCTTCAGGTAAGGCTTCTGAGCGACCCAAACCATGAGGTGATGGAACTCTATGGGGCCTGGGTAAGAAGCTCACTTGGAAACTTGAGCTATGGCAGGGTGATTCGCACGACGATGATTGTGGACTCCGATGGTAGTATCAGGCACTATTGGCCGGAAGTAATCGCCCAGGGGCATGCCGAGCGTGTCCTCAAAAAGCTCGCTGAATTGCAGGGTCGCAATCCGGAAACCTAAGATACCGACGGATAACCTTTTATGTACGCATCGAAGATGATTTATTTATGGCTGTTCCGGCCCATAGTACACCAAGGATTAGAAGCAACAGTCTTTAAAACAATTGTACCAAAGGTATCGGGGCCCAAATTCCTCCTGCTCAGCTTCTATTATAATAATGCAAAGCGTGACGTTCCGCTTTGCATCGACATGAATACGTTTTAAAAATAAGCCTCTTCTTTTTTGGATAAGAAGCAAACACCGGCAAATAATAAAACCATACCTGCAATCTGCATAATTGTAACGCCTTCTCCTAAAATCAAAAAACCCAACAACGCCGCAAAAAAAGGTGTTGAAAGTTCCATAGCCGAAACCTGAGCGGCTTTAATTCGCTTCAAACCTTCATAATAAAGTATGGTTCCCGCCCCAACTATGACGCCGATGAGGATTTGATAGATATTGGAAAGAACCAGCGATGACTTGAACGATAAGTAAACAATAAATATTACCGAGGCAATTGAAAACCTGTAAAAGGTAATTACGCCGGCATCAAGCTCTCTAAGATATTTTCTCATCACTATAGCCGTTGTCGCCCAGGCCACTGTTGCCAACAGTACATAAATATCTCCTACCGTGCCTAATTTTATCACAAACAGATTTTCCAGTGTCTTCGTTGTAACAAACACGGCTGCAATTATCATAATGAATATGCCTGCGTAATCAAATTTTGTCAGCTTATCTTCCTTTAGAAAAAAGAACCCTATCAAAATAATAAATATCGGCTGCATATGACCGAGCAGGACCGCATTCAGCACGTAGATTTTTGTTAAGGCAAAAAAGTACAGTAAATCCGCGAACATCGTCCCGGCCATTGCGATATAAAACAATTTTGAAAATTGCTTTGAGGTAACTTTAAGATTTCTTTTGCCTGTGAAAAAAACATAAGTAAGGGCAACCAGAGCAACAACTATCGCCCTGAAAGTGGATGTTTGAACAAAGTTTGAATTTGCATAAGCCAACTTAGCAAAAACCGGCTCAACAGCCCACATCAAGCTGGCCCCGAGTATTGCCAATATGCCTGTTCTCTTTGCGTCCATAATAGCCATATAAATTCTATACAACAGATGAATTCTGATAGCATATTTACACCTTCAACGCAAGATGGTAAACGTTACAGGAAACTTTGTAAGTAGAAAGAGGAGCACTTATATTACTCCGGTTGCAAATTGTGCTTGTATAAGGTCTGTTTGTGTGCTATCATTTAAAAGTCCGAAAAGAATAGAAGTGTAGATTTTGTCACAAGGTGTTTATTAGCTTTGAGCAAGACCGTCAATGGAAGAGGGTTTCGTAATGTGCCCGAAATACACGTTAATGTTAATTGTTATTCTTTGTTTGGCAAATTGCCTGACTTGTAACATTTATGCGTCCGATTCGTCAGCCGTATCAAATGATTCACCAAATGGGCAGGTGTCCAGACAAATCATCGATGAAGAACAGCAATCAATTGCCAATCTTCGTGAGCAAATCACTCTTTTAGAGGGCAAAAATCGCCTGCTTGAAGAAAAAAATCGGAACCTTTTAAACAAAATTTACCGGGCGCTTAGCCTTGCCCCGATGTTTACCATCGCCGTTATTGGTCTAATCATTTATTTGACCCACCGGCGATATGAAAAAGACAAATTTCTTCTAATGTGCATAATTAAGAGCGAAATCGCAAAATTAAGAGCAGAAATCGAATCCCGATATCCTGAACTCGAAATGAAACCAAAAGTCAGCTTGCAGGGGAAAAACAAATCGCTGGAACAATCAATCAGAAACATTGCAGAATCAATAATCTCTGATGCAATTAAACCCATTGACGAACGTACTAAGCTTTTAATGGGAAGCAGGATTCTCCTTCAGATAGAGTTATCGGCGCTCCAGGCGGAACGACAAATGGATAAAGGCCAGCTAACAAGTGCCATAAGATGCTGGTTTGACGTTGCACAAAAGGCCTGGACTATAAACTGGAAATGGCGCGTTACAATTGCTCTTGATAGAATTAATTATCTTCTTAATAAGGGAGCCAAAATCACGCTCACCTCAACTAAAACTGAACTGGGCTCTTTTTTGCAATCTCTGCCGGCGCATTTTGAACCGTTAGTCAAAGCAATTCAAAGCAAAATCTAAGTGTTAGACAAAATACCCTAACCCGGGCGAGCCGGAACCAAACAGGTGACTAAAAGGCTGACGCCTTAACGAAACCGCCTTCTGCTGCTAAACATCTGTCTGATTCACACGACCGCAATCTCCCTCACCCTCTTTCGAGGGAGGGAGATTGCTTTCTCTGTTACTAACCCAACTTTCGCAGTTAGGCGGTGAAACCACGATTTTTAAAAAATTTTCC
>CAYQKF010000149.1:0-11780 GCA_964417935.1 uncultured Pirellulales bacterium
GCTGGATTCCCGCTTTCGCGGGAATGACAAATACTGTTTCCGCAACAGGAACTAAATAATCAAAATTTTATCTTTCGCCGGTGTACCACCTTTTGGGGACATCGTCTCCTGTGGTTTCTTCAATGGAGCTGACATGTCCATCCAACCATAGAACATTGAGTCGTCCGCCGGTCCTGAAGTCTTCGTGACGCCTTATATTATGTCTGAAGATGTCCCGGTAGTATTTTGCGCGATGGCCCCCTTGCCGATAATGACGTAAGTTGTTGGTGCCCGGGCCGTCATTAAACAACATGTCTGCGCTGTCTTGTTCACATCTTGGTTCAACATGGTCGTGACATATAATAAATTCCGAATGAGGTCGTATCTCATTTGTATCTGTGCCCCTGGCGTAGCCGTTCAGACCAAACGCCGCTACCTGAATTGCCTCAGGGTCAACGTCATATATTAATTCCGGGACGCGTCTTAAGCTCGGACAACCAAAAACCTTCGTGTTCCTCAGGTAATCTATATACACAATACCCCAATAAGCATCATTATCATTAGTCTTTCTAAGATCACCTCTTGAATCGTACCAGAGAAATCTGTTAGCGCTCCTCGGGTCAGCCAGTTTGCGGTCATTGTCGTCCAGGTACATTAATATAGCTAATCCCACAGATCTTAAATTGGATCTACACGATGTCTCCTTTGCTATTTCCTTGGCTTTTCGCATGGCCGGCATTAGAATTGCCAACAAAAGGGCAATGATAGCAATAACCACTAAAAGTTCTATTAACGTAAACCCCCTTTCCATGTACTTGGTGGACCTTGTTTTGTAATTCATCGTTGGTTTACCTCCCGTAGTTCTCTGATATTTCCCTTGTGCCACAGTTTGGCAATGCTGCAATGCTTATTATCCTTATTATAATACTAAACACGTCCATAAATTGCAACTAAACATTCTATAATATTCGAATTGCTGTGTCTTTTCAACACATAAATATCGATTTTCGATTAGCGATTGTTTATAATTGACAGCAAAGACTTCTGCAAAATCGAGGTTAGGCATAACTCTAAATAGTAATTTCAAATGGGAGATAACTAATGAGGACAATTGATTTACGCAGTGACACTGTTACTTTGCCGACGCCCGCGATGCGGGAGGCCATCTATCGCGCTGAATTAGGCGATGACGTGTTCGGCGAGGACCCGACGACGAACCGGCTTGAGGAAATGGCTGCTGAACGGATGGGAAAGGAAGCGGCGCTCCTGGTCGTCAGCGGAACGATGGGCAATCTGGTGTGTACGCTTACTCATTGTGCTCGAGGTGAAGAAGTGATTTTGGGGGACCGGTCGCATACGTTTCTCTACGAATCCGGCGGAATGTCGGCACTGGGCGGAATACACCCACACACGATAAGCAATCAACCCGATGGTACGATGAGGTTGGAGGATATCAAGACGGCTATTCGCGGCAATAACGTGCACTTTCCACGGACCCGGCTGATATGCTTAGAGAACACTCATAACCGCTGTAACGGTTCTGCAGTTAGCTCTGAATACATTGATTCGGTAGCGGCATTAGCAAAAGAGCACGGCCTGTCGGTACATCTTGACGGCGCCCGCATATTCAACGCTGCTGTTGCCCTGGGGGTTGACGTCAAAGAACTGACCGCGAACGTAGATTCGCTGAGTTTCTGCCTCTCGAAAGGGCTTTCAGCGCCGGTTGGTTCGGTGGTTTGCGGTTCGAGCGATTTTATCGCGGAGGCACGGCGGTCGCGTAAAGTTTTAGGGGGCGGTATGCGACAGACCGGCGTGATTGCGGCGGCAGGGATTACAGCGCTGGAAGAGATGGTGGATAGATTGGCAGAAGACCATAAAAATGCTCGGCGGCTGGCTGAAGGAATCACGCGTATAAGCGGGTTATCGCTCGAGCCGGCAAAGGTGCAAACAAATATCATTTACTTCGAACTGGAAGAGGACGGAATGACCCCAAAAGAGCTGGTAACCGAACTTGATAAGAAAGAAGTCAAATTGCTGTCCGTGGGCCCGAGACGGCTTCGCGCGGTAACTCACTACGGTATCAGTGAAGAGGATATCGATTTGACAGTAAAGGCACTGAGTGAAGTTATGAAAGCGGCATAGTAGTCTGTGATATATGATTTGAGGAATCCAAACCATCAATACATTTTAACCAGGAGAGACAAAATGAAACGAACATACCGGACAACAGTTGTGATAATAGTAATCGCGGCGATTGTGAGCGTCTTTAGCATCGCGGGTGGTCAGGGCGGGCAGAATAATCCTGCTGCTCAGCGGCTGCCGGGTGCACGGCCCGTTATCGATGCCGGACGTTATCCGAGTATCCAGGCAGCGATTGACGCCTTACCGGATGAAGGCGGTGTTGTGCGTTTGCCGCCGGGCACGTTTGAGATTAGTGAGCCTTTGAAAGTAACAATCTCCGACGTGCTCATTGAAGGAGCCGGCACGGCCACGCACATTAAGAACATCGACACCACCGGCAAGGGTGCCCTCGTACTTCAGCACCCAAGTGGAGGTGATAACCGAAAGGCTGAGTTGTGGCGGATTCGGTTAGCTAACTTCCGCATCACAGGCAGCGAAAAGAGCGGCCACGGTATCGAGGCAAGGCGGATAAACGAAATCTTCATCGATGGTGTTACCGTCAGCTATCACGGCGGCGACGGCGTTCAGCTTTATTACTGCTACGAAGACCCGCGGATATGCGATTCGCTGATGACCTATAACAAAAAGACGGGGCTGAACATAATCGGCTGCCACGATGTTGTCGTCTCGGCGAACCAGTTTGAGGAGAACCATGTTGCCGTCAGGTTCATCGATGGTTTCAACCTCTGTATGACGGGCAACAACCTCGACGACCATTTAGGTGATGGTGTTGTGATTGAGAATACCTACGGCTCAGTCGTCTCGGGTAATATGATAGAGGAGTGCAAAGGCACAGCCATTGTGCTCGACAGGGACTGCTACGGCATCGCGCTTAGTGCCAATGTGATTGCGCATAACAGCTCCGGTGGGATAGACCTGCGCGATGCGCATGGCTGCACTATCAGCGCCAATGCGTTTACTATTTCCGGCAGAGATGCTCTGAGCATTGGGCCGAACAGCGGACGAATCACCGTTACCGGCAACAACTTCTCCAACAGCTACATTGGTGATGGTAAGTTAAAACGCGGAACGAATGACCTGGTGGCAGCCGGTATGGTTCTCAACGGCACATCTGATGTCACCGTGGTCGGCAACCTGTTTTCGAGCGTTCGGCCGAAGGCTATAACCGTTGCAGGCAAGCCAAGTGAATGCGTACTGTTCACTGATAATGTTCTGGTCAATGTGGACAGCGACCACAAGAAATTAGACGCATCATTAGTCAAGGATAACCTGGAGGCAGAGCGTTAAGGTCAAGGGCAAAACAGGGAGAAAGTTCAAAAATGAAAATGACAAAAATACTGTCGGTAGGGATGTTAGTTAGTTTGTGTTTGTCAATTGCAGAGATACAAGCGGTCGAAACAGAGCCGGTATATCCGGGGAAGGAATGGGCAATTAAAAGGCCTGAGCAAATCGGTCTGGATGTAGCGAAACTGGAAGAATTGAGCGATTACCCCGGTGGGTTTGGATGTGTGGTGCGGTATGGGTATATGGTTTATAGCTGGGGCGATGCGGGTAAGCGAAAAGACGTTGCATCAGCGGCAAAACCTTTTTACGCGCACTTTTTGTTTAAGGCCGTGGAGGATGGTAAAATTTCCAACCTTGATGAGCGGGTCAACAAGTGGGAACCGCGCCTGAACCAAATTAACAAGAACCTTGGTTATAAAGACCGAGCTATCAAATGGCGAGACTTTGCGAACCAGATTTCATGCTACGGTCTTTCTGAATTGCCCGGGACGGCCTTTGCTTACAACGACTGGCAGATGGCGTTGTTCTGGGACGCGATGTTTAAGAAGGTCTATGGCGTTAGCTATGAGACGGTGGACGCCGATGTCCTGCATCCTAAACTTACCGATATTCTTCAGTGTCAGGACAATCCGACGTTTATGGCCTTCGGTATCAAGGATAGACCCGGCCGATTGGCGATTTCGCCGCGTGATTTTGCACGTTTCGGATTGTTGTATTTGCGCAAAGGCAAATGGAAAAATAAGCAGTTAGTCAGTCGTGAGCATGCGACAATGGCGGTAACGAGCCCTCTGCCAAATTCGATTCCGAGGACGGCTGGTCAAGAGGCGGAGATGATACCGGGACAGCGTTCGATAGGCTCCAAGAGAATCCCGGATAATCAGTGTGACCATGTAGGCAGCTATAGCTGGCTGTGGTGGACCAATGGTGTTGGCCGTGACGGCACACGGCATTGGCCGGATGTACCAACAGATACATACGGCTGCTTCGGGCATGGCGGGCTGCGTGCTATGGTTGTAATGCCGGGCATGGATTTGATTATTAGCTGGAACGACACCAAAATCCGGGGAAGCGAAATGGAAAACCATACGCTGAGGCTTCTCAAGGATTCCGTGATGTGGCACGGGCTTCCAGCCCGTGAAAACACGGCCAAGATGGCCGTGCCACACCCTCGAAACGGCCAGATCGTTGTCGATGCGGAGCATCCGCAGTGGCTCAAGCGCAAAGGTGGTGGGCCTTTCTTTATGTGCGGGCCGGGTGACCCGGAGGACTTTCTTTATCGAGGGAAGTTAAAGCCGGATGGAACTCGTGACGGTGACCAGAGAAAATTGATAGAGAAAATGAAAGGAACCGGTGCCAACTGTATTTACCTGATGGCGGTACGCTCACACGGCGGCGATGGGGATAAAACACATAATCCATTTGTGAATAACGACCCGCGGAAAAGCATCAATTCGAAGGTGCTAAAGCAATGGGAAGTGTGGTTTGCTGAAATGGATAAGAACGGCATTGTTATATATTTGTTTTTTTATGACGACAGTGCGCGGCTCTGGAATACGGGCGACAAGATAGGCAAAGAAGAAAAGGGTTTTATCCATACACTCGTCAACCGATTCGAACATCATAGAAATCTGATATGGTGCATTGCAGAGGAATACCAGGAGGCGTTCAGTGCAAAGCGAGTGAAGAATATCGCGGCGGAGATTCGGGCGGCTGATGATTATGACCACGTGATAGCTGTGCATAAGCTCAGCGGACTGGATTTTTCAGAGTTTGCAGATGCACCGGATATCGACCAGTTTGCCATCCAGTATAATCAGCCAAGTGCCGATGCTTTGCATAATGCTATGGTCAGTGCCTTCAAACAGGCAAAAAGTAAGTACAATCTTAATATGTCTGAAGCTGCGGATTATGGAACCGGACAAGAGGCACGCAAAAAAAGCTGGGCGTGTGCAATGGGCGGTGCATATGTAATGATTCTGGAAATGGATATTGCCACGACAGCGAAGAGCGACCTTAAAGACTGCGGAAGTCTCGTACGCTTTTTCGAGTCCACCAATTTTAATGAGATGTCGCCGCACGATGAGTTGAAATTTGCAGGGACAAAATATGTCCTGGCGCAGCCGGGATTCAGTTACATCGCTTATTCTCCGGAGTTGAAAGGCAAAATTGGACTAAAGGATATGAGGCGGGGGACCTATGAATTTCGCTGGTTTGATTGTGCAACCGGAAAAGAGGTTAGGCAAGCAAAAGTAAAAGTCCAAACCGGCGACAAAAGCTGGGAAAAACCTCGTGGCATCGGCAGAGAATTAGTTGTATATATCAGACGAATCGAGAAATAATGTAATGAAAAATGAAGGGAGAATGAATTCCAATGAACGATGTTCAAATCTTTACGACACCGATTTTAGACGGGATTAAAATCAAGCAATATAAGGGTTTTGTGATTGCGCGGAACGTTCGGGCTGTCAATATTGTCCGTGACTTCTTCACATCTTTTCGCGACATCTTCGGCGGACGCTCGGCTTCGTATCAGGACGTTATGAAGGCGATGCAGGATGACGTTATAGCCGAAGCTAAAGAAGAAGCGAGGAAATTGGGCGCAAACGCTATTGTTGGCTTCGCTTTGGATTATGATAACGTCGGCTCCAAAAACAAATCGCTCTTGATGGCCTCCGCTAAGGGCACAGCAGTCGTTATAGAGTAGTTAGTAGCAGAGCGTAAAAAGAAAGTTTGCCGCTGGAATGCTAAAACACTTTGGCCCAAATAGCCTTTGGTGTTTTGCAAAGGCCAAAGGCGTTGGCAGATGGTGGCGGAAGCGTGGATTTATAGGCCGCGTTTTTTGAGGATTAAATTTGACATTTAAGCCAAAGATAGACTTAACTTTTGCAAAACTCTTATTATAAAAAGTGAGGTGACAGTTATGGGTAAGCTTTATGAAGAATCGGAAACAGGATGCTGTCCGAGGTTCGATCCCGGGCCGTGGGATGAAAAAGAGATAACCTTTCAGGATAAATTATTTCTTAAAGACCACGTCAGAAGTTTCTTTCATATCCCGCTTAACTTCGCGAAAGTAATGGTAAAAAATATGGAAATGATTAAGCAGGCCAATGCTCTTGTGCCTTTGCCCCTTATGCTTTCGGATGAAAAATCTCTCTGGGGAGCTGATATCTATATCGCAGTGGCCAAGGAAGTACCGGGTGCGAAGATGGAAAGAATGTCGGGGACTTTTCTGACGAAGGTTTTTGAAGGGCCATATAAAAACGCCGGGCAGTGGGCAAAAGAAATGAAAGAATATGTCAAATCAAAGGCAAAGCAGATTAAGAAGATGTACTTTTTCTATACCACCTGTCCGAAATGCGCTGAGTTCTACGGCAAGAATTACACAGTCATCTTGGCACAGATTTAAGGCAAAAAAGCCACGAATAGATTTGGGAGCTAAATATTAAGAGAGTCTGATATGTTTGGTGAAAGTACAACTGCTATAACAATACTATTTATTATCTTTGCTGCGGCTGTTGGTGCTTTTATAAGAAAAAGAAGCAGAGATAAGTGCCTGAGAGATTTCGAGCAGAATATGGTGACGTTAGAGGATACTTCGGGTAAGACAATATGGGGCAAATTGAGGGTGGAAAATACAGGGCTGGAATTTGTCTATCCGGCCAAGCACAAAGACGAACAAGGGCACGATGAGGTCAGCTATATTCTATATAAATATGAGTATCCGAAGATTGGAGCCGTGATTCGTTTCCACGATGAGCTCAGCGAGCACAATAAGAGGGCAAGAGAAAATGAGCTGAAAAGAACATATCATCCAGGTTTGTGGCGCAGACTCAAAAGAAGAATGCTGAACGTTTTGCGAACCGTTAGAGACTCAGTGGTGGAGGTTGTTAATCTGCTAATCAGTCAGGCTAAAAAGGCCACACCTGCGGGTAAGATGCTGACTTCTCAGGACAAGTATGTCTCCCAGATGAAGCAGGAGTTGATGGGTTCGGTAGGGACTTCTTTTGAGCCTTTGCTGGAAAGATATATCGGCCATAAGGTTGTGCTTGAGATGATTAAGGGTGATAAGATATTTGAATACTGCGGCGTGTTGAAGGAGTACACGGCGGAGTTTATCGAGATAATGGACGTCAATTACAAGATTAAGGAAGACCAGCCTTCCAGAACGGCAGACCTTGTTGTGCCTCGCAAATACGGCGTCGTCCGACACCTCGGAGAATAATATCGTATTGCATGATGTAGTATAGTTGAAGAGCAAAACAGCGTACAGCGGATAGGTTTATTGTCCCACCTTGACGTACTCGGAAGAAACACAGGATGACGAAGGAGTATTTTGTCACAACTATATTGATGGATTGCTATTTTACAGAAAATTGTCACCCCGAGCCCGTTCGACTTCGCTCAGGGTAGACTGCGTCGAGGGGTCTATTAAACTTGTCCCGAGCGCAGCCGAGGGAACAGATTCCTCGACTCCGCTCCGCTCGGAATGACATTTCCCAAATCAAACGTGACAGAGCGGTAGGTTGGTTAAAAGGTGATTTTGAAGTCTGTGTGTTTTGGATCGGGGGGAATTTCCTCGATTCTCGTTTCTTTAAGGTAGCCGGCAAAATATTCTTTTAAGTCCTGGATACAATCATCTACATCATCAGGGCGGCCCTGGGCGAGCATCTCAACGGTGCCGTTGGGTACATTTCGAACGAAGCCGGTCAACTGACGGCGACTGGCCGCCCTGCGGGCGGTAAAGCGAAAGCCAACGCCCTGGACCCGGCCGGTGAAAATTATATGTTTGGCAATCATTTTTCGTATGTCGTATTGCGAATATTGTATTGCGTCTTCAGATTTATATTTTTACATCATTTTTATAGTAATATGAAATGTTTTTTAGAACAAGAGCGTCAATAAGGGAATAGTTTAAGGTTAACCAGGAGCTATAAGTTTAGTATAATCCCAATGGCTTGTAATATTAGTGATTGATTATGGCGAAAAAGACAAAGAAACAAATTGAAAGAGACGAGCAGATTTATCAGCTTTCCACGCTGGTGGCGGGTGAGTTCTCGCTTCAGGAGGTTCTGGATAAGTTAGCAGAGGCTGCGGTGAGGATTGTCGGAGTTAAGGCCTGCTCGATTCGGCTGCTGGACGAAGAGGCCGGCGATTTGAAAATGCGGAGCACCTACGGGCTCAGTGAAGAATACCGCAACAAAGGTGTAGTATCGAAAAACGATACCGTGGTTAAAGCCGCTTTTGCAGGCCAGGCGGTGGTGCTGGACGATATGCGTCTCGATGACAGGGTCAAGTATAAAGAGGCGACAATCAAAGAGGGTCTTGTCAGCCAGCTTACCGTTGCGATGCGGTTCAAAGGCCAGGCGATTGGTGTGCTTCGGCTTTACAGTCCGAGACCTAAGCGCTTTTACGAAGATGATATTAACCTTGCCAGGGCGGTTGCTTCGCAGTGTGCGGTTGCGATAACGACCGCCAGGCTATATGCAGAGGCGATTGAAGGCGAACGAATGGCCGAGCAGATGCGCTTGGCAGGGCTTATTCAGCGAAAGATGATTCCGGAAAGCCCTCCGCGGATACCGGGTCTGGATATAGCGGCTTCTTATATTCCATGCTTTGATGTCGGAGGTGACTTTTACGATTTTCTTAAAGTAAGTGACAGTTGCATTGCGGTGGCGATTGCCGATGTGATGGGTAAAGGGATGCCAGCGGCGCTTATGATGAGCTGTTTTAGAAGTGCCGTGCGGGCTTATGCAGATATCGAAGGCGGGGGCAAAGCCATAGAGGCAATTACGAATAAGCTCAATAAGATGATATGCGGCGAGTGCCGTAACGGGGAGTTTATCACGTTTTTTTACGCAGTCGTTGATGTTGGAAAAGGGACTATAACCTACTGCAATTGCGGGCATGAGCCGACTGTGCTGATAAGAGACGGGCAAATTATGGACCTGGAAAAGGGCGGACTCGTACTTGGAGTCGATGCGCAGGCGGAATATGAGATTGAAACCGTTGAGCTAAAAGCCGGTGACAGTCTGCTGTTTTATACCGATGGGCTGATTGATGCAGTCAACTTCGATAACGAATTATGGGGCAGAGAAAATTTGTTAGAGACCGCAAAGAAATTTACCACAGGTTCGGCAGAACAGATGATGAAAAATATACTCGGATACAGAAGGCGGTTTGTGGGACTTGCAAGGCAGATTGATGATACGAGTATCGTTGTGGTCAAGGTACGTCAGTGTTAGTCAGTGTTTAAGTCAGTGTTAGTCAGTGTTTAAGATTATTACAATTGATGGTCCTGCGGCCAGCGGCAAAAGTACCGCGGCTCGGCTGTTAGCTGAGAAGTTAGGGGCGAGCTTTCTCGATACCGGTGCGATGTATCGAGTTGTAACATTGGCTGCGATGCAGGCAGCCGTCGATATAAGCGATGAAGACAAGCTGCTCGGCGTTATGGAAACAAGCGAATTTCAATTCTCTCTCAGGGATGGCAAAATGGTCGTCTGTATCAACGGGATTGATGTTACCGAGCAAATACGCCAGCCGCAGATAACTGCTAATGCCCGGCATATTGCCTCTTCGCCGAAAGCGCGAGAGAAATTAGTTAAAATGCAAAGGCGATTCGCGGCAGGCCGGGGAAAAATAGTGACTGAAGGAAGAGACCAGGGCACGGTGGCGTTCAGCGATGCTGATATAAAATTTTATCTGACGGCTGATTCTATCGAGAGGGCCAGAAGGAGACAAGCTGAGCTGCGGGCCAAAGGCGGCGATGAATCCCTTGAGCAAATACAAAAGGCCATCGAAGAAAGAGACAAAAGCGACGAGAACAGAACGGTCGGGCCATTAAGACCGGCCGAAGATGCTATTGTTGTTGACACGACCGATTTAAGTATCGAAAAGGTTGTTGAAAAGCTTTTGGGTTATGTGAAAGAAAAATGCTTAAGGAAAAACTAAATGCAGCATGGTTCTGGTACGCGCGCTGGATTTGCAAAGTTTTTTGCATTTTGTTTTTTCGAGTGCGTACCTACGGCAGAGACAATGTCCCTGATAAAGGTGCTTTTGTATTAGTCAGTAACCACCAGAGCTATCTTGACCCGATATTTTGCGTCGGGCCTTTGAAGAGGCCTTCGAGCTTTTTAGCACGTGATTCGCTTTTTACCAATTGGTTCTTCGGCCCGCTGATTTCTTCGGTAAATGCAATACCTGTAAAGCTGGGCGAAGCGGACATATCCGCGATGAGGAAGGTCATCGGCAAACTCAAAAAAGGTGAGGGAATCTGTCTTTTTCCGGAAGGGACTCGTACGTACGATGGTAAGATTGCGCCGTTGAAGTCGGGCCTTGGTCTTTTGTGCAGGCGCGGAGGGGCGGCGATTGTGCCGGTGGTGATTGACGGCGCCTTTGAGTGTTGGCCGAGGCATAAAAAGCTGTTTTCGCCCGGCTCAATTTCGGTCTGCTACGGCAAAGCGATAACGGCTGAGCAGGCAAAGAATATGGGCGACAAGAAACTGGCGGAAGTTTTAACCGACACCCTGCGTCAGATGCAGACGAAAAGCCGAGTAAAGCAGGGCAAAAAACCGTATGACTATTGACTAATCGATATTGTAGCGCAGCGGAAATCCGGCCCCGTCTGACGGAATCATTTTAAAAGGTAGGGTGGGGCTTGCCCCACCATTCGTCCTATATATCCAATACAGAGCCGCGACTGTAAAGGAGCGGTAATTATTACAAACCAATAACTACACCTGCGAATTAAAAACGTAATCCCAAAATCTGAATCTGAAATTTGAAACTTCCTAACCAATAATCAATCATCAATAATCAATTATCATTTGAAATGTCTGTCCCATTGCTTAGAGTGTCGTCTACTCTATTTGGGTCATTCCGAGCGCAGCGCAGCGAAGTCGAGGAATCTGGCCTGCGAACAATATATCTCCTCTACTCTTGCCCGACTCCCCCGATATTCAAAACCAAAAAACAAAAGCCAATGGCTAACAGCCAAAAGCTTAGTTAACTGTTGGCATCATTTGTGCCGGCTTTTGTTTTTAAAGAAAATATCATTTGTCTTGGCAAAACTTTTTCATCTAAACTCCAAAACAATTCATATTCAATCGGACATTGTCCTTTAACACTATTTCTATCTTGTTCTCTAATTTTGTCTTGGCGGATGGCTTCATTGATTTCTTCTTCGGTTCATTCTCTAATATTGATTTCGCCAAAGATGTTCTTTTCTAAAACTACTGTCCTTATTTCAAGTCCTTTCCATCCTTGTAGATTCAAAGCCACACATTTCAATTCTATATCTTCATCATAAATCTTTATCATTGGACACTGCTGTCCGGTTGTTTGATTTGGAAAACGTCATAACGCTTTAAATAACATTA
>CAYQKF010000150.1:0-11670 GCA_964417935.1 uncultured Pirellulales bacterium
CCGGATGTTGAATGGGGCGGCGGGCCTTACTACTGGCGTGTCGATGAGTATAATATCGATGCGACAATCAGCAAAGGCAACGTATGGAGCTTCACAGTAACCGACTTCATTGGAATAGACGATTTTGAGGACTACAACGATTACGAACCTGACAGGATATTTGAAACGTGGATAGACGGATGGGGCGTAGAGACAAACGGTTCTGAGGTAGGTTATGCTGAGCCGAATTTCCCTGCGGGAGAGCATCATGTTGAGACTACTATTGTTCACGGCGGTGGCCAGTCGATGCCGCTTTTCTATGAGAACAATTTCAAATACTCTGAGGCAGCCATGATGTTGGTTTCTGTGCGTGACTGGACCGAAGAAGGTGTCGGAGTATTGTCGCTGTGGTTCTATGGTGATGCCTCTAATGCTGCTGAGCGAATGTATGTGGCTCTCAACGGCAGTGCGGTGGTCTATCACGATGACCCCAGTGCAGCACAGATAGATACCTGGACTGAATGGACTATCGACCTGTCCGCCCCAGGCGGATTTGCGGCTCAGGGTGTGAACCTGGCCAATGTCAATACGATTTCTATTGGTTTCGGTGATAAGAACAATCTACAGGCCGGCGGTTCAGGTATAGTCTTTTTTGATGATATTCGTTTGTATCGGCCAGCAGAACCAGAACCGGAACCAGCACCGGAAGCCGGGATTTAGCTGGCAATTGAGACTGTGTAGTCGATACGAGGCTGCATAAATCTAAGATTGTGAGTCCGCCTTGAGTGATTAGGCGGGCTCGCAATGATGTTTAGGGTGTTAGTGTATTCTGTGAAGGAAACGCCGTTTGGTCAAAGCGTAATTTATTGATGTTTGTTGAAGACAATTCCAAGAGGTCGGGATTTTGGTGTGTAGCCAAAGCATGGTTACATCAACTTTTTTTGTAAGAAGTGTAAGAAGGAGGATTATTATGTCTAAGAAATTGATTTATTTGGTTTCTTTTGTTTTGGTGCTGGGCATAGTTCTGACGAGCGCGGCAAATGCTGCCGACCCTAATCTTGTCGGCTGGTGGAGGTTCAATGAGGGCTCTGGCACAACGGCGACCGACTCGTCCGGCAATGAGCGCCACGGCGTACTGGTGGACAATCCGGTGTGGGTGGATGGCGTCCACGGAAGTGCCCTGGAGTTTGAAGCAAATAACCACGTGGCGGTGCCAGGCTACGAGGGCATAATGGGATCGAGTCCCCGAACCACATGTGCATGGATCAATGTCGCCAAGACTTCGGCGAGCATAATAACCTGGGGTCCGGCCGGGTCCGGCACGAAGTGGGTTATGCGCACCCACAATGGCCCCGCGTCCCTCCGTGTTGAGTGCGGACAGAGCTATATCTACGGGACGACCGACCTGGTAGATGGTGAGTGGCACCACGTGGCGGCGGTTCTGGAAGACGACGGTTCGCCGGCTGTCGAAGAGATCAAGTTTTACGTGGATGGGGTGCTTGATGAAATAGGGGAAGCTAACCCAAGGCCGGTCAACACAGCCAGCGGCGTAGAGTTCCGGATCGCATACGACCTGAACAACACGGGGAGGACTTATCAGGGTTTGATGGACGACGTGCGCATCTACGATCGCGCGCTGAGCGCGGACGACATCCAGGCTCTCATACAGGACCCTGGGGGCACGGTGACGCAGGCCTTGCGTCCCAACCCGGCTGATGATGACCTCCTCAAAGATACATGGGCGAACCTTAAGTGGTCACCGGGAGATTTTGCGGTCTCGCACGATGTTTACTTCGGTGACAATTTCGACGACGTCAACGAGGGCACAGGTGATACGTTCCAGGGCAACCAGTCTGGAACATCTCTTATTGTTGGCTTTCTCGGATTTGCCTATCCGGATGGTCTTGTTCCGGGTACAACTTACTATTGGCGCATAGACGAGGTCAATGAGGCTGAGACCAACAGCCCGTGGAAGAGTAGCATTTGGAGCTTCCAGATTCAACCCAAGACCGCCTGGAATCCGGTGCCGACCAACGGCGCCAAGTTTGTGGATCCGAATGCCGGCCTGAGTTGGGATCCCGGGGTGGGGGCGCTCATACACTATGTCTATTTTGGAGACAACTTCGAGGATGTCAACAGTGCTACAGACGCGACTTTCATACCCCAAACTACGCATGATCCTGGCCCGCTGGAATTGGGCAAGACCTATTACTGGCGCGTTGATGAATCTGATTCCCAGACTATCCACAGGGGTAAGGTTTGGAGCTTCACCACGACAATCCCGGGCGGCGGCCTCAAGGGTGAGTACTATAACAACATGACCCTCATCGGCGTGCCCGTGCTGACCCGGATTGATCCGGGCGTTGACTTCAACTTCGGCTCTGACTCACCGCAGCCCAATGTGGTCAATGAGGACGGCTTCTCGGTGCGCTGGCGCGGCGAGGTAGAGGCCGTTTTTTCAGAGGCCTATACCTTCTACACGCGTACCGACGACGGTTCGAGACTGTGGCTCAACGACCAATTGATAGTCGACAAGTGGGCGTGGGTCAATACGCTCGCCGATGCCCGCAGCAAGCCAATTCAACTCGTTGCCGGAGAGCGATACAGCATCCGGATGGAGTGGTATAATGAAGACGGAAACGCGGAGGCACACCTTCTCTGGGAAAGTGCCAGTCAGCCTAAGGGTGCCATCCCGGCGGCGGCACTATCGCTACCTTTAAGAGCCAGCGGCGCAAAACCGCCTAATGGTGCTGTGGATGTAAAGCTGACACCGATTCTTAGCTGGAGTGCCGGAGAGGCAGCCGTTTCGCATCAGGTGTACTTAGGCACCAACCAGGAAGTCATGCGTAACGCCAATACAGATTCGCTTGAGTACAAAGGCATCAGGGATATGGGTTCTGAGAACTATGACCCAGGAAAACTCGCCTGGGAGACCACTTACTACTGGCGTGTTGATGAGGTCAATAACCTCAATCCAGAAAGTCCATGGGTAGGCAGCGTCTGGAGCTTTACGACAGCCGACTTCCTTGGTATAGAAGATTTTGAGGATTACAACGACTGGGAACCTGACAGAATATTTGAGACATGGATAGACGGATGGGGCGTAGAGACAAACGGTTCTGAGGTAGGTTATGCTGAGCCGAATTTCCCTGCGGGAGAGCATCATGTTGAGACTACGATTGTTCACGGCGGCTCTCAGTCGATGCCGTATTTCTACGAGAACAATTTCAAATACTCTGAGGCAACCATGACGTTGGTCTCGGTGCGTGATTGGACCGAAGAAGGTGTCGGAGTATTGTCGCTGTGGTTCTATGGTGATGTGTCTAATGCTGCTGAGCGAATGTATGTGGCTCTCAACGGCAGTGCGGTGGTCTATCACGATGACCCCAGTGCAGCACAGATAGATACCTGGACTGAATGGACTATCGACCTGTCCGCCCCAGGCGGATTTGCGGCTCAGGGTGTGAACCTGGCCAATGTCAATACGATTTCTATTGGTTTCGGTGATAAGAACAATCTACAGGCCGGCGGTTCAGGTATAGTCTTTTTTGATGATATTCGTTTGTATCGGCCGGCACCACCAGAACCAGAGCCGGAACCGCAACCGTAAGCCGAGATTTAGGTTGCAGTTAATAACGTCGTTGAAGTAACAAATTGCATCAATTCGGGGCTTATACCGAATGATTCGGTATAGGCCCCTTTTTAAAATGATAAATGTCCCCGCTCCCTGATCGGAGTTGAGGACAAGCTTCGCGGGGATGACAATATTATTGATTATTTAAAGGATGATAACCTTTTCCTTTTTACGCTTCTATTTTCTCGATACCTATGTTCCCGAAGATGCAGTCAATATCCAGAACCATCGCCACAGTACCATCACCCATAACTGCCGCGGCGGAGTAGAACTGCGAGTTTACTTCGAGCCTGCCCAATTCTTTGAGTACAACTTTTTGAACACCAATGACATCATCAACGTAAATTGCCATCGGCCTGTTGCCGGCATTTGCAGCAACCATAATTCCGTCGATATCCTGCTGGTCAGATGAGGAAGACCGGGTTTGTGAACTCACAAGAGAGTGAGAAGCCAAAGAACCGTCAAAAATATCGGCCAACTTAACAACAGGCAATAGTTTGCCATGCCTAAGTACACATTCGCCTCTGCTTGTTATGGAGCTGACCTGCTGCGGCTCCGGACGGAATACCTCCTGGACCTTATCCATAGGAATCACATAACGATTGCCGGCGAGTTTGACAAGGAATCCGGTTATAATCTGAGTGCTAACAGTTTTCGGTAACTGTATTGCGAATTCGGTTCCCTGGCCAGGCTCAGTTTCTATGGTTATTTTGCCGTTGGCTGAAGTAATGCTGCGCTTGACGACATCCATTCCAACACCTCGGCCGGAAACCTCGGTTACCTTTTCGGCTGTGGAAACTCCGGAGGTGAATATCATATCAATAATCTGGTCCTGCGTTAATTGCTGCTCGGGCTTGAGCAGTCCCAAATTGACGGCTTTTGCTTTAATGGCCTCGGTGTCCAACCCTTTTCCATCGTCCGAAATGGTGAGGGTAACATCATCAGGCGTTTCGATTACCGCTACACGGACAGTACCCTCTGTGGGCTTGCCGGCGGCCTGGCGGGTGTCCGGCATTTCAACGCCATGGTCAACGGCGTTGCGAACCATATGCGTCAGCGGCGCATCGAGAGTCTCTATGAGCCGCTTGTCGATTTCGATGTCCTCTCCGGTCAGCTCGACCTTGACCTGCTTGCCAGAAGACGAGGCGATATCGCGCACCATCCTTGGAATCTTCTGCAGGAGGGTGCGAACAGAGACCTTCCTGACTTCCATAATGCTTTTCTGCAGGTTGTCGGAGAGGTCGCTAAAAGTTTCGTTTACCCGCCTGAACTCGGTGGCCAAGTTATTATCCAAATCACTTATTGAAACCATCTTTTGCAGATGGTCATACATTTCGCCGACCGCAATAAGCTCACCAACATAAGTAAGAAAACTATCGATGCTGTCTTCGGTAACACGCATAGTCTTTCGAGCTTCCTCGGCTGTTTTTGGTTTTTCTGTGGCTGAGGTCGCTTTTGTTTTGACAGTTTTTTCTTTGCCGGAGTCGAAAGTTGTTTTCCAGTCATTGAGCGACAGCAAAGCTTCGATTTTCTCCTGGAGCAATTCAACCAGAAGCGAATCTCCTGTGCCGCCGCCTCCGACTATTCTGTGGTATTCATCCAGAGCACTTTTGATAATTTCAGCAGCTTGCTGATTTGTTGCAAGCTCTTTCAGTGCTGTCAGATTATCCAGAACAATGGCAGCGTCGGTTTTATCCAGCCCTTCTTCGCGGTGGCGGTCGAGAATTGTTTTGATTTCCTGCAGTGGTTCGGGAATAGTTGAGTCCGCCTGGGTCTGGTCTTTTTCCGCCCGGCTGTCAGTGGAGGGCTTGTCCGTTTTCAGTTGATATGCTAAAGCAATAATGGCGTTCAATTGTTTAATGTAAGCCGAATCAAGTTCGGCAAAGTCGGCTTTCGCTTTTTCGAGCTTATTAAATAAGTCAGCCCAAATCGCCGCAGTACTTTCTTTATTTTCCTTCGCAGAGATTACTTTTTGGAGCAATTCATTGAAATAAGCCTCATCTTCAATTTCGGCCTGTCCGTCCCGGGTTCTGGCCAACATTTCCTTTAGCTGGTCAACACCCTCGAGCAAGACGTCGATAATGGACTGATTGGGCACCAACCTTTCCTGCTTGGCCAGGTCCAACAATGTTTCCATTTCGTGGGCCAGACTTTTTACTTTCATCAAGCCGAAAAAGGCAGAGTTTCCTTTGACGGTGTGCACAGGACGAAAAATGGCACTGATAGTATCAAGATTCGCAGGCTCGGCCTCAAGTTTGACAAACAGGCTGTCCAACGTTGCCAGACCTTCCAGGGCTTCGTCAACAAATCCAGCCAGCAATTCCGGGTCTATGTCAAAAGCTGCGTTATCTTCCATGGAGGTCTCCTGAGACTGCAGGATTCATTGTTTGCAGCATTCTGAGCTTTTCCTGCCAGCGTTTTAGCCGACCAACGGCAAACTCTACGGCCTCTTCCAATTCGTTGAGGTCTTCGAGAGGCTTGAATATGCAGATGTCGGCTCCGTGTCGCATACAGGCAAGAGCGTTTTCCAATGTTACATATCCTGTTATCATAATAGTGTGAATCATAGGGTACTGCTGCCGGATAGCTCTTAAAAGTTCGACTCCATCCATCCCGGGCATCACAATGTCCGAGATAACAACTTCGGTTCTAACCTGGGCGAGTTTTTCCATAGCCTCGATGCCATCCGATGCCGTATCTACCTGAAAGCCTAAATAGCGAAAATGACGGGAGAGCATCTCACAAATTTCAGTCTCATCATCTACTATTAATAATCTTGCCTTCACTATTTACCCCCTTTGTAGGTGTCCAGCAGTACTTATCGGTTTTTTAGCTTTTGGGCTTAAGTAACAGCCGGCAAAGTTATTGTGAATTCGGCTCCCCCGGTCGGTTTATTTTCGGCCTTGATTTGTCCTTCGTGGTTCTCTATAATGCCTTGTACGGTGAAAAGCCCCAGACCTGTTCCTTTGTCCGGTGGTTTAGTAGTAAAAAACGGCTGCCATATATCGTCGAGCTTATCGTCAGGAATCCCCTGTCCGGTGTCACTTACCTTAACTACTACGGAGTTATCGGTACTTTGTGTTTTTATAGTCAGAGTGCCCCGGCCATATTCGGTCATAGCGTCAGCGGCATTAACGAATAGATTAATCAGCACCTGCTCAATCTGTTGGGAATCAGCCATTATTTGTGGTAGATTTTCGGCTAAATCCCGTTCTATCATAACGCAGTATTTTAGAGCGTTGTGACAAAGCTCCAGTGCCTGTTCAACACAGGTATTCATATCGCATGCGGCAACCAAGTCTTCATTCTTACGACAAAAGCTTTTGAGTCCTTTAACGATGCGAGAGATTCGCATAACTCCATTGCGTATGCCTTCCACAGTTTTAGGCATTTCGTCTAAAATGAACTCTAATTTTTGCGTATCTTCGCCGTTCTGCTGTATTTGTTGGCGCAGTGCCGGTTCTATTCCGGCATAAAATTTCTCCAGGGTCTGAATATTTCCGGCGATAAACGCTGTAGGATTGTTGATTTCGTGTGCAATTCCGGCGGATAAAAGGCCAACGGTAGCCATTCTCTCGGCGTGAATAAGCTGTTTAGAACGTTCTTCGGCTAATTTTCCCATCTTGGAGCCGTAGCGCTGCAATTGAACGTTCTTTTCAGCCAGCAACGTTTCGTATTGAACAATGCGAGTGCCAACAGCGACTCGGCTGTGCAGGACCTCTCTATCGAACGGTTTGGTTATATAGTCATCCGCACCGGCGTCCAGGCCTACAACGATGTCTTCATTTTCGACCTTGGCTGTCAGCAGGATGATATAAACATAATCCCCATCCGTTCTCTCCCGGACTCTCCTGCAGAGTTCTACCCCTTCTATGCCGGGCATCATCCAGTCAAAGATGGCGAGTTTTGGACTATCCGTCTGGAGTATCTTCCATGCCTGGTTTCCATCTTCAGCTACAATAATTTCGTGGCCCCATTTCTGAAGGATTGCCTTAAGAGTCATTCGCAAAGTAGGGTCATCTTCAGCGATTAGAATTTTCATTTGACACTGCTGTTTTCAGATTGTGGCACGGCCATCTTGGCCGTATTTTCACGGGCTGGAAGCCCGTGCCACGAGATTAAAGAGACCGAGTTTTTCCATTTCTTCAAGGAGTTTTTCCTTACTGACGGGCTTAACAATATAAGCCTCACAGCCGGTTCTGAATGCTCCTATGACATTCTTAGAATCACCTAATACGGTTGTCATAATCACCTTGACGCCGTCGAGTCCGGCTATTCCGTGCTCATTTTCTATTTGTCGGATAGCCTCAAGAGCTTCGTGCCCGTCCATCTCCGGCATCATAATATCAAGGCATATCAGGTCGTAAGGCTGACCTTTGTCGAGGGCTTCTCTGACAGCTTCGACGGCCTCGTGTCCGTTGATTGCAACAAAACAGTCGCCGTATTCAGACAGGAACGTCTGCAAGAGTTTGCGACAGGTAAAGTCGTCTTCGGCAATCAGAATTTTCAATCCTGCCGGGCTACGGCGGGCTTCGCCCCGACGAGAGCCGCTTTCAATGCTACTTTGTTGGTCCGGCCTATATTCACTGCTCGTGCTACGTAGCGAGCTACTTCGCGGAGTAGCATCGGTTGTGCTTTCACTTGTATGTTCGCGAGAAGCGCTGGTAGTTTCGCCGGTGAGGTGCTGGAACGCAGCATCAAGCCAATCCTTAACCCTTAACAACATATCTGAGCGTTCGTCGTTCGATAATTCCTCAACAGCGAATTCGGCCTGGTGGCAAAACTCATATATCTCGTCAATCCCAACTATACCGGCTTCTCCTTTGAGCTTATGCAAAATCCGTCGCACAGCGGCAGCATTTCCCTCGCGGTCCTTACCGGCCTCGTATGCGAGGGCAGCAACCTCAAGCTCCTGCAGCATAGAAGCGGATGAGTCCACATATTCATCCATTAAATCATCCAAATCGGACGGGACCTTTATCTGCTGCGGGTCGGGCAAGGGGCCTTTATTTCTGATTCCTGAAAAATCTTTGTTTGCCATAACATCTATCCTTCACAAATTCTATAGTGAGTAGGAAAGTGCCTAAAGTGAACTAAAGTGAGCTAAAGTGAGCTAAAGTTAAAAAAGTTATAAAAAGAATATCCAATATCGAATGACCAATGGCGAATTTCAAAATTCAAAATTCCTTGTTCGATATTCATTATTCATTCTCATTCTTTTTTAACTTTAGGCACTTCAGGCACTTTATACTTTAGGCACTTACTACTCTGCACTTTTTGTTTTCTCTTTCACAATTTGTATCCAGTCCGGCTGAGCCAGCAATGTTTTCAATCTGTCAAATTCGGCCTGTACGTCAGCGAGGAGCGATTCAGAGGTCTCCAGATTGTTTGCTTTGGCAGCAAGATTAAGCTGATAAGCGGCCTGCGAGAGCGGTTTTGCAGCAACAGTTGCAGCAGAACCCTTCAGGGCATGGGAGAGCGTCTTGATATCTTCAAGATTCGCTGCTTTTACGGCCTTGTCGAGCAGCTCTAAGCGTTTGGTATTATCGGCTAAGAAGCTCGAGACAATCTCTTTAATCAACGGCTCGTCACCAATTCGGTCTTCAAGCTCAGGCCAATCAATGATGTCTTGCACAGTCTGGTTGCCACGTTCATCCATAGGTACTTGCTTTCGTGATTGGCGTCCAGATAGAGGTTCATTTAGCTGGTCAACCTGGTCCTTTACTGTGTCAACTATTTTGCGTTTTGTGCTGCGTGGCTCGCTTTTTGAATCGGGTGAAGGCAGGTATTTTGCCAGCGTTTCAAATAATTTTTTCCTGTCGATTGGCTTGGGCAGATAGTGGTCACAACCGGCAGCGAGGCATCTGTCGGCATCGCTTTTCATAACACTGGCCGTCAAAGCAACGATTGGTATGGTAAGGCCTTTTTTTCGCAGTGCTTTTGTGGCTTCATAACCGTTCATATTCGGCATATGCATATCCATCAATACCAGGTCGAAGTGCCCATCGGTTACTTTTTGAACGGCCTCGTTACCATCATTAGCAACATCTGCTTCCAATCCGACCTTTTTGAGCATAGCAAGGATGGTTTTCTGGTTTACAGAATCATCCTCGACCACCAGTATTTTTATTTTTCCGGTAAATTTGACCGAGTCATCAGGTGCTCTTTTTGCTCTAATTTCATCCCTGTTAAATTCGGTCATCAGCGGCTGGTTTTCAATATAAACACCGGCAGGGACATTAAGTGAAAACATCGAACCTTTGCCGGGTCTGCTGGTGAGCGATATTGTCCCGCCTAACAACTTTACAAGATTTCTGGTGATAACTAATCCAAGACCTGTCCCCCCGAATTTTCGTGTTGTAGAGTAGTCGGCCTGAGTGAATGCATCGAATATGAGCCTTTGCTTGTCGGGTTGGATTCCTATGCCCGTATCTTCAACGTCAAAACGGAGGGTTGCGCTGTCTTTATCACCCTGCCCGGTTACATGGATGCGTACGTAGCCAGTATCTGTGAACTTGATGGCATTGCCGAGAAGATTGAGCAGGCACTGACGCAGTCTTGTCGGGTCGGTTCGGATTTGCTCAGGCACCGGTGTATCAATGGAAATAGTAAATTTGATACCCTTTTGCTCGGCCTGCGAACGCATAAGGGCATCAATATCGGAGAGCAGTTGTTTCAATGAGCAATCAATAATTTCAATGCTGATTTTGCCGGCTTCAATCTTCGATATATCGAGAATATCATCTATTATTGTCAACAAAGCATCCGCTGATAACTTTGCGGTCCGCAGATAATCAGTTACTTTATCACTGAGCGGCTCGTCGAGTGCCAGCTCCAGCATACCTAAAACACCACTCATCGGTGTTCGAATTTCGTGACTCATATTGGCAAGGAACTGACTTTTGGCCTGGTTGGCCATAACTGCTTCCTGTGTCATCAGCCTAGCCTGTTCGACCGAGGTTTCAAGCCGGAGATTGACCTGTTCGAGCTTGGCCCAGGCACTTTCGGCCTGCTCTTTGGCTATCTTGAGATCCTCTTCCGTACGTTTGCGCTCGGTGATGTCATTAAGGACGCCTATCGAGCCGGTCGGCCTGCCTTTGGGGTCTTTCAAAACACTTAATGAGACATCAACGTCAATCACTTCACCGCTTTTCTTAATTACCTTAGTTTCCAGGTGATGCTGCATTCCTTTTTGTCTAATATTGTGGGCTCTTATTCTCTTCCATTCTTCCTCAGGGTAGAGCAATTCTACCGGCTTCAGGTACAAATCTTCTTTTTCCATATCCAGCAGAGTTTCGGTACGCTTGTTCCAGGAGACGATTCGCCCCTGCTCATCGACCAACATAATGGCAACGGCCGAATTCTCGAAAATCGTCCGGTACCTCTCTTTTGCCAACTGGAGCTTGCGCTCCACTTCTTTTCTCTCAAGTGAATAGCGAATAGTGCGAACCAGCATGTCCCTGAAGAATCTTCCTTTTACCAGATAGTCGCTGGCGCCCTTTTTTATCGCCTGTACACCGGCTTCCTCGTCGGCCAGACCGGTGAGCACGACGATTGGTATATGCGGACAGGCCTGATAGACCTTATCGACGGTTTGAAGTCCGCTGCTATCTGGAAGTGCCAGGTCGAGCAGGACCAAATCGAAGCTGTGCCCGGCCAGAGCGTCCAGTCCCTCAGCGAGTGTTCCGGCTGATTCGACCGTAAACTCCACCGGCTGGTGTGATTCAGCGAGAATCAGCTTTACCAGCCGATAGGCGCCGGGGTCATCATCCACCATTAGAATATCTATCTTTTCCGCATTCATCCTTAGCAACTAAACTAAAAGTTGAGGTTCAACTGCAAAAAAGTTGGTTGATCAACACATGATTATAAAAGGATTTATCGCTTTTTCGGCACCAGCATAATGTCATAAGTGGGCGGCACCGTTGAAGATACCGCCCTCTGCTGTATGCCACCATCAGGGCGCTTGGGGCGCTTGGGTCGCTTCGGTGCGTTGCCCTATCCTCCCCGATGGCGGTGGCATTATACCCATTCATGCTGTTGCCTTAAAGCGTTAA
>CAYQKF010000151.1:0-11668 GCA_964417935.1 uncultured Pirellulales bacterium
ATCCAGTCCGGCTTATCAGCCAGAAGTAAAAGTTGATCAATATCCATCTATTAAGTCTTTCTGGGCTAAGTAAAAGTAAAGGTGATCCAACGGGATCAGTAACTAAAGTCGTCAACTTAACTATATGAGGAGAATTTTGAAATGAAAAGACGAGAGTTTCTAACGGCGGCGAGCCTTGCCGGGATAGCGAGTATGAGTTCTTTGGCGGCGGCCGCAGAGGGTGAAGATGGCAAACAAGAATATTTTGAAATGAGGCAATACCGTTTGCACGTAGGGTCGAAGAAAAGACTTCTCGGTGATTTTCTTCGCAAAGTGGGAATAGCTGCGATGAACCGCGTAGGGATTGGGCCGGTCGGCGTCTTCAATGCGATGTATGGGCCCAACAGTCCGACGCTTTATGTTCTGCTCGTACATAAATCTTTGGACTCGGTAGCGAGCTCAGCTTCGCTTTTAATGGCGGATAAAGAGTATCGAAAGGCGGGTGCTGATTTTATCAATGCGTCCCTGTCCGAGCCGATGTATGTGCGAATGGAAAGTTCGTTGATGGTGGCTTTTAAGGATATGCCGAAACTGGAAGTGCCGGAAAAGAAACCAAGGATATTCGAGCTTCGGACTTACGAAAGTCACAGCATCAAGGCGGCCAAGAAGAAGATTGAGATGTTTAATGAAGGCGGTGAGATAGCGATTTTCAAAAAGACAGGTTTGCAGCCGGTGTTCTTCGGCGAGACGTTAATAGGGCCGAAAATGCCGAATTTAACCTATATGCTGGTCTTTGAGAATATGGCCGACCGCGACGAGAAATGGGGTATTTTCGGCGGCGACCCGGACTGGAAGAAACTAAGGGCCAATACCGCTTATAAGGACACTGTTTCCAATATTACCGACATAATCCTGCGACCGGCGCCGTATTCGCAGATATGATTGCCAGTGGTGAGTAGTGAGTGGTGAGTATGCAACTTACCAATTAACCAATCACCAATCAACGTGTAGCTGGTTTTGTTCCGAGGATTTTAAGGGTTTCTTCGATGACCGGTAAGGTTTTGGTTGTAATCTTCGGGTCGTAAAAATCGCCGGTAACCTCCATTCGTACAACAGCCTGCCCAAGGCCTTCGGTGAGCGATTGCAAAACGGAAGGGTCGTCGGTGGCAAGACGCCGGCCCCGGGCGGTAAGAACCAAATCGACATTTCGTGTTTTCAGATCCATCCTGCCGGAACCGTAAAAGGCGACGGCCTGGCCGGAGAGGTCGAGCTTCTTAATAAGCAGGTCATTGCGCCTGATATATGAATCAACGAACATCTGGTCAAAAGCACAATCCTTCGGCTCGGTCAGTTTCAATACCTGCAAGAGCTTACCCAAAGGGGAAAGCTGCCCAACCTGCATATCGCTGATTGCAAGTCTGCACATGCCGATACGTGAGGAAATATCGCCAGTACGGGCATTGATGCTCAAAGAGCCATCCATTTCCCCGCTCGTATAGCCGTTGTCAGGTCTCTCTTTGTCCTTTGTGTCTGAGAGAAATTGTTGTAAATCAATATCGTCAAAACCTACCTGGAGCAGATACTCTGAAGCTCCGTCGGTTCCGCCTCTCCGAAAAGAGTCCTTAGGACTGGCGGATTTGAACTCAAATATTCCTGTCGATTTTCCGCCGTAACACTCGGCGATTAAATCCTCGGTGGACCAGCGCCGCATGTCCGGGTCATAAAAGATATCCGCTCTTAAATTAGTGAAAGACTTGCCCTGAATCCTGAGCGTGCCGCCATCAAAAGCAGCCTGGCAATTACTAAGACCGTCACTGGTTTTATACAAGCCTTTCATTTTCAGTATCGCATCCAATTCGGTTTCGGTATCAGATATTTTGAAGCCACAGTTTTTGAATCTGATATCGCCGGAGAAATCAACGGACTTTTGGCCATCATCTGTGGTGAAGACCCGGATATTCTCGAAATCCAAATCAAATCGGCCGGCAGGCGAGAGACTGCTGTATAATGGCCGAATATGCTGCGGTAAGGCCTTACCGAGACGCTCGTCGAAAAAAATGTCGTCAGCCGAGAGATGTAAAAGGGCACTATTGAAAACATCGTCGGCCAAAGCTATTTGGCCGTTCAGTTTTATGGTTGCGGCCTGGGCTGTTGCCGGAACACTATCACCTAAAGTTGCGGTAATATCCTTAAGCGTGATGCTGTCTTTTGTTATCGACAAGGTGCCGGTGATGTCTCTGAAGGGATATGGAAACTGCGGTAAATTGACGCTGTCACCCAGACAACCTATAGTTATCCTGTAATCAGGAAAGTCTGTGAGTCTCTCTTTGTTCAAATCGGCGCTGATATTTAGTTTGCCCTGTGGTTTCAATTCGGCAACGATTTCTTTCAGGGACTCAGGTACGAAACTAAACAAATCATCGTTTAATTGCACCTGCTCAAAATTCAGCGACAGGCGATAGAGGGACTCCTGGTCCTTCCGGCCCGGCCAAACTTGGCCGGTCAACGAAACCGAACCATCGCTGTACCGACCGGAGAAGTTTTTGACAGTTATCAAATCGGGTGTAAAAACGGCATTGGCCGATATATCAGAGACAGGCGAGGAAAATTGCTCGGACTTCAAAGAAGCATTTTTGAAAGACAAATCGGCTGTAAAAGTTGCGGGGTCGGAATCCCGTCCTGAAATTTTTACCCGGCCATCAGCCAGGCCGGTGGGATGGATTCGATTGTATAAATTCCTTTGCGTTTCCGGCAGTGCCGCCTCCAGTGTCGAATCAAGGGGAACATTGTTCACTTTGACCGAGACATCATATACCGGGCCATTGGTGCTGTCGGTTTCTACTTTACCATTCAAGGTTATTTTGCATTCGTTTACCTGCGAAACCACATCCGAAAGGATTACATTGCCGCGGTCGAAAAAGAGTCGGCCTGTAAGATTTTTTAATGGATAAGGAAAATGCCGATATATAGCTTCTGCGCCGCGCAGCTCGACTGTCAATTTTTTCTCCTTGTCCGTTTGTGAGCGTTGGCTGAGCCGGTAATCTATCGCTGCAAGCCCGGTCGGAGAAAAAGCAGACCACGATTCTTTCTGTGTTGTGCTTAGCACACTATACAGGTCATGATTTAAAGCGACGTTGTCGCTCGTAATCCGGATTTGGTACTTCCAATTTGGTGGCACGGCCATCTTGGCCGTGTTTTCACGGGCTGGAAGCCCGTGCCACATCCGGCTCCAGCCGTTAAAGAAAAGCTCAACGTCGCCGTGCTTACCGTTCAGATTATTCAGTGCCACGCTATTTTGGGTAAAATCTATCTGACCAACCAAATGCTCTATTGTGTACGGGAACTTGTAGTTGCAAAACGCAACATCCTTACAATAAACTTTACCGGACAACGTATTTTCGCTTAATCGGTTTAAGTTGCCTGACGCATCAATATCAATATCTATTCGTCCATACGGCTGGTATCGGTTGAAAAATTTTTGCAAAGCGGCAAATGGGCTGGACCTTTCCAAGAAAGCCGGCCCGAGCAATGCAAATTTGTCCAGCGCCGGACTGTGCTTAGCACGCAAATCCTTTATCCTTAGCTTCAGCGAGAAGGTGTTGTTCTGTTCATACTTCAACTCGGCGTCCAAGGTGTCTATTATCCACGCCATCTCAAGCTCAGGTACATCCACGGATGAAATTCCACCTTTAATCGTAACAGTGCCCGGCTTCCAAAATCCGGTCAGCCGGCTTTTGCCATAACCGGAAGCCATCGTGGCAGTCGTTATATCGAAGCTGTAGCCTTTTTGTGTTTCCTCATCGAATCCAAATCTCGCATTAAGAGGTACTGATATAGCAACCTTCACCTGCTCGTTTGAAATTTTGCTATATTGTAGTGTACCCGCTTTGAGATGAATTCGCGGCATTTTGCCGGAGGTTCCTTCAGGAGGTTTGATTTTAAGTGCCGATAAATTCCACCAGCCCGTATCTATATCATATTGGGCGTTGAAGACAAAATCATTGACATCTATAACTTTCAGTCGTGGCCGCAGTAATAATAAGCTGCTTAGACTAAAGCGTGCATATACTGTTTCTGCTTTAAGTATGGCCTCATCGCCGCTTCGCTTTTCGTCGGGATTGATTACAAGCTTTTTTATTAAAACCGAGCCATCGGTGTTGAAATCAACCGATTCGGTTTTTATCTTCGTATTGGTCAGCTCGGCAATCTGCCCCAAGGCGATGTGGCATAAAGCTCGGCCTGCAAGGATGAAAAAAAGCCATAGAAGAGCGGCCAGAATCAACACTTCCACAAGCCAGCGAATTACACTTTTGAGTTTCAAGTTTTGAATTTTGAGTCGGGCCATAGTGCACGCAAATAATTTTGAGTTTGTAGCCTTAGGGTGGGGCTTGCCCCACCAAGACTCTGTTTGGTGGGCTAAAGCTCACCCTACGCCTTCCAACTAACTAATATCTGTTGCGGAAAACGAAAATCGACGATGTCACCCCTGCGAAAGCAAGGGTCCAGAGCAAAAAACTGGATTCCCGCTTTCGCGGGAATGACAAATACTGTTTCCGCAACAGGAACTACCAACTCTATTCGGCAATCAACCACCACTTCCTTTAATTGCCTTATGCGCAATATCCCGACGGCAATAAGCACCGTCGAATTTTATTTTATCCACGGCTCTATACGCCCTTTCCTTTGCGTCTCGGATTGTCTGTCCCAGGGCGGTAACGCCTAACACTCTTCCGCCGTTGGTAACAATATCCCCGTCCATATCTTTTGTGCCTGCGTGGAATACAATAACGTCTTCGCTCTGTTGGGCTTCTTGAAGTCCGAGTATTTTTTTGCCTTTTTCATAATCGCCCGGATAACCGCCTGAAGCCATCACCACACAAACCGCCGGCCTTCGGTCCCACTCAAGGGTAATCCGGTCTAATGTGCCGTCACAGACAGCCAGAAGAACTTCCAGCAGTTCGCTTTTCAGCCGAGCAAGAATCGGCTGGGTTTCGGGGTCGCCAAAGCGCACGTTAAATTCCAGCACTCTCGGCCCGCCGCCGGTAATCATAAGCCCCGCGTACAGCACGCCTTTATACGGCGTGCCGTTTCGATTCATACCATCGACCACCGGCACAAAAATTTCACGCGTAATATGATTCATCATGTCCTCAGTAACCACAGGTGCGGGACTGTAAGCGCCCATTCCTCCGGTGTTGGGCCCGGTGTCACCATCACCGATGGGCTTGTGGTCCTGCGAGGATTCCATAATATAGATATTCCGCCCGTCCACAAAGGCAAGTATCGATGCCTCTTCGCCGAGCAGTTTATCTTCGACGACGATTATGTCACCGGCCGGGCCAAATACTTTGTCGCACATTATCTTTTCAGCCGCTAAGATTCCATCAGAAGGGTCATCACAGACAAAAACACCTTTGCCCTTGGCAAGGCCTGCGGCTTTTACCACCACCGGTTCGTCCCTGCTTGCGATATATGCTTTTGCATCGCTGAATCTATCGAAGGTTCTGCCCTCAGCCGTGGAGACGGAACTGGAGCGCATCAGTTGCTTTGCAAATGCTTTATCCGCTTCGAGCTGAGCGGCATCGGCGCTTGGGCCGAATGCCTTTATGCCGGCAGCTTCAAACTCATCGACCAGGCCTGCTGCAAGAGGATCCTCCGGGCCGACCACCACAAGACCGACATCATTCTGACGTGCGAAGTCCAGAAGCTCATCGGTATCATCAACACCGATAGGAATATTCTGTCCACATTGGGCTGTGCCGGGATTGCCCGGTGCTATGTAAAGTTTGGCTAAGTCCTTCGATTGAGCCAATTTCCAGGCGATTGCATGCTCGCGTCCGCCACTGCCAATTAAAAGTACATTCATCTGCCACCCTAAATCAATTGACTATTGATTATTAGATTTCTGTTTTCTTATCAGGTAACAGTCTAACAAAAACGGGGGTCTTACTCAAGCTACTACTTTAACTTTAGAGTAAGTGCCTGGAGGGTCTTATCTTTCCTCGCCCCAGAGTTGAACGTCGTCGAATTGGCCGGTGTCGTCGAACGAGCCAACGCCTACCCCGCCCCACTCGAAGCGATTGTCAACGGCAGTCATTATCGGCTCAGTACCATCGTCGAAGAATACCTCAATTGTACCCTTTTCAGCGTCGCGCACCAAGCGCACGGTGTGCCAGTTATCGTCCCACTTTGTCCCCTCGGTTCGTGTCTTTGCAATCGATATACGCGGTTCGGCATTAACAATAAATATCGAGTTCGCGTGAGCATCGGATTGGTTGGCAATGTGTACGTAATAGAAATGCGATGGGTCCTGATGTCCGAAAAACAGGCACATATCCCGATGGCCGTAATCCTTCGTCGTAGAGTGCATCTTCAACTCCAGCACAAAGCTGCCAACAACCACGTTCCGAACAAGGTTGATGTTGACAGGCGAGCGGACTTGTGGCTCATACTCGCTCTGTTTATACAGGGCTAACACCTTTCCGCCGTGTCCGGGCTCGGTTCGCCACGCGAATGGGTCGGTAGCCTGCCAGTCGCCAATCCTGCCGTCTTCAAAGTCTGCCTCGAACAACAACGGCATTTTCTTACCGCCGCCTATACCGGCCAGTCCATTACACCCGGTCGCCACAGCTAACAGCATCAGTAAAACAACAGTTGCTTTCCAACAAATTACTGTTCTCATCGCATTTTCTCCTTTTAATCCTAAAACTATCAACGACAGCAGTGTAGCACAGAAAAGATGCAAAGGAAAGAAAAAAGGCCGTGGGTGTTGATTGTATTCGGATTGAGGGGCGAGCCAGTAACAGGCAAGTAGCAGCAAGTCGCTAAAGAAGATTTACGAACTCTTCAGTTGTCAGGCCAGCTTGAGCGATAATAGCACGAAGCGTACCTTTAGGAATGTCTCTTCCAGGATGGTTAGGTACGACAGTTCGTCTGTGAGTTTTAGGGTTAGTACCAAATTTCATGACTGCCTTTGGCGTGCCGGTCAAACACAAAACCTGCTTTACGAAGCTTGCGTATTACTTCGGATGGTTTAAGCGATGGAAGGCGGCTCATGTTTCAACGGGGACAGGAATTTTTACGTTTAATTTGAAGTGAGGTCTTTGACTTACCGTGATATTTTTTGGAAGCCGATCTCCATGTTCGATGCAGGATTCTATGATTTTACGAGCCACATCTTCGGCTATTTCAATGGTCTCTGCAATAGTTCTACCCTGGGCAATTAGGCCTTGCAAAACGGAACTGGTGGCCAAATATTGACCCTCTTCTAAATATTCGATTGATATTGGAATAAGATATTCTGACATATCTATAACCTCAGTAATAAAGATAACGTAAATTACAGGTTTTGTCAATGCCAATCCAGTCAAAAAAAGAAAAAAGCCCACATCAATACCAGACAATCTCATTCCTGCGAAAGCAGGAATCTAAAGAAGTTACCTTATGAGATCCAAAACCGAGCTATCCCGGTTTTTGATGACAGGTACGGCAAAGCAATATGCAATTTTCAACCGAATAAACCATCGTGGAGTCTTTCCTGTGGATTTCAACACCCTTCAGGGTTTTAAACTCCTTGCCGCATGATTGACAGGACTTCATGCCCAGGTCCCACAATTTTTGCTTAATCGGCCGCTTATCCTTAACTTCCTCTTGCTGTAACCTTGCGAAGACCCAGCGGTTCAGCTTAAAACGCAAGTTAATGTCGTCCCCCGCGACCTCTCCTATCACAAAGCGCACATGCTTTAGAATAGCATCGCCAATTCGCTTAACTTCATTATCCCCAGCTTGCCTTTTCTGCTTCCCCAAACCCAGGTTTGCACGCTCCTCCTCAGAAAATAAGTCTCTGTACCGCCCATTCTTTATGTGAGTTTTATACCATGCCCAGTGTGTTTTCTTCCACTTACTTTGAGGAAAATATTTTTTTACCTCAGCCGTCACAGTTTCATAATCTACGAATCCTTTACTCCGATGAATAATATCAAAAACCAAATCTTTAATATACTGGTAAGAATCGTTTTGCTTTTGCATAACTATCTCCCTAAATCTTCACAACCAGGGCTGGGAATTTTTGAGACAAACAGTTTACCACTGCGCCTCAATGTAAGGGCCTGTGGGGCCTTTGGGTGCGAGCTTAGGCCGTGACTTGAGAACGGCCTCGGCAATCGCAATATCACTTTTGCGGGTAATTTTGATATTCGAAGAGTCCGCCTCCACGATTGTTACCTTATGGCCCAGAGCTTCAACTAATTGTGAGTCATCGCTGATTTTGCTTTGGTCCAGATTTTTTAGGTTTTCGTATGCCTCTTTGAGCAGTTCGGCAGCGAAGACCTGTGGGGTTTGAGCTTCGTAGAGAGCTGCCCTGTCAACGGTTCTGATTATCGTATTATTCTTCGCCTCTTTTATCGTTGCCGCAACCGGACAGGCCAGTATGGCTGCACCGCTCTTGGCAGCAGCGGCAAAACCGGCGCCAATCAATTCTGCTGTTACACAGCACCGACAGGCATCGTGGACGGCAATAAGGTCGATATCATCTTTGATAAGTTCGAGACCTTTATTGACGGTATCAAACCGCTCAAAGCCCCCAAAAAAGATTTTTACGTTGAAGAACTTCAGGTTAGGTCCCCATTTGATGCTCACAAGCTCCTCATCCTCGGGCGCGATGCCTAACAGAATTTGTTTTACGTCGTTACGCTTATCGAAAAGCTCGACGCTTCGCAGAAAGACCGCCCTGCCGGCCACATCGACGAACGCTTTCTTTCTTTTTCCGCCGAATCGGCTGCTCGCCCCGGCGGCACAAATGATCACAGCAACACTTTGACTCATAGCAAAAGTTCCTGTTTTACACTCTTGTTTTACTAATCCATATAATCCATACCTGTGTGCAGGAAACAAAACTTCTAACCGTCATAATACTCGAATAATCTGCGCGATTCAAGCATGCCTGTAGATAAAATAGGATGCGTTTATTGGCGAAAAAGTACAGCTTCGCGCTCAAACCACCTTGAGCAGAAGAAAAGGAAAGCACCTGCAATAACGACACTTGAACCGAGAATGGCGATAAACATCTCGTAGTTCATAGTGCCCTTGATAAGCTCTTTGATAGCAAGCGAGATATTGGTAATCGGCACCATGGCCCAATACCAATCAAGCTTTACTATCGGAAGCATAGCGATAAAAGCCGGCACAATGACAAGGAAATTGAGCGGGCCGCAGTAGGCACTGGCCTCTTTGAAACTCTTGGCGTAAATCGATACGCTCAACAACAACGCGGCGAACATTGCGGCTGTGGGAATCAACATTGCTGCTATCAACACCAGGTCAACCACACTCACAGAGGCAATGACCTCACCCAATTCACCTGTAACTTCCTGTCCTTTTGTCGCCAACATTACGCCCATGCTTGTAAGACAGAGCAAGGCTGCCGTTACACCCGTGGTGAAAATCACAAAGAATTTGCCAAGCACAATCTGATAGCGCCGAATCGGCGCCAGTAAAAGGGTTTCCAGCGTGCCGCGTTCCTTTTCACCAGCCCCCAAGTCTATGGCCGGATACATGGCCCCCATAAAACAGAATATGATGAACAGGTAGGGAAGCATCCCACCCACGCGTTCACCGAGCACCTCTCGCATATCGGCTGTGTTGTGCTCTTCGATAGTGATAGGATTGAGCAAATGTTCCTGCTCCTGCGGCGTACCCAAACCAAGGCCGGCCAGACGCTCCGAGCGGTAATTCTCACCGAATTCACGAATTACTTTACCGGCTCTGTTCTTAACTTTACTTGTAACGGAGGCATTGTTGTAATAAAAATGGACAGTAACCTGTTCTCCGCTCTCGAACTGTTCACGAGTTGCTTGAGGGATAACCAAGCCGAATTTAATCTTGTTTTCTTCAATGGCCGATGCAATCGCTTCCTGTGTGGGGATATTCACTTCCTCGAATCCTTTTTCTTCGCTGAATGCGTTGGCCAAGTCGGGTAAGTGTTCAGCTCCGAAGATGGCAAAAGTGAGGGTCTCCGTCTGGGCTTTTTTCTCAGCCTTGACAATGAACCCGATCATAACATTCATCAGTACAGGCACTACGAGGGTGGGTAAGACCACCATAAATATGAGGGTTTTCCTATCGCGCAATACTTCTCTCATTTCCTTGAGATATATGGTGAGAATATTAAGCCGCATGATTTACCTCCACCGAATCAATCAAGGCCAGAAACGCCTTGTCAAGATGGGTTTGTCCCGTATGGGACCGCATTTGCTCAATGCTTCCCTCGAAACAGAGGCGGCCTTTGTGAAGGACCACAACAAAATCACAGAGCCTGTCCACTTCGTGCATGTGATGTGTGCAAAAGAGGACCGTTTTGCCCTTATCTTTGCAGGATTCAATGAATTTCAAAATGGCTTCAGCCGCAGCAACGTCAAGCCCGGTGGTCGGTTCATCGAACATAATGACCTCGGGGTCGTGAATAAGTGTACGGGCAATCGAGACCTTCTGCTTCATACCGGATGACAGTGAGTCGTTGCGTTTGTCGGCAAAAGAGGTCATCTCTAAAAGGCTGAAAAGTTCATCCATGCGCTCGTTAATTTTCGCCTGCTCCAGGCCGTGCAATTTCCCGTAATATTCGATCATCTCGCGGGCGGTGAGACGACCATAAAGCCCGGTGTTGTCGGAGAGAAAACCTATTCTTCTGCGGACCTCAAGAGGGCTTTCAACTACATCCACGCCATCAAACTTAGCTGTGCCATTGCTGGGCTTCAGTGCGGTCGAGAGCATTCTGAGCAGGGTCGTCTTGCCCGCGCCGTTGGGGCCGAGAAGCCCTAAAATGCTCCCGGTTTCAGCACGAAAACTTACATTCCTCACCGCGTAAAACCATTTCCCACCTTCGTGTGCTTCTTTTTGTCGGCGACCCTTGCCCTTCTGCTTGTGACGCCGAAAAGATTTGCTTAAACTGTCAACCTCTATCATACCTTACACCTTATCCAGTATTTTCCGAGCAAACTCAGCCTGCCCATCCAGGCAAGCTGAAGCGGTCCCGTTAAGGATGGCCAAGTCCATTTAAAATTCGATGCCACGCCTGGCTTTTATTCCTTTATCAAACGGGTGCTTAATATTTTTCATTTCCGTTACCAAATCCGCCATCTTTATCAATTCCTTGGTTGCACCTCTGCCGGTCATAACAATCTCGACAGCAGGGTCCTTTCTGTCAATAAGATTTTTGACATCTTCCAATTTCGCCAGGCCTTTTGAAAGGCAAAATACAATCTCATCAAGTATGAGCACATCGTAAAATCTTTTCTTCGCCGTTTGAGCAATTCTTTCAAGGGCTTCGGTGATTGCAGTCTGCATCCGGGCAACGGTTTGTTCGTCTCTTAGAGATTCGGACATATTCCAGGGCACATCGAGCGCTTCGGTCCTGATTCTGACAGCGCCCAATCGCAGCGCGAACCGCTCACCAATATCAAGGGACGGCGGTTTCAAAAATTGATATATCAGGACCTTGTTTCCCTGGCCGGCCGCACGCAGTGCCAATCCGAACGCAGCGGTGGTTTTACCCTTGCCGTCTCCTGTATAAATCTGGACAAGCCCTTTTTCCAGCATAAGTGTATATTAAAATTAAAAACTCAGGTTCAACTGCAAAATAGTTGGTTGATCAACACATGATTATAAAAGGATTTATCGCTTTTTGGGCACCAGC
>CAYQKF010000152.1:0-11563 GCA_964417935.1 uncultured Pirellulales bacterium
GGCCAGGAGGGAATCGAACCCCCAACCTTCGGTTTTGGAGACCGACGCTCTGCCAGTTGAGCTACTGGCCTGTTCAATTGGCTTTTGATTCCGCCAAAAAACGGCGGATCTGCGATATTGATTATTTCTTATCAAATATTTACAAATTTTTTTTGAAATGCTGAAATCCACACCTTTAAATAATCAATTATTTGCGCCGTATCTTATGAACAGTATGCTTACGTTCCTTTTTGCAAAATTTCTTTAGCTGTAATTTCGGCGTGCCCTCGGCTACACTAACATTTGTACGATAGTTTCTCTCTCTGCACTGGCTGCATTCAAGCCAGACATACTCCCTTTTGCTCTTCTTTTTAGCCATAAGGTTCATCCCCACCAGACAGGCCCACTTACTTAAGAAACTTCTGATTATTCCGCAGATGCCCGCCTGGATACACTTTGCCGGTCGCAGCGTCCTGGTTTTTGGCGCCCGTAGTTCCCTTCAGAAGTTACTCAGAGATGTTCAGGCAAGAATCTTAGTTACCACACCGGCACCGACCGTCCGACCGCCCTCACGGATAGCAAAGCGAAGGCCGTCCTCCATAGCGATTGGCGAAATAATCTCCACCTCCATCGCTATATTGTCACCCGGCATACACATCTCTGCGCTCTTTCCTTCCCTGCTCATTAGCGCATGAACAGAACCGGTAACATCCGTTGTTCTGAAATAAAACTGCGGCTTGTAGCCTGCGAAGAACGGTGTATGACGACCACCTTCTTCCTTTGTCAGAACATAGACTTCAGCATGAAACTTAGTATGCGGAGTAATACTACCTGGTGCCGCAACAACCTGTCCCCGCTCCAAATCTTTCTTTTCAACGCCACGCAGAAGCAGGCCAACATTATCGCCGGCCTGACCTTCATTCAGCGTTTTGTTAAACATTTCAACGCCGGTAACGACCGTCTTGCGAGTTTCCTTTGCAAGCCCGACGATTTCAATCTCTTCGCCGGTGTGGATTTTGCCACGTTCAACCCTGCCTGTACCGACTGTACCTCGACCTTTGATGCTGAAAACGTCCTCGACCGGCATAAGAAACGGCTTGTCAACTTCACGCTCAGGAAGTGGAAAATAATCATCAACCGCAACCATCAGCTCATCGATGCACTTACAGGCCTCATCATCCTTACCTTCACTGTCCATCGCCGCTAAAGCCGACCCTTTAATAATAGGAATATCATCGCCGGGGAATTCATATTTGTTCAGCAGGTCTCTTATCTCCAACTCGACCAGTTCGAGCAGTTCGGGGTCGTCAACCTGGTCCACTTTATTCAGGAAAACCACAATACTGGGCACATTAACCTGACGGGCAAGCAGAATATGCTCCCGAGTCTGGGGCATCGGGCCATCGCCTGCTGCCACTACCAAAATAGCCCCGTCCATCTGGGCCGCTCCGGTAATCATATTCTTGATATAGTCGGCGTGTCCGGGACAATCGACGTGAGCGTAATGACGTTTAGGCGTCTCATACTCTACGTGTGCAGTATTTATTGTAACACCGCGCTCTTTTTCTTCCGGGGCATTGTCGATGTCATCAAATCTCTTGATATTACCGCCACCGGCTTTATGTGCCAGCCGCATCGTGATTGCAGCCGTCAACGTCGTCTTGCCGTGGTCAATATGGCCGATAGTGCCAATATTGATATGTGGTTTCGTCCGTTCGTATACCGCCTTAGCCATCTTAATATAAACCTCCAATGTACAGGGTTAGTATTTACTTGTCCCTATCTGATTTCCCAAAAAACTGTTTTCACTATGCCTATAATCAATTCACAGCCAGGGTCCCTGCTTCTCCAACACCAAAACAGCCTTAATTTACCCTGCAGCAGAACTGCAAGGCTCGCACCGTCTTGACGCTGGACAAGCTGCCCCAGCTTGACCAGCTTGCATTTAGCTGCTGATGGGGCTTGAACCCATGACCTCGTCCTTACCAAGGACGCGCTCTACCACTGAGCTACAGCAGCAACTGGCAGCCCGTCGGCTTCTTGGTCCGGTGAACCGGGCAAGAAACAACGTCTTGGCTGACCAAGACGCCGCAAAATTTAAATAGTAATTTCACTGCCCGACTCACCGTCCCTACTTTGCTCTGCGAACTCGTCCAGCCTTCGTAGCCGTATCTACTACGGCGGAGTAGGGCGCCACGTAGTGTAGCTACCTCACTACAGTAGCAGCTACGAAAAGCAGAGGCTTCTCGCAGTGAATCGAATAAGAAACCACGCTTTTGCCCCGGCTAAAAAGCCGAAAAATAAAAACAATATCCCTTTATTCCTGCTCAATTTATATACACTGATAGCGCAGGAATCCATAACTCTTCAATAGCTTTTTTATGTAAACTAAATAATTTATCGAAATAAACCTAAGAATGCAACCATAAAAAACAAAAAAAATACGAAAAATTGAAATTTTTTCCTTTTTTTTGTAAGAAATTAAACCCAAGCGGCTCTCGTCCCACCGCAACAACGCACAAACACCTGCACCTATCGCTAAATTGACAGACTACAGGGTAGCAACAGTTTAACCAGCAAACTCGACTATTAACTGAATCTAAGAGCCTATCCGAATAACCGGGTCGTTATGAGGCCGAGCGAAAAGCCCGAGGCCAAGGCGGCAGGCCAAAAAGGCTCGGATGCGTGGTTTTCTCCACGTTGAGAACGTTTTTGGCCGACAACGCAGGCATCGGGCTTTGCAGCCGGCCGCAATAGAGCGGGTTATTCGGATAGGCTCTAAACAACTGCGGAATTGCTATCTATTCCTCTTTGGGCTTGACGGCTTCTGCAGGTTTTTCCTCCACTTTACCTTTACCAAGACGGTCTGTCTGGTTTTTGAGCCATTCTTGCCACTTCGGCCTGGCCCCGGAAACCTTTACTCCGCTCAGTGCTTTTAAGACTGCGTTGGGATCGGCTCCGGGGGGCGGTTTGCTCAGATAATTGTTAATTGAGCCCAGAACAGCGTTCTCTGGACTCAAATCTTCCTTCGCTAAGCATGTTCTCACCAATTCGGCTGCAAGTTCCAATTTTGAACCTCTCAAGTACGCATCCAATAAGTTTGGCAGGATTGCCTCTCTTTCCTCGGTGGTCCCGGCAGTTTTGTACAGCCTGTCTAAATACTCCACCGACCGTTCAAACTGGCCTATTCTTTTATAAAGCTCAGCCAGCTTCTCTCTAACACTTTTGAGCATATTTGTTCTGTTTTCGCCGGTGGCTTTTGTCTCCGCTATCTTAAGAAAAGCAATTTTCTGTTGGTCGGATAACTTTTTGCTGCTTTGCGAGGTGAATTTGTCCATCCATTCATTCAGAATGCCGGAATCTGAGCCATTAAATATCTTGAGCATCGCCTGCCAGGCCGGTCCACTTTCGGAGTTTGAGCCTATTTTTTCCACCAGCCAGGTCAAATCTTCTTTGCCGCCGAACCCGCCGGCGAGTTCTATCAGTTTCTTCCTTAATACAATACTGGGGTCATTGATAAAAATATCGTTTCTCAATCTCTTAAGGGCACTTGTTGGGTCGATATAGATAAGCCCATCCACCGCTGTTTCCCGGACAAAATCTGTGTCGTCATTCAGGCCTTCTTCAAATAAAGGCTTAAAAAGCATAGCTGCCTTGGCCTTGCCGGCGCTGCCCTGTGTGCATAAACCAGCCATTGCGCTGAGCAGCTCTCCACGTAGTGCACCGTCAGGATTCTTCTCTTGTAGGTTATATCTTGTAACAAGCTTAGCAAGATACCCGTCGAGCTCCTCCGGCTTTAATCCCTTCGGCTCAAGCAGCTTTCTCATAACTTCCGCTCCCTTTCGAGCTTTTGCCGCATCCTCATCAGAAAGGTATTTCGCCGCCAATTCCAGGGCATCTTTTCTTATTTCCGGTGAAATATTGACCGGTGAAGAAGGCAAAAGGGCGTATGAACATGCTCCCCCGAGCGCATCCAATAATTCGATTTTGACCTGCTCGTCAGGTTCGGATTCAAGCTGAGATAATAGCCGTTGAGCCGAATTTAAATCCACCATCAAAGACAACAGCGTAACTGTCTTTAGCCGAACATCTCTGTCTGGATCCGAAATCAAATTAACCAAAATAGGCTCAAGTAGTTCCGTCGGCAATTTTGGGTTCGTGCCTTTTCTCCATTGAGAGACCTTTTCCAGCGCCCATAATTTGGTTATCGCTTCTGAGCTGCCCAAATGCTCAGCCAAAAACTTACCTCTGGCCGTATCATCACTGATGCCGTCGTATCTTTTGCCCAACTCTGTTAGATACCTCTTTTGCCAAGAGTTCAACTTGGTTCTCATCTCGCGCAGCAGCGCTTCCTGGTGAATCAGCCAGTCCCGCAGGAATACGTCTTTTCCTTTGCTCCGCAGCTCAATGATATTTTGCTCACGCGTCCAGTAGTTTTCGCCGACCGGTATGCCCAGAGAATGCAACGCCTCTTCTGCCTCGGCAGCCACTTGTTTATTAAGGTCGTCAACCAGCCTTATAAGTCTTATAGTTGCCTCCATATCCGGCTGACGTTTCAATGCCTGGATGGCATTTAATCTCGTCTTGACAGGCTTTGAGGCATCTGTTGTTATATTTTCGAGCGATTCCCCGATTTTCTCATACTTAAAAATCAACGTTGCATCCGCAGCCAATTGGGCTTCCTCAGCAATCTCAGTGGCAAAAACACCAAGCAGGGGCTGGATAAAATCTTCCTTGTTATTTATTACCGACCTGGCCTGAATCAATGCCTTACAGACAGCCATACGAGCCGCACTGTTCTTTGTCTGCTTCAGCGCATCAAGAAGAATCTCTCTGTCTAAGGGGTTTTCACTACCCAACATCACAGTCGCCGCTTTTATGCGTATCTCTTCGCTCGGGCCTTCAAGAAGGGCATTTTTGTTGATTTCCAATTGCTCATCAGGTTTAGCCTCCTTGCGTGCTCCATTGGCAGCATTAACTCCAAAGGCCGGGTTATTGGTAACAATTCCCCCTTGCTGGCATCCTATCACCAACATCAATATTATCAAATATAATTTCTTAGCGCTCATCCGGATGACCTTGAGGAAACTGCAGCCCATCAACTTCACTATCATATAATAACCTATAAACTATATCCAAGTCAATTGGTTATTTTTTTTTATTAAATGGTTAATTGGCTAATTAAACTCAATTTACTCACCACTCACCAATTAACCACTCACCAATCAAGGTCTCGGATGGAATTTTCGGTGAATTTTTCTTAATCTTTCCTGGTCAACGTGCGTATATATCTGGGTAGTGGCTATGTCCACATGGCCGAGCATCTCCTGGAGGCTTCGCAAATCGGCCCCACCGGCTAGCAGATGCGTTGCGAAGCAATGTCTCAATGTGTGCACAGTTAAATTTCTGGGCATACCCGCCCGAACCGCGTATTTTTTGACCAACCTCCAAATCTCAATACGGCTCATAGGCCGACCTGTTCGGGAAAGCAGCAGAAAATCGCCGCTGTAGGGGCAACCCAATGTGGTTGCCTTGGGCAGGCACGTAGGCCTGCCCCTACCAGCCAGCCTCGGCCGCAGCTTTGTCAGATATTCTTCTATCGCTGCGATGGCAACTTTGCCCATTGGGACCACGCGTTCTCTGTTCCCTTTGCCAAGGCAGCGCAGGTAGCCGATATTAAGGTTCAAGTCTGAGGTTTTAAGCCCCGCTACCTCGCTGGCACGGATTCCGGTCGCATAGAGCAATTCAAGCATCGCCTTATCACGAAGGTAAAAAGGCTCTTCCGGGCATGGTGCATTCAAAAGCTCAAGAACCTGTTGTTTGCTGCAAACACATGGCAGTTTCTGCCAGACTTTCGGGCTTTCAAGCATTGAGGTCAGGTCGTCCTCGACAAGGCCGGTAAGTTTGCCAAACCGCAGGAACATCCTTATGGCCACCAGCGAACGCTTAATCGAGCTTTCGCTTTTTTGCTCCTGAGTAAGCACTCGCAGATAGTTTTGGATAAGGACCGGCTTTATTTGCCGTATTTGGTTGGTTTTGTTGGATTTACAGTATTTCAGAAAACTTCTCAGGTCACGGCCATAGGCCAAAACCGTGTTCTTGGCCAGACCCGCCTCGACAGTCAGATAATCCAGAAAGCCCCTAACGCTTTGACATAAAGTAGGGGGCCCCGCTGCTTCGTTTTGCGAAGTAAACGGCGGCGGCGAACCGCCCGTACCTTCGCCCGTCAACGGCGGGTTTTGATCGGTACCCAGCGCTGCTGGGTCGAATTTTCTAACAGTTTGCTTCTGTATCGAGAGCATATTTCGGTTCTCGTTGCTCGCTGTTCGTGTTTCGTGCCAGCGGGTATGAACGAAAGTTCATCATTTGCTAAACACCTTCCGCCATAATATCATCGGCATTAAAATAAGATAACCTTTAGCCGTAAGGTAGGGGGCAGTTCGCGAATTGCCCCTACGTCCGAGAAGTCTCCCGCACCAATTAGGCGTGTCCGGCACCAAAAGAGCTTCGGCTCATGCCGTTTTGGTGCTGGCCAATTGCTGTGAGGCCATCTCATGTACCAAAAAATAGCAAATCAAACGCTCTTTTACTTGAATTCGTGTTGGTTTTGTGGTAAAATTCAGATAATAATATAATAATATATAGGTTTTTTGCAGGAGGACATTTCAGATGATAAAAACAACTGCTATCTTATACATTATTTTGGTAGCCGCTACACTGGCGTCCGCTAATCCCATCCCTTTGCCACTGCCGGCAAGTATGCCTCTTGAGAATATGATAACCGTGCAGTCTTATTTCGTTCCAATCACTAATGACCTTATAGTCTCGCTTGTCCCCGGCCATTTCGACGACTGCGGTGTGCTCGTGCAGGGCGTTGAATGCGTACTGTTTCAAGCTGATACAGGCGGATTGTACGTCCTGGACAACACGGGAAACTTCAATGTGGGTGACCATGTCCGGGTGCGGGGGCTAATGAATCCTTATTGTGTTACTATCTGTATGCAGGGAAACGGGTGCATTCAACAAAATACCATCTCGGAGTGTCTGCGAGGCGACCTCGACGCCGATAATGATATTGATATCGATGATTTTGTTATATTCATCTCCCATTGGCGCCAAACCGGCTGCGGCGAACCGGACTTCTGCGACGGTGCCGACCTGACCAGAAACGGTGTTGTGGACATAAATGACCTTACGCTATTCATTGACAACTGGCTCAAATCCGCAGACAACGGCAAAACCGAAAAACCAGGATTAAGCGAATATTACGTCCCCTACGACAATCCCATCGAGCCGAACGCAACGGGCTATGCTCTCCCTCTCGACTTAGGAGCCGTTGAAAACTACGCTGATATGGATTCCAGATTTGGCTTAAACAGCGTCGCCCCGCTGCTCGAACAAAATGGTTTTGCCATTACCGAATACAATTTTCCCGACCAAAACGATATCGTAAAACCGTACGAGTATCTGCGCCAGATGGATGTGCCTCTGTTCGTTACGGCCGATACGCTGCTGCACCTTTATCATATCCAGTTCGATGAAACGTTAAAGGACATTGAAGAACGTGAGTTTTGCGCAGATATCCATGACCTGACAACGGCGCTGCTGGATGAAGCACTTAGTTTGCACGAACAATATACCGGCGAGCTTAAAGAGGCGGCAAAACGCAACGTAGCCTACCTGGCCGTGGCGAAAAAGCTCATCGACCCAAATGCTCAGGTGCCGGAATTGGTAGCTGAACCTCTCGCAGGTGAATTAGCCAAGATCGACGCTCACGTCGGGTTTGCTAACAGCGACATCTTCATATATGAGGAAGACTACTCGCAGTATGTGCCGAGGGGCCATTACACCCGGAGCGAGCAGCTCAAGCGCTATTTCAGGACACTAATGTGGTATGGGCGGATGGCGTTCCTCTTAAAAGGCGCCGAGAATTGGGGGCCGCTGGGCGAAGCGCTTATCAGCATTGAGGATGCGAAAATCCAAACCATCCAGGCCGTACTACTGGCAAGGTCAATCGAAAAAGTCCAGGTTGGCCAACGCACCGGCCGGGAAGTCTGGGACAGAATGTACGCCGTTACAGCCTTTTACGTCGGCCTTGCGGACGACCTCACACCATACGAATACATCGAGGTCATAAATAAGCTCTTCGGCAGCAGCTTCGAGGTCACAATGCTGGAAAATGAGGACGATTTCTTTGCACTGAAGGTCGAGCTGGCCCTGCTGCGGTCGCCAAAGATATACGGCGGCACCGGCGATATATGGGTGGTCCCGCCCTTTACACCTGAGTCGCTTAATGAGGTACTCGACAAGACCAAGGGCATGCGCTTTATGGGCCAGCGCTTCATCCCTGATTCGTATATGTTTCAGCACCTCGTCTCTCCCGAAGTGTCCTACTATACCGGCAATGCGGTTTCCAAACCCTTCACATGCGGTTTCTCGGGCGTCAGTTGGGAACGCTGTTATCCGCGAGGGCTGGACGTTATGGCCATTTTAGGCTCGGACCGCGCCAGGACAATTCTTCTCGAAGAGGGTGACACCGACTACATCGACTATTGGCTACGCTTCAACGAGCTTAAGGATGAATTTGATGCGCTCGATGTCAACGACTGGAACAGAAACCTTTACTGGAGCTGGCTGTATTCGCTACGGGCACTGATAGAGGACTTCGGTGAAGGATACCCTAACTTTATGCGAACACAGGCCTGGCAGAAGAAGGAGCTTAACTCCGCCCTGGCCTCGTGGACCGAGCTGCGGCACGATACCATCCTCTACGCCAAACAGAGCTACACACCCCCAAGAGTAAGCATTCCTCCGATGGTAACCGGCTACGTCGAACCTGTGCCTGAATTCTATGGCAGATTGCTGGCACTGACTCAGATGACAAGGCGGGGCCTCAGCGACCTCAATGCACTCTCGGCCACGGCAACGGAACGGCTGGTAAACCTCGAGACCATACTGAACAGATTAATCAAAATCACCAATAAGGAGCTGACGAATCAACCTCTCTCTGAGGACGATTATCAGTATATCAGAGGCTTTGCCAAAAAACTCGAAGGGGCTGTCGTTGGGGTTGAGGAAAAAGGTCTCAAGACTACACTCATAGCAGATGTTCACACTTATTCTCTGGAAGGTCTGGTCGTCGAGGAAGCCGTGGGGAACGTGGACCTGATTATCGTGGCCTGCCCGTCTCTCCACAGGACACCTTACGGTGCGGACGGCTCGGTTTTCTTAGCAGCCGGCCCTGTACTTTCATACTACGAGTTCAAGCATCCCATGAGCGACCGACTCACCGACGAGGCCTGGCAGGAACTGCTCGACTCAACAAACAGACCCGAACGCCCTAAATGGTATGTCCCTCTGATGGGTAATACTCCGGAAGATTCCGAATAGAACCGGCCGGAGCCACTACCACTTGGCAGTAGGGCAAGACTTTAGAACTTCATTCGGCTAAAAATATGGGTGTGCCTAATTTTCTTGGCAACACGGGGTTGCTTGTACCCGAACGTAGGGGCAACCCCACGTGGTTGCCCTAATCTGCCTCCAATCTTATAATTCTTTAATCCACTAATTTTGTCTTCCGACCTCTGTTTTCCGTCTTCTGCTCTTGTACCTGATACCCTCCTGTCCTGATAACCTCCACCCTGATTTCCTGTTCATCTGATAACCTAATTAACCACTCACTAATTCTCTAATCACTAATTCTCTAATCCACTAAAATCCTTTGCCTTTCCCCTTCTTTTCTGTTATTTTCTATCCCTGCCCTGTGAGATAGCAAGGCGTTATCTAACCGGGGATTAAAGGCGTGAGGCATCTGCGAGCGGAAACAACACGAGATACGCTTCACGATATACGAAAACACCTCAATGAAAGGGTGAAATAATTAAGTTATACCCGCGATTTTTGGGATTTTGTAGAAAGAAGGGAATCTAGAATGATAGATAAATATTATGAATACACCAGCGTTACGAATATTAAGTATGAGTCTGTCCATGAAATGCAAGGAAAGACCATCAATGCTAGTTTGTCTATAGATGACAATATCCGTGGTATGGTAGACCTGACTTTCACTCATCCAAGTGTATCAGTGCCAGTCAACCCAAAGATCACCGCCCATGACATCTTCAATAATCTTAAGGCAGATGATATCGTCTCTATTAAGGTCATTGGTAATCGGACTGCTCCAGATGCCGATATCCAGTGGCGATTTGAATTTTGGATGGTCAGTGATGGGCCTTATGTCATCAAATGTAGAGAGATCAAAGGTCTTCCAGTGCAAATGAAGTGATCGAAAATGGGTTATCTAACAAGCGGCTGCTGGGGGTGGCCCGCCAGCGCTGTCCCAGATACTCCGCAATGGAAGATAAAGGATAAGAGATGGACTACAAAAAACTGATCGAGACAATCTCCAAATTCATCCCTCATCCTCAAGCCCTAGAGCTGAACAAGTGGATTGATGAACTCCGGAAGGAGAATCAGAACCTCCGTTGTGAAATCCAGCGTTTAAAGTGCGAAATCGAGAACCTTAAAGCCCCATCATCGGCAAATTCCCAGCAAGCCCCGACTTGCCCAAATTGCTCCACCACAGGCAGGCCGTTCTACATGAGCCCAGTTCCGACAGATTTCGTGAAGATCGAGAATGCCACACACGAGTGTTCACGCTGCAAGTACAAGACACGAGTTGAATAAGTTCGTTCAATAACGGGGTGGGGAGATTCATTAGAAACAACTGAAGGACAACACAATATTGTTGATATTAGCATAATCGTAGCATACAATCATTTTAACCCGTGAGATGCCTGCTTTACCTATCTCACGGGCTTTATCGCGTTTTATATTATTATGTTAAAAAAATGAAGAAAATAATTCACGAACATAATTCAGTTTTCCCTTTAGTTTTTGAACTTATCAAAACAAATCCTCAATTAGAATCCATAATCTCTCCACCTTTACAGCTTAACTTAATCGTTGATGCAAATATTATCATCAAAGACCTGATTTGGCTGACCCAAAAAAGAAAGAAAGAAAATGCCCTAACTCAATTTCTTGAAATCCTGCAAACCAAAACGGCAACAGCCATCGCTCCTATATACTTAGATACTGAAATCAAAAAAAAAATCCCTTTTATAAGTAAAAAAGGAAATATACCCGAAGATGATTTGCGTGAAGCTTGGTATGAATACAGAAAATATATTAATTTTCTAAAGCATAAAGACTCAAAGAAATTAAATGAACTTTGTAAACGTGACTCAAAAGACCTTCCATATGTATCACTTCACTTTGAGTTTGGCTATCCTATTTATACGGAAGATAAACATATTTCTGGTATGGGTGGTACAGTTATAAATGCCGAATTTATATCAATCTATCGTGACTATACACGAGACGCAAATTTTGAATACACTGTAACAATTGCTGGTTTGGGAAGCTTTATTATAACATCCGAAATCATAAAGTCTCTCTTTTTATTGATAACAAAAATACCTAAAAAAATCTTAGGATTTACTGCAATTGTTATTATACTACTGCTAATTAGTACTACAGCGCAACATAGTTATAGCTCACACGGTACACAAGATTTCAATTG
>CAYQKF010000153.1:0-11394 GCA_964417935.1 uncultured Pirellulales bacterium
AAATGTCTGATTCTCAAACAAGTATTCTACCAGAATCTCTCGTACAGTCAATGTCTTGTCGGCAAAAAAATGGGCCGATAGTCTGTGAGCCCTGCCCGGCGATGCGATACGTTTCATACACCATATCAGAACTGGTACGATATCATCAGAGTCAAGTATAATGAGGATGTGGATGTATGGAATTCGGTAAGTGTCGGCTTTGCAAGAGGCGTTTATGAAGAAGAACCTTATAAAGAATATTCCCTGGAAAAACCTATGAAAATTACCGAACGCCTGGTTACAACCTTCAACGGCAACTACCGCGTAAAAGAAGAAAACGGTAATGAGGACATCTGGCTATGGCGCTCGGTTACACAATATACCTTTCCCTGGAATGGAAGAATTTAATTAACCGCCTTCGGCGGAACCTTTTTAGCCACATTACCTATTTTCGCTATTATTACAAATTCCTATACTATCAAGTTCATCGCCGAGCAAACTTCAGAGGACCGTCACAATCTGACCTTGCTCTTTTCCTGGCCAATGAAGGATAATACCGACCTGTATTTCCTGCTCAATGATTATGAAGTTGACGGCGAAAAAGTCCGTGCAGCTTTTTTCAAAATAGTGTATCGTTTTTAATAGTCTTCTGCAAAATCGAGATTAGGCATACTTTGAAAAGGAAAAATTGTCTTGTAATTTTTTCTTTTCAAACGATAAATTATTGACCAGCAAGCAGATATTTGATTATTTAATAAAATCAAAAACCTGATTTTCTTAAATAATATATGCCTAACCTCAATTTTGCATAACTCTATTTTCTAAGTCTATTGGAGGACATGAAATGTACAAGCAAAAACAAATGAACCGACGCGATTTTGTAAAGATAACAGCGATGGCAGCCGTAGGCGCCGCTTCTGTTATCCGCAGCAGACCTGTGATGGCCCAGGACAAAGGCGAACGGCCAACCCAAGCTGCCGATGTTACAGTGCTCAACCCGCAGAACCGGGTGCCGGTCAGTTTCATTATCGACGATTCGACCTGCCTAGTGAACATGGCACACTTCGGCATCCCGCACTTTGCCACGGCCTGGCCGGACAGGTACAAGCAGGACTGGCGGAGCCTGCCGCGCGAGATACCTGATTCGTTCGTCCGCAAGTTCGGCCGATGGTGCCGCGAACACGGTGTCAAGGGCAAATACAGCATCGTCCCGTACCCAGCTTGCGTCGGCTGGATGGACCGCTGTCTTCCCGGCTGGTCGCATAAGGAGCTGGATGACAGCCTTAAGCTTGTCCGCGAATTCATGATGCCCGACTGGGATATACATCCGGAGATGATCACCCACACCTGGGTCATCGACACCAGGACAGGTCGGCCCTATCCCGAACGAACCGGCTACTACATCGAGAATGCCGGTTGGAGCCAAGACAAATCCGCCGATGAACTCGCCGACTACATGGCCTACGCCCTGCGAATCCTGAAGAACGTCGGCCTGCCGTGCGAAGGTATAACGACGCCTGGCGGCTTCGGCAGCCAGAACCGCGACAACCTCGCCAAGGCCACGCTGCAGTCGTGCCGTGATGTATTCAAGGCCGAGATTCCGCATTACTTCCGCGACCTATTTACCGATGAACGTAGTGTCGCTCCGCTTGTACAGTACGCATCCGGCCTTGAGGGTGATAATCCGAGATGCGTTGTGTCCATCATCGGCTGTACCGGCGACTGGTTCGGCGGCTGGGACGGACTAAATCCCGGCTCGGTCGATAAGTTCATCACCGAAGACCTCAAAAGCGGCCGGCTGCCGCAGGTCATCGACAAAGGCGAGCCGGCAATACTCGTCTGCCATTGGCCGGGCATATACTTCAACGGCGAGGAAATCGGCTTTAATATCTTCAAAGAAGTGGTCCGGCGAATCCACTCTAAGTATGATAATCTGCTCTGGATGAAGCTTAGCGAGATTTCTCGATATTGGGCCGCTAAGGAGCTGACACAGATTGACAAACAGGGCGGCCGTATAACCTTCAACGCCCCCTTTGCTACAAAGCGATTTACTGTGCGAATAAAGATTGATTTGCCAACCCTTCCTAAGCTGATGGCCAACAACAATCCTGTTCGATTACGGCGTGTAAAGAAACTACTGCAATTGCAAAGCCATACCTGGCATACGCAGGGCCGGGACGTTACGGTCTGCTTTGACTTACCCAAAGGTGAATCGACCCTGGACTTTTGATGAGCAAAAGAAGCTTGCCGCAACGACGGGGTAGTATTCTGAAATTGGCCCATTCGACTGCGCTCAGGACAGGCTTTGATTGGGTTTGAATTGGGTTTGTTTTTTTGGAGCCGGAAGGCGGTTTCATTCTCATAATCCTTTGTGACAAATAAGTTTGCGTTCATTTTGGGCTTTACGGAAATTGGGTTTGAATTGGGTTTGTTTTTTCGGACTACGAAATCATCGTTTTTTCTGTAATCCTTTGTTATAAGTGAGTTTACATTCATTTGGGCGTTTTGGAAATTGGGTTTGTTTTGGGTTTGTTTTGACCAAGTGTCCAATTGCGTTTATTTTCATAATCCCTTGTTGAATAGAAGCTTAAGTTCATTTGACTGTTTTGGAAATTGGGTTTGTTTTGCATAATTCTCTGATAAATTCGTACGTAATATTTCGTAGATTGTATTTCCCCCGACAGAAAAGCAAGCAAGCTAAAATTGGGGGTAAACTCCGGCGTATTGCGTATTTTGTGGTTCATTGTGAGTCGTTAAATGGTTAAATTGGGTAAATTGGTTAAACTCTAATCTGGATCCCCGACTAAGACATTCGGGGACAAGCTTGGCTGGGCCTTCTGGCAGTTATCTTCGCCTGCTGGCGTTTATGTTAGCCTGCTGGCTAACATGGGGATATTATACCATAAAACAGGTTAAATTTCAAGACAATTCGTTAAAAATGTCCGTGAGTCGAAACTCGTATTGCCTTTCGACTGCGCTCAGGACAGGCTAAAAGCGTATTGCGTATCGCGTATTGCGTATTGAGTATTTTCGTATCTATTGGGGGAAATCTGCTTGATTTTCTTTGGCCGGGGTGGGAACCACGGATTTCACGGATTAAACGGATTAAAGCGACCACGGATTTCACAGATTAAACGGATTAAAGCAACCACGGATTTCACAGATTAAATGGATTAAAGCGACCACAGATTTCACAGATTAAACGGATTAAAGCGACCACGGATTTCACAGATTAAATGGATTAAAGCGACCACGGATTTCACAGATTAAACGGATTAAAGCGACCACGGATTTCACGGATAACCACTCACCGATCAGGGCAAGCTCTACGCAGGCACAAGTTGATGATTGATTATTGATTATTTGTTTCGATGGGAGATTGCGGGATTTGTCTTTTATTTGTCCGGTTTTGTCGGTAAAATGTTTTGGTGGACTGTGCTGTTTGCTATCAGAGGGATTTTAATATTTGAGAGGTTTGCATCACGTGGGGTTATTTTAGGAAATGGCCCTTCGACGCTGTTCAGGACAGGCTTGACATGGCTGGATAGTATGGGTAGTGTTAACCACAGATACCCGCCTGCGCGGGCACAAGTTTCCCGAAAGGTGCGGGGAAGCAGAAATCCGGAAACGGAGCCAGCGCTTTCGCTGATTAGCGCAGAATTCTTTTGATTGATGGAAATTTTGGGATTGGTAATTTTTGGCCACAGAGAGCAGAAAGATTTAGTCAGATTTGAGGTGAGTCCTTCGGTTTTTGTAAGGACAAGTATTGGAGAACCGGTCTAAAATTTGGTAACAATTTGTTTTGACAGGAATAACAGTTTTTTTGTATTGACAAGAGGGAGTACCTCAGTCATCGACATGGTAGAAGGGCGTAGTCAAATATAAGGGACGCAATAAGTTCTGCTTGCGAACTGCTTTTTTATACACTAAAAAATTTTGGATGGATAAGCTTATGAGCTTGGTAACAGCAAACAATTTATCAAAGGCGTATGCAAAGGGAGAGCTAAAGGTTGAGGCATTAAAGGATTTGAATTTTGAAATTGGACCGGCCTCTTTTGTCTCTTTCGTTGGCCCATCCGGCAGCGGCAAGACCACTCTCTTAAACCTCATTGGTTGTCTGGATAAGCCAACTTCGGGTATCCTGATGGTAGATGACACAGATGTCTCAGGTCTTAATACGCGGATGGCTGCAGCTTTCAGGGGCAGGAAAATCGGCTTCATATTCCAGGATTTCAATCTTATTCCTGTGCTTACGGTGTATGAAAATGTGGGTTATCCACTTCTTATGGTACAAAACACCCCTTCGGGTGAAAGGAAAAGACGCATTCTCGCACTCCTTGAAGCAGTAGGAATGGCCGAAAAGAAGAACAAGTATCCCGACCAGATATCAGGCGGCCAAAAGCAAAGGGTGGCTGTGGCGAGGGCCTTAGTTACAAATCCAAAGCTTGTTTTAGCGGATGAACCGACAGCCAATCTCGATCACAAAACAGCATATATGGTTATCGACATTATGAAAAAGATGAAGAACGAGCTTGGCACAACGTTTATCTTTTCAACCCATGACCAGAAAATCGTTGGAGAGGCTGAAATCATATATTCGTTGGAAGACGGAGAGCTGACTAATGGAAGGGATTAAAAAGCAATGTTGAATATATTTAAAATCGCCGTAAGAAATCTAATGAGATACAAAAGAAGAACACTGCTTACAGCTTCACTGGTTGCCATAGGAGTTGTGTTTGTGCTGGTGTTTATTTCGGTATCAGGTTCTTTTAAGAATATGATGATTGGGCAGATAACAGACTCATTTCTCGGGCATATCCAGATACACAAAAAGGGTTATGTGGCGTCCATAGACAGCCTGCCTCTTACATTGAATATGGGTCCGAAAACCTTTGAAAAAGTCGAGAAGGCAATAAATGAGATTCCCGACATAGAGGCATATTCAAAGAGAATAAAGTTTGGCGGCATGTTCAGTAACTTTGTTGAAACAACCAACGTAAGACTCAACGGCGTTTATCCTGAAGATGAAGTCAAGACTGTTCCACTGTTTCTCTCAAGGATAAGAGAAGGAGAAAAAACCATACGAACAGGGGAAATCCTTGTGCCTGAACTCCTTGCAAAGGGAATGAAGGTCAAGGTTGGTGACACAGTTGTTGTCATTGCAACTAATAGGAACGGCTCTGTTAATGGGAAACAATTTCGGGTCGGGGGAATACTTGAAAGCGTTACAGGTCCCGGGGGCAGAGATGGATATATCCACATGGATGACGCTACGGAAATCCTGAGAATGGATACGATGGAGATAAGCGAAATTGCCATAAGGCTGAGGGATTTTGACGAACTCCACGGGGTGTTTGATAAACTCAAGTATAAACTCTCGAACGAACTAAACAAGCAAGGTGGGCCGGCATTTGAGGTGCACACGTGGGAAAAGCTTTCTCCATTCTATAATGTCGCGAGGATGATAGACATTATGACCTTCTTTGTAAAGCTTATGCTTATAGCCATAGTACTTATAAGCATAATGAATGTTATGGTTATGGCAGTGTACGAACGGATAAGAGAAATCGGTACTATTGCCGCCATAGGTACACTGCCCGGGAAAATAGTGGCAATGTTTCTGATAGAGGGTTTCTCCTTGGGCCTCTTTGGTGCAGTAGTTGGAGACATTCTTGGAGTTGCAGTTATCTCTGTACTTAACGTTGCCAAAGTCACCTTTAATTTCGGCAGGCAAAAAGGGCTTTTGCTTTCTCCGGGCATAAATCCACAGGATATTATCGTGATTTCAATAATAGTAATAACCATTTCAGTATTGGCAAGTCTTCAGCCGGCTTATAAAGCATCGAGGATGAACCCGATTGACGCGCTGAGACATGTTTAGGAGGTAATTTGATATGAAGAAGACACTTTTCTCAACTTTGGTCGTTCTGTTTCTGCTGCCGGTTATGGCTTACGCTGCTCAGAAGAATGCGGTGAAAATTGCAGTCGCATCGAATGGCAAAGACCCCAAGTCGTCTATAAGCAGCAAAGCAGGCCACTGCCCCTACTATCTTATATTCGATAGTACGGGCGAACTAATAGAGGTTGTTGCCAACCCTTACAAAAATGCACAGCGCGGAGCAGGGCAACAGACGGCGGATTTTCTTGCCGACAAAGGCGTAACTATAGTAATTGCTGGAAACTTTGGTGACAAAATGATTGGGGTCATGAGGAGTAATGGTACGGATTATTTCAAACTCCAGGGAATTGTTCATGATGCCGTCAAGAAAGTTTTGAGTCCGGGCAATCAGATTCTAATAAAGTTGGATAGGAATCTCAACCCGGAGTCCTATGAGTCGTATAGAAAACTGATAAACATCGAGCCTAACGGCAGAAAAAGAGAGTATGTGCTTTTTACCGTCAAGAAGGGAAGGGATAAAGTTGCAGCGCTATTTCTTTCACCTGCAAGCGAAAAAGGCAGAAGCACCTTAAGGCTTGACGAAAATATGTGGCTTTACATTCCTAATGTAGGCAAACCCATTCGCATAACAAGCCTTCAGTCAGTGGTGGGAGGGGTATTTAATAACTCCGACATATTGCGCCTTGATTATGCAGCGGAATATTTTGTCGAGAAAATGGAAGAGTTGAGTGATAAGTATGTTTTGCGCCTTAAGGCAAAAACAAAAACCGTAGCATACGACAAATTGAAAATGTGGGTGGATAAAGACAAAGTCCTGCCTACCAAGGTCGAATGTCTCACCGAAGCTTCTATGCTCATAAAAACAATTTATTTCAAACAAACCAAGGACTTTGGGGACAAAATAGTAAGGCCATCGGTTATTGAGACGGACAGCCCTTTATATAAAGGCTATAAATCTGTGATGATATTCGCAAAGATAAAGAAAAGAACATTCGAAGATGAAGTCTTTACACTCACATTTATGCCAAATCTGGAATCCTTGAGACAATGAGATTATGGACGGCATTTGCGATTTTATTAACACTTTCTTATGGAATGGCTTTAGCCAAGGAAGAGTATTCCTTTGACTTGTCAGAAATAGAAGAAAAACCGTTGCATATCGGGGGATATCTTGAATCTCGTCCCGTTCTTTTCGGGTTGGATACGAACTCTGCATTGCACAAGCTCCATTTGTATAACCGCGACAAAGAAAATATCCGTGAAGAATACAATTTTACGGCGTTGTTAGATGGCAGCTATAAGAAGGGAACTACAGAATTTCGTGCAATAGTCAACACGGACTTGAGAAAATCCTATCTCGGATGGTCAGAAGAAACAACACTTTTTGAAGGCTATATGTCATTAAGACCATCATCGACGTTTAATTTCAATATAGGTAAAAAAACGTTAAAATGGGGCAAAGGATACGCATGGAACCCTGTGGCATTTTTGGACAGACCTAAAAACCCCGACGATCCCGAACTGGCTCGTGAAGGCTTTGTAGTGGCATCCGCGGATTACATTAAGAGTTTTGACGGTCCATTGAAAACGTTTTCTTTCACACCGGTTTTGATGCCCGTTTATGACCATGTAAATGATGATTTCGGAAAGATTAACCGCTTGAATTTCGCAGGGAAGATGTATTTTCTGCTTTATGACACAGATATTGACTTGATTTTTCTTACAGGCCAAAGCAAAACAAACCGATACAGTATGGATTTTTCCAGGAACATCACCTCTAATTTTGAAATTCATGGAGAGCTTGCATTCATCAATGACTACAAAAAAAGATTTATCGACAGTGATGGAACAGTCTTTAATCATGAATATGATGCAACAAGCTATCTGCTTGGCCTCCGATATCTGACCAAATCAGATACAACATATATCTTTGAGTATTTTCACGATGCTACAGGGTTTGCTGAGAGTGAAATGACAGATTACTTCTCGTTCATAGACCAGGGTTACGATACGTATCTTACTTCGGGCGATGATTCTCTTTTAAGAAGAGCATCAAACATAACCGAAGGAAGCTATAACAGGAAAAATCCCATGAGAGACTATCTCTATCTACGAGTCAGTCAGAAAGAGCCTTTTGACATACTATATTTCACTCAGTCGGTGACAGGAATATTCAATATTAATGACAAAAGTTTTTCTGTTGGTCCGGAATTGCTGTACACCGGAGTCAAGAATTTAGAAATGCGACTCAGAACAACCTTTCTCATCGGCGACTCATATACTGAATACGGAGAAAAGCAGAACGATTTCTGGATAGGATTGAGGGTAAGGTATTATTTCTAAATCGCGCAGATATTCAATCTAATACACAGTGTGTGTCTCACTACTATAGAAAAAGGTAACGCAAAAGCTCCACAAAATTATACCGAAAACGCAATAACAAAAACCAGCAGTTATAGGACCTTTCGCAGATCTAAAGCGGCTGAAAGCAGTTTACAAAATTACGGCGTATGGGATGGCGGGTTATTAGAATCTGGGAGCATAGTATAGATAGAGATCTTGATGGAGTTATTAGAAAGATATACGCAGCGCTAAGATAGTCCCTTGGACACTTTGAAAAAGCTCAGTGCATTAAGGCACATTTAAGTGAATTTGTGCTGTTATCGAAAGCTGAATACGAAGAGCTGCTTAAAAGAACCGGCTTATTTATTCAGGAATCACAACGTTCAATCTTTGATGAGGTGAATAGACGAAAAAAGCCTCATAAAAAGAAAAAATAGAATTCTTTTAGCCCGTCAAATCATTCTGAGCGAAAAAAGCTTGACCTTAGCTCCTATAAATGGTATCCTCTATATAGTTCAAAATGTATAAACTATTCCTTTGTTGTCCGAAGGAGGGCAAATATGAGCATTTTGGGTAAAATCTTCAGCCTGTCAGGGTCTCGCAAACAAAGCTGTAAATTAACCCCCGCGTTTTCTTGCTGGCCTCTGCGACTCTCGTCGCAAGACGAGGCAGCAGGCGAAAGCAAGAGCGGGGGCCTCCTTATATTCGTTACAATCTGCATTTTTGTCCTGCCGGTCCAGGCAAAATACGAAGGCGGGGCCGGAACGGCCGGCGACCCTTATCTGATTACAACAGCCGAGCAGATGAATGAGATTGGGGCCAATCCCGGCGACTGGAATAAGCACTTTATGCTGATAGCAGATGTAAACATGAGCGACATAGCGGGAACAGATTACAATATTATTGAGGACTTTAGCGGCACTTTTGACGGCAACGATTGTACAATTTCTAATTTCAGTCTGAATTCAACAACCCAGGAGCACACAGGACTTTTCGGTTCTGTCGGTGGAAACATCAACAATTTGGGTCTGCTCAGGCCCAATATCTTTGCACAAGGAAGAGATGTAGGTTCGCTGATAGGCTTCCTAAATCATGGTATTATCACAAACTGCTATGCCAGAGGCGTCGTCGTTTCAGGCGGCACCAATGTCGGCGGCCTGATTGGCTTAAATACCGGCAGAGTCACCAAATGCTGGTCAAGCGGCAGCGTCTCGGGTGATACGAATGTCGGCGGATTAACCGGACTAACTGACGACGGTACTTTGAAAACGAGCTATTCAAGGGCCAACGTCTCAGGCAATAGAAATGTCGGTGGGCTGGTGGGCAAGACATCCGACGAATCAAGCGAAGTTACCAACTGCTATGCCACCGGCAGTGTCGAGGGAGGTATAAATAGCATAAATGTAGGCGGGCTGGTAGGACAAGTTGAGCAAGGCAATACCTACAAATGCTACTCAACAGGCAGCGTATCAGGCGGTCAATACGTCGGCGGCCTTGTGGGACGCACAAGGGTCTTAGGAATAGTGTCACGTTCTTTCTGGGATACCCAAACCAGCGGCCAGACAACCAGCGACGGTGGGACGGGCAAAACTACTGTCCAGATGCAGAAGATGAGCATATTTCTTTCCACCGGCTGGGATTTCTGGAACATCTGGACAATCTGTGAGGAGATGAACTATCCCGTGTTGCTGGAGCTAATTCCAGTTGGAGATATTCGTTGTCCGGATGGCGTTAATTTTATCGATTATGCCTTTTTAGTTGCCCACTGGGGACAGAATAACTGCAACGCAGCGAATTTTTATTGCGAGGGCACAGACCTCAACCAGTCAGGCTCAGTAGATATGTGGGACCTTGAAATCTTTACTGAACACTGGCTGGAAGGTTTTGATTAGATTAATATCGTGAACCTAATTTCAAATTGCTCTGTAGTTTGGAAAGTCCTCCGTCTTCCACCTTCTGTTGCTTTCCGCAATAATCAATTATCATTGAAAAAGGGGCCTATACGAATTGATTCGGTATAGGCCCCGAATTGAAGCAAATCTACTACTAACTACCATACATTTATCGTGTTACAAAGCACTACATCAACCACACAATCTTAATCGCCACCTAAATCTCGGTTTACGGTTGCGGTTCTGGCTCAGGTTGTGCCGGCCGATACAGTCGAATGTCATCAAATAAGACCATACCTGAACCGCCGGCCTGAAGATTGTTCTTATCACCGAAACCGATAGAAATCGTATTGACATTGGCAAGGTTCACACCTGTAAATGCCTGCAAATCGATAGTCCATTCCGTCCACTCATCTATCAACGCCACATCTGGATTATCGTGATAGACAACCGCGCTGCCGTTGAGAGCTACATACATCCGTTCAGCAGCGTTAGACGCATCACCGTTGAACCACAGTGACAATACTCCAACACCTTCTTCTGTCCAGTCACGTGCCGAGACCAACGTCATGGTTGCCTCAGAGTATTTGAAATTGTTCTCGTAATAAAGCGGCATCGATTGACCACCGCCGTGAACAATACTTGTCTCGGCAAAAGGAGGATCAGGATGTCCTGCCAAAGAGCCATTCGTCGGGACTTCCCATCCGTCTATCCACGTACTGAATATCTCGTCGGGGGGATAGTCGTTGTAGTCCTCAAAATCATCCACGGTAAGATAGTCGGCTACTGTAAATCTCCATACATTGCCTCTGCTGATTGTCGCGTCAGTATTGTACTCATCGACACGCCAGTAGTAAGGCCCGCCGCCCCATTCAAGGCCTTCTTGTGGAGTGTAAATAGTAACACCCTGTCGGCCTCGATATATGCCGGTCGTATCAGATGCATCGGCATCGGCAACGGCGTCTCTATCAATCCCGAAGTAAACATCGTGCTGCGATGCATTATCTCCCGGCGACCAGCTAAGGGGTGTCGCGTCCCTGATGTACGGTGTTGAGCCATTACCAGGCTTCGGACCCCAGGCAATTAACGGGTCGCCTCTCATAACCTGTATGATATCTTCCTTTGTCAGCGCCCTGTCGTAGATGCGCATGTCATCCATATCTCCCGCGAGGGGGCTGCCGATGCCCCGGCTTCCATTGAAGGTCGCGGCCTCGCAGTTGGCGCCGAGTAAGCCGAAGCGAGTGTTGCCTGTGCCAAAGGTCGAGCCTCCGCTGATCGACC
>CAYQKF010000154.1:0-11198 GCA_964417935.1 uncultured Pirellulales bacterium
GCTCACCCTTCGACTTCGCACCTTGGGCACAAGCTCAGGGCAGGCTGAGCTCAGTAGCTGCCACTCGTCGTAATCGATGTTTTCCAGCGACGGATGGCTGACATAGCGCTGGGGATGGGCCGGCATGTCCCGCTCGGCTTGCGGCGGCGAGGCTCCGACGAGCTCTTGTATGGCCCATTCTCGCCCCGCCGCCGGTCCGAGCAATACAGACCTGGATCCCTTTGGAACTGAAGGATGGAAAAAACCAAATTGTCTTTAACTATGAAGGAAATTCGGTATATAAGGAAAGGAATTACTGGCTGGTTTTAACGCGCCCATTGACAACAAGAATCTACGACACGCTACCCTCAACGTCAAGATAAAGCAGTAAGCGGCCAGCTTTTTCCCCACAATCGTTTTGCTATAAACTGTCTCTATTGCCCTAACCCGGTCGAGCCGGAACCAAAGAGGGGAAGGCAAAAGGCTGACGCCTTAACGAAAGTACCTTCCGCTGCTAAACATCTTCTCTGTTCACACGATCACAATCTCCCTCCCATCCTCTTTCGAGGGAGGGAGATTGCTTTTTCTGTTACTAAAGAGCTTCGCTGCTACCGCCGGGCCGATCAAATCTGCCGCCAAATAAAAGACGATTTGTCACCAGCTTTGAAGCGGCCCTACACGTGACTAATACTATGATCCAAACCCGGACGAATCGCAACCTGAAAGGCTATTGAAATCATTATCCACATACCATAAAATATCGGCACTATTAAGACCCCGTAATGGGGAATATGTGCGTTATGAGTCCGACGCCTGCTATCACCTGACTATGCTCAGGAGGCTTTATGCCACTCCTTTTTAAAGGACTCCGTGGTACAGTTTTGTTTCACCGGCCCCTTCAACCCAGTTTGGTGGAAAGGGGGTTTTTTATGCCTATACAAAAGTTTTGTGACCATTTTGCGCACAATTTCATTTATAAGAGACTAAAGGATTATGCGGATGGTAGCACTTGCTACCAGTCTTTTCGCCCACCGTACTCCCTGTATTCAATTATCGTAGCAACGAACTTCATAAATAACTCCTTTGGAAGAGGTATTTGGCGCCCGGGAAACTAGGGAAGGGAAACTAAGGACAGTGTCATCTATATTTTGATATCTTTCTTTTTCTTTTGGCTTTCTTATCTTTGCTTGGCCTGCCGACCGGTAGTGGACGGACCCTTCGGCCAAGCAGCCTTTCGAGTTTGCTTAAAAAACTATCACTGCCCAAAGGTCTGCCCGTATGCGTATTCAACCTTAACCGTCCAAGCTCAGAATCCGAAAGACCATCAGCAAGTTCCTTCCGCCATTGTACCGCAGATATCATATCGTACCAACGCGACAAATTCAAGACATCCGACCGGGCCTTTGCATCAACATGCACAGCCGCACTCGACCAGTCATAACGCCACGGCTTACGGCAGAGCCGTGAGCGAACAGGATTAAGCTCTATGTATCTCATGGCCATCCAGAAGTGCCTTTCATCAAGCGCACAGGAATAGAAACGTCCTTGCCACAAGTGGCCGCTGCGCTTATGAAAACGGTTGATATATTGCGTATAGCGAAAGTGCGTCCTGCCGATGCCCTTGGCCAGCGAATCCTCCGCATGCGGTATCGCGACTATGTGTATATGATTGCTCATCAGGCAATAGCCGACCAGCTCCAGAGCGTATTTGTCCGCCTGCTCTTTTAACAGCTCCAGGTACACCCGACGATCATCATCCACAAAGAACACATCCTGGCGATTGTTACCTCGCTGGGTAATATGATGTGCAAATCCAACCGCTACTGCTCTGGCTAATCTTGGCATAAAGCCAAATTAACACAAAAACCAACACCTGTCAAACATAAATAGGTGACTGTCCCTAGTTTCTCCTACCTAGTTTCTCCTAGTTTCTCCCTAGTTTCTCACCTAGTTTCTCATTTATTATGAGGGCTGTAGGTAAAGAAAGCAACATCCACCTGCTTCATATGGTCGACCCTATTTCTTTTTCTTATAAGCGACCGCCATTCGTGGCTATCCCTGGTTTACAGATATCCCCATTCGGGTCTCTCCCTAGTTCTCACAAACAACACGAAATCCGATTTTATTGTCCGGATTGTCCGGGGGGTAACAGAAGCGTTTAGCGCAACGATATGAGATAATGTCTCTGGAATAATCACCGCGAACAACCCGTTCGTCACCTGAATTCGGCCCCTTAGGGTCCACTTCGGCAGCACCTGAATAACTGCCATACCAATCCCGGCACCATTCCCTCACATTGTCATACATGTCATATAAACCATAGGAATTTGGCTTATTCTGACCTACCGAATGAGTTCCTCTCATACTTGAAGCCCTACCGCCGGAAGATTTTGAAAACAAACCGTCATCTTTAATATCTAATTCTGTGGTTCTGCCAGCTCTACAAGCATATTCCCACTGCGCCTCAGTTGGTAAACGGTACTTTTTGCCCTCTTTTACGCTTAACCATTCACAAAAAGCACAGGCATTATTCCAGGATACCCAGATTACAGGATAATCCGAACCTTGTTCTGAGGTATTATAATCAGTTTTTAGAATATGCCTTAAATAATTACCGTTTGATTCTCGAATGCCATCGTAATTATCGTAACTACTTTCCTTGATAAACTGCAGATATTGTGAGTTAGTCACCTCATAGACACCCATCCAGAAACCTTTACTTATCTTAACTTGGTGCTGAGGACTAATATCGTGGAACCTGCGTTTTTCATTCGACGGACTGCCCATCATAAATTCTCCACCGGGTACATAAACGAATTCCATGGTTATATCGCCGCCTAAATCAATTTTTTTCTTTTTCAAGCCGGTAGATGTTTCTATGAAACGGTATTCATTATCATAACTAAATCCTATTTCAGGGATGTCTATTTCATAGGCCAATCCTTCAAGACTCGCTTCTTTCCTTGCACCTGATGCAGTCTGCTTAAAAATTATTTGTGGAATTTCAATGAATATTTTGCCGTTGCCGGTCAGGCTTGATTTATCAAAATATATTGTGTGTGATCTGCCGATATTGGAATAAGCCTGTGTTATTCCTTCGGGGATATAAAATGGAATTTTATAGATTTGATAATCCTCATATTTTTCTTGTAGTTGTTCTATTCTTCTTTTTTCATCTCCATCTTTTGTAGTATCTACAACTCTTTCCAATTGTGACTTGCCATTTTCAATTAATTCATACTTACCTTTTAATATTGCGTTATAGTTTCTTAGTAGTGAAGAGAGTTCTGTATTTTCCGGCGAGCATGTCATAACGCTGAGATGAGAACCGTCATTATTCTGAATTGCTTCAATTACCTGGTATTCCACAGAAAGTTTCCATTCTTTTGGAAATATTATGTAAGCATGAGTATTTGCTATGTCCTCAGTGAAAATCTGTTGATATAAGGGAATTTTGGCGTTTCTCTCTCCACTTTGAGGATCTATACCATAGCTAAAAACAATTTTGTTTTCCTCCAATTCTAGATCAATTGTGATCTCGAGATGTTTCCCTGGAGCTTCTGTTGTTTGCTGATAATTACCGATATCATTTATTCCGTTTTTCTTTTTTTTCAGGAGATCCTTTATTGTGGGAACTTGGGTATTCTTATTTGTATTATTTTCATCTTGTGTGAAATAGGTGAAGGTAGATTTATATGATTTGGAAGTAAACGGATTATACCTTAAGAGCGTTTCAATATAATCTGTAACCTGCCTATTAGCACTTTTTATAGCATAGTCTTTCGTGGTTTTTCCTTCCCTATTAGTAGCTTTAACATCAGCCCCTTTCTCAGCGAGAAATTTCACAATATCAAAATATCCCTCTTGAGAAGCTAGCATTAACGCTGTTGTACCAACTTCTACATCACCAGTAGTACGAGCATTAACATCAGCCCCATTCTCAACAAGGAATTTCACAATATCCAAATGCCCCCTAGCCGAAGCTATCATTAACGCTGTACCACCTTCTACATCACCAGTAGTAGGAGCATTAACCTCGGCCCCATTCTCAACCAGAAATTGCACTATGTCCATATGCCCCCTCTGTGTAGCAACCATTAACACAGGAATAGCTCCTAAAAAACGGTCGTTAGTAACAACATTAACATCAGCCCCTTTCTCAATAAGCTGTTTCACTTTGGCAAGTTCTCCATTATTAGCAGCTTTTACCAGTTCCTGGTTCAATTCGCTCATATCACCGGCAACCAAAACGCAGGCAGATACGGCCATTACTATTGTTATTACAACCATTACACTTTTAGCTTTCATCATTTTTGTACTATTGCCTCCGGTTAATTATTTTTAATTATAAATATCAAAACAAATATCATCTCTGAAAAATTTTCTATTTTTCTCTCAGTAAAATTTACAATATACTTGTGAACCTTTTTCAAATAGGAAGCAACCATCTACCCGTTTATTGATCTACCCGTTTATTGTAATTTAGATTTGCCATAATTGCTTGAAGATAAAACCAATATTCTTTAGTTACTTCAGTATTTTGTAATTAAGTTATTCTTCCATCTCTCAGGCACCTCCCGCGACCACCTTCAGAAGATTACCAACAGATAAAGAATGTTTTAATTTTAAACCATTTCGCTTCCGTGATCAAAAGTATATTTACACAATTCCTTGTTTAACACATAGTCAAAATGTCTTAGAATTTGTTGAGATGACCATATTTAGCCTTATAGTCGTCATATTTGGTATTGAAAATTCCGTCATATCCCCCCTCTGCCGAATTCTCTATATAAGTGTAATAACTTTCCAATGTTGAGAAATTTGGAACTGCCGAATTAGGATATGCAACTGTGTAATAAAAAGTGATTACAGAAATACCTTGAGACATGGCGCCCAAATATAAATCGTTGGAATAGGTCCCTATAATAGTTAGTAGATCGGTTAAAAACTTTTGATGGAGTGCCCCACCTGGATCAGACACTTGAATTCCATGTAACTTATCGTCTAACATACCCAATAACCTATAATCCAATATATTTACACTTTCTCTGTTGAAGAATCTGCCGGTTTCAACAGCCAATATTGGAATGCCGCATAGACTATCATCTACGTCCATATCCATATTCGTATACTCATCTGGAACTTCAAAAACACAATGGTAAGTACCTTCCTCCGAAGAACCAGAGAAAGTTACAGAGTCAAGTGTTACTCTAGGAAAATTTTCATCGAAGTTTGAATCGTCAAGAAAACATTGAACATCTGTTTCATGCTGAGGGTCATTTTCTTCGGTTACATATTTACCTTTTATATACGCACCCATAGACGACTGATGCCATATTGTTTGCAATGGAATATCTACGTCTACAAAGTACAATCCACTCGGGTCCACGAAGTTCAACGGCCCGTTTCCACAATACGCATACAAGTTCATACCCGCACCGTAGCCGACCGGATCTGTCTGTAAAAATCTGCCCATGTATGGATTATAGTACCGGGCGCGATAATAGTAAAGTCCTGTTTCGATATCGAATCTCCGGCCGGTGAACAAGTAGGGATTGGTAAGGAAGTTGGGGTCTGAGGCCGCCACCTGGCCATAGACGCTGTACTCGTAGGTCTGGACGGTATCGCCGTTAGAATCACTTAAGGCCACCACAGAACCCAGGCCATCGTAGTGATAGTAGTATTCGGCGTCATTATCGACCACGTCGAGCATACAGACCGGCTCATCAACGCCCGGGCCGTAGATGTATTTGCGCAGGAGGAAGTTATCGTGGTCGTATTCAGCGATAACGTTACCGCCGTCATAGACGTATTTGAGGCTGTAATCATCATCGATCGCCTTTTTGATGCGCCTGCCGGCCGGGTCATACGTGTAGTCAATCGTCTTCCATTTTGTCGGGTCCGGGGGTGGGTCCGGGGTTGGATCCGGTGAACCTGTCCACTGCACATAGTCCACCCAGCCGCAATCGTCGTCCTGGTCGATGCTGTAGTCCTTGCTATAGACCCATTTCAGGGTGTGGCTGCCCTGTTCACTGATATCATATGACTTTAGCTGCCAGCCCACCTCTCCGCTGATTTCGTGCTGAAGATCTTCATTAATGTAAAAATGTAAGAAGTCAGAACCTTCTTCAGACGAGACCTTCCACCAGAACGTTAGTGTTTCCTGTTGACCATCCACATCCACCGTAGTCTGAAGCCAGCATTCCTCGACGTCATCAATGTATCCGCGTGCCGCAAATTATTTCGCACAGTTCAAATAGCATCGAAATTATAGGGAACATAGTCCTACCCGACCTTGACACAAGTATATTATTGCTCAGAATGTGAGGGCAGGGTATAATCTGATTGTGTCATCAGACTACTATATATTAACAGCATGTTTTGAGAGGATGCACAGTATTAACACAATATGGCATATCTTAAAGTGGAAAGGATAAATCTAATGAAAAACGGAAGGCTAATATCTATAATTCTTGCTGGTTTCCTGGCAGCAGCGTGCATATTATCAGAGGCAAAGGCGGGGCAGTCGGCTCAAGTTAAAGAGGCTCAGAAAATCTTGGACGCCACAGGTATTACCGGTGGGCTTGTGGTCCATATTGGCTGCGGGGACGGGAAGCTGACGGCTGCGCTGCGCGCAAGTGATGGCTACCTGGTCCACGGCCTGGATGCTAATGCCAAGAATGTGGAAAAAGCCCGCGAGTATATTAACTCTCTCGGTATATATGGTAAGGTGTCGGTGGACAAACTTAACGGCAATCGGCTGCCTTACACTGACAACCTTATTAACCTCGTTGTCGCTGAAGACCTCGGCAGGATTTCAATGGATGAGGTGATGCGAGTGCTGTGCCCGAAAGGTGTGGCCTATATCAAAAAAAGCAGAACGTGGAAGAAAATGGTCAAGCCGTGGCCAAAAGAGATTGACGAATGGACGCATTACCTGCATGATGCGAGCAACAACGCCGTGGCGAATGATGCGCTCGTAGGCCCACCGCGGCATCTGCAGTGGATTGGAAAACCCAAATTTGCAAGGGCCCACGAACAGCTTGCCAGTCTAAGTGCGTCGGTCACTGCCGGAGGACGGCTTTTTTACATCATCGACGATGGGCCGCGGGCAGACATTCGGATGCCATCTGAGTGGTATCTTGCAGCACGGGATGCCTTCAACGGAGTTGTCCTTTGGAAGAAACGTATCGGGACCTGGGCTGACCACTTACGCAGGTTCCGTTCCGGGCCTCCGGACTTGGCTTTTCGGCTCGTAACCGGGGACGACCGGGTCTATGTTACTCTCGGCATTGACGCCCCCATCAGCGTTCTCGACGCGGCAACGGGTGATTCGCTGTGGGTCTATAAAGGCACGGAAGATACCCGACAGATTTTACATATCAGGGACAAGCTTGTCCTGCTTATCGATACCCAGCCGCAAACCACTAATCAGATAGAGTCCGAGATAAGACGAGGCCTCAGGCCGGCTCCGGGTGTCCGCGCCATCGTGGCGGCGGACGCATCAAGTGACAATATCCTCTGGCGTAAGGAAATTAAGTCATTAGTACATCCTACCCTTGCCGCTCAGGGTGGCCGGCTGTTTTACCAAACACAGGATAATATATTCTGTGTAGATATAGATACCGAAGATGAACTATGGCACGTGCCGATAGATACGGAGCTCAAAGGTCATGAAGTGGGCTGGGAATCGCCAACGTTAGTTGTTCAGGATGGGGTGGTGTATTACGCTGATTTCAAGCGAATCACTGCATTTTCGATAGAAGACGGCAGGCAGCTTTGGTCTGGTTCCGCCTGGCCGGGTTATAATTCTCCTCCCGATATTTTTGTTATCGATGGGTTGGTATGGACTAAAGATAGACAAGTCCAAAGAATTGGCTTTGATTCGTTGACAGGCACGCCTAAAAAAGAAATCTCGTCGGTAAAGGGATATATGCATCACCGCTGTTACCGCAACAAAGCGACAAATCGCTTTATCCTCCTGGGCAACCAGGGCGTTCAGTTCATTGATGTCAAGTCCGGTGAGATTTGGCAGAATTATTGGATACGCGGCACCTGCCAGTACGGCATAATGCCCGCAAACGGGCTTCTATATATCCCGCCGGATTCCTGCGCCTGCAACTTGAAGACAAAGCTAAACGGCTTCTATGCGCTGGCACCGAAACGCCAGAGGTCAGAACTCAGAAATCAGAACTCAGAGAGGTTAGAGAAAGATTCCGCGTTCGGACAATCTCTGACTTCTGACCTCCGTCCTCTGTATTCTGATGATTGGCCAACGTACAGGCATGATGCAATGCGAAGCGGAATGACGAAAGCACGTGTCCCCGCTCAGCTCAAGCACCTATGGCAAGCGGATATAGGAGGCAGGCTTTCAAGCGTAACCACCGCCGGCGGTACGGTATTTGTCGCGTCGGTTGACACACACACAGTTCACGCTCTCGATGACGGGGATGGAAGCAGGCTCTGGGATTACACCGCTGGCGGGCGGGTCGATTCTCCACCTACTGTTTACAATGGGCTCGTGCTGTTCGGCTCGGCTGATGGATGGGTTTATGCCTTGCGTGCTTACGATGGGAAGCTGGTATGGCGTTTTCGTGCGGCTCCGGAAGACCGCCGGACGTTCGTCAACGGGCAACTGGAATCGGTCTGGCCGGTCCATGGCAGTGTTCTTGTGAAAGATGGTGTATTGATTGTTACGGCGGGCCGTTCCTCCTATCTGGATGGCGGCATTCGCCTGTATCGGCTTGAGCCGGAAACCGGCAGGCAAATATCCGCAACTGTAATATACAGCCCGGACCCTGAAATGGAAAAACAGCCCGCAGAGGGCGGAAAGGAAATGCGCGGACTGCTGTCCGATATCCTTTCAACCGATGGCGAAGATGTTTATATGCGGCATATGAAAGTGGACTTTGCCAAGGCAAGCGAAACCGGGACAGGAGTGCATCTTTTTACTCCCATCGGTTTTCTGGATGATAGCTGGTGGCACCGGGCTTACTGGGTCGTTAACGATGAATTCCTTTCCCACTGGAGTGCGTGGTGGAAAGTCGGCAACGTGGTCCCATCAGGCCGGATACTCTCTTACAACGAAACATCCGTTTTTGGCTACGGGCGGGACCAATATCCCAAAGGCAATACAGGCCAGTGGCGAGGTGGAGAAAAATATCAGCTTTTCGCCTTTGACAGAGACACCGGCCAGAAAGATAAAGGCACAATACAGGCTGTAGCCAAGGATAGAATGAAAAAAGGAGGAACCTCAACCCTTTCAACTCTTGAGTATCGCTGGACTGAACAGGTGCCGATGTTTGTAACCGCAATGGTAGTTGCCCGCTGCCCCGACTTGCGTCGCGAGACGCAAGGGCATGCGGATAAGACCATGTTCATAGCGGGCCCGCCTGATATTATCAGGGCGAAAGGACCGCGCGAGGAGGCGGCCCTTATACTTGAGAACCCGCAGGAAGCCCCCGCCTCCTGGAAGGGCAAAAAAGGCAGTGTTCTCTGGGCGGTATCGGCAACCGACGGCCGGAAGATAGCCGAATACGAGCTCGACTCGCTGCCGGTATTTGACGGCATGATCGCCGCCTACGGACGGCTCTACATTGCAATGAAAAACGGTCGCATACTGTGTCTCGATGCCAAGTAGCTCAAAACACATAACCTTGTACTCCTCTGCGGTTTTAATTCACCGTTTAGCCCCCAAATTTATTTGAGGAGTCCTTGTTTAGCCGTCGTCGGCACGACGACGTTGTCATTCCCGAGAAACTTGTCCATTCGCGAAAGCGGGTATGGCAAGCTCAGACCAAATAATCAATCGTCAATAATCATTAATCAATTGAAACGGCTCGCCCCAGCCATTAATATGTGGCTGTTGGGGCTGTCCCTAGTTTATAGGTGGCTGTCCCTAGTTTTTCTTTGGATGGCTTTTTTGCCATCCGGCTTAAGTACAAACATATCCTTTTTGGTCAGGCCGACCTGCTTTGCCATCTGAAGGCAATATTCAAACTTACCCGCCCTATTGCTTCGGCTGTCAGTTCCAAATGTAAATTTAGCCCCTGCTTTTTTCGCCATTTTTACAAACTTAATTTTCGGCACCTTGGCCGGTTCGTTAATCTCAATTGCGATGTCCTTCTTCACTGCTGCGTCAATAATCTTTTGCATTAGCTCATTAGTCCACAGAACGTCATATTCATCAGCGATACAGGCCGGAAGAAAAGTCGGCCAGGCGAATATGTCTACCGGCTCACTGGATAGAATCTGCAAGTTAAAATCTACGTATCTTTTCATAAAAGCTTCTTTATCTGACACCTTCGTATCTGCTCGCCAGATTCGAAGCCAGCTCCCATCCTTTTCCGGCAATGTCAATGCATCCATCAAAATATAATCAAGCTGGTAAAGCAGCTTTTTGGAAAAGGCCTTTGCCCAATTAGGATATACCGGCTGCAAGCCTTTATAGACAGGATAATTCTTTAGCATATCGATGTATCTCTTTAATGCTTCATCATTCACTATTCTGTAGCCAGGTCCGGGATGTTCAACTATGCCAAACTTAATGCCTCGCTTTTTTGAAATCTCAACGGCCCTTTCAATATTGAATCCTCCGGACAGATGTACATGATAGTCCACTATTGGAAAATCAAACTTGAGTTGCTCTGAACTTTTGTCTGAATTAGCCTGTGCATAGTCAGAAATGGATGCAAAGGCAGTTGCTCCTATTGCTGCCCTTTTCAACAAATCACGTCGAGAAAACAAATCCGCAAACTGTTCGGGATATCTTCTTCTTTTAATCATATTAATCATATTTGTCCCTTTCTCTAATTAAGGCGACTTCAATTATTAAAAACAGTCATCCTTTTCTGTGAAATCGCCAGGTTATTAATATCTGCCTGTCCATAGTTTTGTTAGTTCACCACTTCACCGAGCTCCTCGGCCGCAAACCAAAAATGGCAAAATATATCCTTAAATAATCAATCATCAATCGAAACGTAGGGGCAACCCCATGTGGTTGCCCTGATATGTCTCAATCCAAATAATCAATAGTAAATAATAAATAATCAATCGAATAGGCTCGCCCCAGACATTAATTAAGGCGACTTCAATTATTAAAAACAGTCATCCTTTTCTGTGAAATCGCCAGGTTATTAATATCTGCCTGTCCATAGTTTTGTTAGTTCACCACTTCACCGAGCTCCTCGGCCGCAAACCAAAAATGGCAAAATATATCC
>CAYQKF010000155.1:0-11070 GCA_964417935.1 uncultured Pirellulales bacterium
GGTAAAATCATCGGCTCCACTGCGTGGAAGCCTGAGAGAACTCGCTTGTTTTGGGTCTAGTAGAGTTTCGAGAGAAATAATCAGATCGCCTATTCCTTGGTTGCACATTTCGTAACAGATCTGTTTGTTATCCTTCTCAAAGAAGCTCTCAAGAAAAAGCTCGATTTTTTTAAGCTCCCGAGTCTTCTCATGATCCTCGAGCTCACGCAGTTTTTCTAAGAGTTTCAGAGCACGCTTCCGCTCACCCTTTATCATATTTGTCAACGCGCACTGAAAAGAAGCATTACACTTCCTTCTTGTTGCAAGCTCAAATGTTTTACCGTTATCTACAGGAGGCCTTTGAGCAAAAGGACATTTAGTCCTATCTTGTAAAGGCAGAGTAAGCCCTCTTTCAAAATCCTCCCACAACGCAGGGATATATAATCGCAAGAATCTTGCGAATTCTTCTGCTAGGATATTATCCCTTTTATTATCGTCATAATAAGGCCACATATCTTTTATAGTCTGGCGGATGGAAAATCTCCAAAATACCGCCAACATTCGTCCACGAAAGCGTTTCCTATAAGAACCGTATTGTTCTATGAAACGATATGCATCTCTCAATGACTTTGTTCGATTTAGTCTTGCCAACATTGAACAGCAATCTTTTATGAGAGAGAAAGAAAATTCCTTCTTTGAATATGTGCTAGATTCTACTGACTCAGAATTCTTTGTTAAGTCGTTTAGGCTTGAATTAACTGGATCATCTGAAGGATTCAATAATTTGTGGATTTGAACTGATGTATCAAGTTGTAATCTCATCACGAAACATTTCCGTTAAGATATTTTTTATATCAATGTCTGAATTGAAAGGTTTTAAAATATCAATCCCGTTATTGCGCAAGTGGCCTCTCAATTCTTTTAATTTTTCCTCAGTTATTTTCCGAACTAATGATCTTACTGCATCTTTAAGTATAGAGATACTTTCTTTGTTTAAATCATTACATTCGATATTGACCAAACCCATACGCAACATTGAAAGCAAATCTGAAAAATAAACCTCCCTTTCAATGCGTCTTTCGTTTAATTCTTCGAGCAGGCACAGGAATTTGGAAAGTTGCTGCTCAAAATTTAGTGGATCGTCTAAAACTTCCTCAATTTCGTCAAGAACATTCAAAAGCTTTTTTGATACTTCGGACTCAAAAATATAAGTCTTCATTGAAGGTCCAGATTTAGTATCAAACTTCTTGACTTGTTCTTCAGTCACATTGATATTGACTGTATAGTTTGTTGTATTTTGACTCTTATCTACGAAAATATTTGTTTGGGGTGCACCAGTCTTCTGGCTCGACACGTAATCACCATACTCTTCCTTCTGGATTTCATAATCACTCTTTCTAACATTCAAATTACCCCTTTGAATCACCATAAGCTTTTACCTATTTGTTTAAAATATTCCCCACATGATTCTTTACCTTTTTTTCAGAACTATGGATGAACCTATCAAAGTCGAACTCTTCTACATTTATATTTTGCTTAAAGAAGTCAAGGTCCATTAAAACGGCGTATCTCGGTGCATATTCATCGAATTCAGAGCTTGGGTCATCAGAGTCTATCCTTTTCGCAGCACTAATGCGAATGCTGACACTGCCTTCTTCATCACTCGCTTCAATGTTAGGTTGTGTAATTGACAGTTCATTACCGAAGCCTTTGAATCTATCAGAACTTACCGAATAGAGATCTAATTCACTTATAAATTTCTCTCCTTCTTCGTACGACTCTGTCTTAAGAACATAATACAAACGAAAACCTACCCTCGAAATCTCTTTTATATTTAAATTTGTTTTTACTACATCAAATATTAACGTTGTATAGCTCTTGAACAGAGTTAGATTCTTCAAAGACGTAGCAGACAAGGCCATGTGCTTAAAACCAAAAGTAGCTTGGGCAGTAGTATCTTCTACGAATCTCAAAATACATTCATCCGTACTAAGTTTGACAAACTCTATCTTTTCATTAGAGATTGTGTTTATTTCATGGATACATTTCCCGCAAACGTCCCAGTATAAGTATCCCTTTGGGTACCTGATTTCCAACACAGCTCTATTTAATTTTAGATCGTAAAACGTAATTCGTTTTTTTGGTGTTTTCTTGTTTACTTTTCCCATCCGTTATCTCCCGCAGTTACAAACATGCGTTTAAATGAATATCGTCTTTTTAAACTCACTTACAACCGCTAATATTTGAATTTTTCATTATAACATTATTCGACTTTTCTAACAACAAAAATAAACAAGTGTTAAATCAGACGTTTAAAATGGGAAACACCGTCAGGTTCAAATCTAGGTATTCATATTCAATAAAATGTTGGAGCCATTTCATTTTTTAATTAAGGTGTGCAGTGCACACCCTACCAAATAAGCCAAAACATACTCGTTGCTCGCGTCTCGCATAAAAAGAGCTTTTTTGGCCGTCATAATAAAAACTCGCTAATAAGACATCATTATAATGCTTTGGTTCGTGGGTGGAAAGTAAAATGAATTTAGAAATAATAGTGGGGCAAGCCCCACTCTACGGAAATAAAACAAACGAATTGTTGTGCAATGCACAACCTACCATCTGGATTCCCGCCCATTCGGCTTCGCTCCCACCTTCGCTATCCTTCTTCGCCAAGGCTACGAAGGAACCAGCTACGGAGGGCAGTAAGTCCGGCATGGTTCTATTCTATTAATAATTGGTGCGATTCATCGCACCCTACCTATTAATTGGCTGCCACGCATCGTAATGTTTAGATTAGCTCACGTGAGTCTGATTGTCGAGGAGAATAATGGTGGGGCAGGCCCCACCCTGCAAAGCTACAAAGGAGCGTCCTCATTGAATAGAAGGAACGTCTTTATTGAATCCTTTTATTGCATGGAAATTAGGATCATGTCCGATACCAATTCCAGAGTCAGGCGATACAAACAACGATGACCAGACCTGGCCTGTAGCAGAATCAAGAATGAAAGCATGACTATCATTGGTTTCGATTTTGAATCGGTCGTAGTCCTCCCAGTTCACAAAAGGCACTGCCCCAAGTAAACATAGAATCAATGCGACCAACAAGCCACCAATAAGAACACTTTTCATATCAATTGAACGATGCATGTTATCTCCCTTCTTTTCTGTTAGAAATACTATGTCTGTTTGGATCTTGTACAAATTAAACTGAATTAGCTATCATGCCTTCTATATAAAGGCACCCACCTCCAATTAAGTAACTCTTTACGTCAACAGAATGCATTTTTCCCCCCTTCTAAAACTCAAGTTAACCGGGATTCCCATATACACTTCACTGAAACAGTCCTGCGTGCTTCAAGTCTCATAATAACGTAATTTCATCTCATTATCAACAATATTCCAGCAGGTTCAAAATGCCGTACCGCAAAAAAACACCAAAAAAGCCAAGCACTTGCGTCAAGGACCCGTTTTTTTTTCGGGTTTTTGGGGTGGATTTTGGGGCAGGGCATATTTTCTTTTAAAAAAGGGTTGATTTGATTTTATGAATCGAATATAGTCCAGCAATTGGAAAATTGCTCCGTCGCACGGGGTAGCTTTGGGGTCAGCAGTATCACGGCGTGGCTGACTCAAGCCTCCGGCGGGGCCAAATCGGGCCGAGACAAGACGGTCTCCGTGACAATCAATTGATTAGCGACTATTTTCTGTTGGCTATTTTCAATAATCAATTGTATTACCCGATGGTGTAATTGGTAACACATGGGCTTTTGGTGCCCACGTTCCAGGTTCGAGTCCTGGTCGGGTAGTCCAGCACCAATTGAGCTTAGGCTCATGCCTAATTGGTGCTGGAGAATTGATAATTGATTCCGTCCAAGGAAGGCCGGATCTTAGATATTGACTATTGAAAAAGCGAATAAGAGAGTTTCGCTTTGCTTGTAATGACGAGCAGAACAAACGATAGAATATTGGAGATGATTTTATGGCTGAAAGAGTAGCAATAATCCTGGCAGCGGGTGTCAGCAAGAGGATGAACACCCAATTAGCAAAGGTGCTGCATGAGGTGTGCGGACGGCCTATGTTGGCATACGTGCTCGATGCCTGCCGTGAAATCGACGTGTCGAAAATATATGTCGTTGTTGGTTTCTCAGCAGAACAGGTAAAAGAGCGATTTAATGAGTACGAGAATATTGTCTGGGTACGACAGGACGAACAATTGGGAACAGCTCATGCGGTTTTGTGCTGCAAGGAACATCTTAAGGATTTTGACGGCGAGATACTGATACTTTGCGGCGATGGGCCTTTGATTCGAGCCGAAACATTGAAGACACTTATAGAAAAGCACGAGTCGGGGCAGTCGGCGGCAACATTGGCGACAGCGGTTCTGGAGGACCCGAGCGGTTACGGGCGAATAATCCGCGATGCATACGGCAATATCCAGGGTATCGCTGAAGACAGTGACTGTACAGAAGCACAGTTGGCTATCAAAGAAATTAACCCGAGCTATTATCTGTTCAACAGTAAAGTCCTTTTCGAGGCGCTGGAGAAGGTTAAGCCTGATAATGTCAAAAAAGAGTTTTATCTGACAGATGCGGTCTCCGGTATCATTGGGACAGGTCATAAGGTTGTAGCAATTACGGCAGTGCAGCCCGAGGAGGCGGTGGGTATCAACAGCAGAGCACAGCTTAGTGCAGCGAGCAAGATTATGCAGCAGCGGATTCAGCGGGAGTTAATGGAACACGGCGTAACAATAGTTGACCCTGATAATACGTGGATTGATGCAAGAGCGCAAATCGGACAGGACACCGTGATTGAGCCGTTTACGTATATTCACGGCGAAGTCAAAATCGGCCAGGACTGTCGAATTGGGCCGTTTGCTTACCTGAGACACGGAACAGCTTTGAAAAATGACGTTGTGTTAGGCGTTTATACGGAAGTTAAGAATTCGACCTTGGCTGATGGCGTTCGAGCACGGCACCACAGTTATATCGGCGATGCTACTGTGGGAGAAAACGTCAATGTAGGGGCCGGCTCGATAACGGCTAATTTCGACGGCCAAAAGGTCAACCGGACAAGTATAGGCAATAACTGCTACATTGGTTCCGGCGCAATACTGATAGCGCCGCTTGAGCTAAAAGACGGCTCGCATATAAATGCAGGAACGGTGGTTTCTCAAGAAAGTGTAAATGAATTGGGTGGAAAGGCAGAGAAAGATGTTTCTAAGTGATAACCTGAAGATATTTTCCGGCAGCAGTAATCCGGTATTAACGAGTGATGTTTGTAAGTATCTGGAGATTCCGGTCGGCGGCGCACAGATAGACAGGTTTCCGGACGGAGAGAAGGTCATCAGGGTTGAGGATGATGTTCGCGGCAGAGATTGCTTCGTTGTGCAGTCAACGTGTGAGCCTGTTGATGACCACTTGGTGGAGTTGTTAATTTATTTAGACTGTTTGCGAAGAGCCAGCGCCAAACGTATCACTGCGGTCATTCCTTATTTCGGCTATGCCCGGCAGGACAGGAAAGACGAAGGGCGTGTGCCCATCACAGCGAAACTGGTGGCTAATCTTATCACGACCGCCGGTGCCGACAGGGTGTTGGCGATAGACCTGCATGCCAAGCAGTTGCAGGGCTTTTTTGATATACCGGTTGACCATCTGACAGGCGAGCTGGTGTTGAACAAGTACTTCAGAGATAAGAAGATTAATAACCTGACGGTGGTTTCACCGGACGTTGGTAATATGAAGATTGCAGCCAGATACGCGGAGCACCTTGGGGGAGAGCTGGCGATTGTGCACAAAAGACGAGTCAGCGGCAGCGAAGTAGAGGCTGACGAGATGATAGGCCATGCCGAAGGTAGAAATATCCTGATGTGCGACGATATTATTGCCACCGCCGGGACAGTGTGCAGTGCCGCCGGTCTGCTTAAAGAACGTGGAGCTGAAAAAATATATGTCGGTGCTACTCACGGCGTTTTTGCATCGAATGCATTAGAACGACTGGCCGAAGCGCCAATCGACGAAGTGGTAGTTACAAACACTATACCATCGAGTGAACAGGCCAAAAAGATTGGCAGTGTTAAAGTATTAAGCGTAGCAGCTATGCTGGGTGAGGCGATAAAGAGAATTCACAGAAATGAATCGGTGAGCAACTTGTTTAACAATATTTGAACGGGATACAGAACAAGGTCTCCCATTTTGCGAGAATCTGCCAAGAATGGGGGGCTGCTTGAGGTGAGAAGATTATGGCAAAAACATTGCTTCTGAAAGCAGAATTGCGGGAACACGCCGGGTCAAAGCACGCAGCAAAGGTGCGTAAGCAGGGCAGAATACCTGCTATTGTGTACGGGCATAAGGAGGAACCGGTGGCTATTTCGTTAGATGCGCACAACTTTGTGGAAGGACTGCATCACAAGCATCGACTGATGGATGTTCAAATCGGTAAAAAGAAGGAAAAGATAATTGTCAAAGACTTGCAGTATGACCATTTAGGCAAAAAAATCATTCATGCGGATTTGATGCGTGTTGATGTTACCGAAACAGTTAAAGTAACGGTTCCTATTGAGCTTAAAGGCACAGCCAAAGGCACACACGAAGGAGGTATTATTGAGGAACATGCAGACCATCTGGAAATTGAGTGCAAGGCAACTGACATTCCTGAAACAATCGTTGTCCCTGTGCAAGAGGTGGGAGTTGGTGACGCTTTGCATGCCGGTGACATTGAGCTTGCAGATGGTGTGAAACTGGTAAGCTCGCCGGAGACGCTTGTTTTTACGTGCCATTTGGTTGCCGCTGCCAAAACCACCGAGCAGGTTGAAGAGGAAATGCCGGCTGCTCCTGAGGTTATTAGCGAAGCTAAGGAGGCTGAGGAAGGGAAGAAAGAAGCTTCAGAAGGCAAAAAATAAGGCCGTTTGGGCAAAAGTGAACTATGGGCGATATGAAAATTGTCGTCGGCCTGGGTAATCCGGGCGATGAGTATATTGATACGCGACACAATACGGGATTTAAGGTAATTGATTCGCTGGCCGAGGCGTTAGAGATAGAGGTAAGAAAGAGAAAATTCGGTGCTCGTTTCGGGTCGGGTGAATTTACAGATAAGAAGTTAATATTGTTAAAGCCGTGGCAGTTTATGAACCGAAGCGGTCAGGCTGTTGCAACGGCGGTGGGTTTTTACAAGCTCGACGCCGGAGACTTGCTCGTGATAACGGACGATATGGACCTTGAGCCGGGCCGGATTCGAATCAGGGCGAAAGGCTCAGCCGGGGGCCATAATGGTCTGGCTGATATTATCGAAAAGCTCGGCACGAATGAGTTTGCTCGCTGCCGAATCGGTATTGGCCACAGTGGTGAAGAAGATGCTGTGGATCATGTTCTCGATAAGCCCACAAAGGCAGAGAAACCGCTGTTGGCCGGGGCAATCGAGAGGGCACGAGAAGCAGTGCTTTGTTGGATAGAATACGGTACCGAGAAAACGATGAACGAATTTAACAGGTCCGATGAATAACCATCGTGCCTTGTGCGTTTGGAGTAATAAAGTTATGCAAAATTGAGGTTAGGCAGAAGCCTTTTTTGAATAAAGTAAAACAGATAATTTGATATAGAATAAATTTTATCGGGAGGTAATTAGCTTGGAAACCGTAGCGAAGAACAAATTATACGAGGGGATGTTTCTTGTTGATTCGGCCCAGGCCGGGGCAGATTGGGACGGGATTATCGCGGCCATCAGAACGATACTGGAAAAAGCTGGGGCTGAGATTGACTCGATAAGAAAATGGGACGACAGGAAATTAGCCTACGAGATTAAAGGCAAAAGCAGAGGGGCGTATATCCTCAGTTATTTCAGGGCCGATGGTGGAAGGATACAGGATATCGAAAAGTCTGTTCAGCTCTCAGAGAAAATTATGCGTGTTCTGATTCTCAGCGCCGAACGGCTAAGGCCAGAGGACATTGAGAAAGATACTCCTGCTACGAAGGCGGAAATGGAAAAGGAAAAACGAAAAGTGGACAAAGAAGCAACCGAGGAGGATGAAGCGAAGCAGGTAATCGCTCAGGAAGAAGCGGGGGAAGCTGAGAAAGCAGAAGAAGTTGAGCAAACGGAAGAAACCAAGCAGTCCCCGGAAGAAAAGACCGAGGATTTGCAGGAATCAGATGTAAGCACAGTGTCAGATGTAAGCGCAGTATCAGATGTAAGCGCAGTATCAGACATAAGCACGGTAGCGGAAGATTCTATAGAAAAGCAGCCGGAGCATAACCAGATTGAAGGTTCCGAACAGGCTGACGAACAAGAGCAACGATGGTCTTAGAGTATCTAACAAAAAGACAAAATGCTGAAAAGAATAAAGAGGAAGAAATTGTTTAATAGATTTCTCGACTTCGCCTTCGGCTACGCTCGAAATGACGGTTGTGTTGCCTTCGGCTACGCTCGAAATGACGGTTGTGTTGCCTGCGGCTACGCTCGAAATGACGGTTGAATGCAGTTGCTCATTTTGTTAGACGTTCTTAATTTTTCGGATGGCCAAGTTGGGCAAGCATGGAGTTGGATAAAAAGGTTTAAGGTTAAAGAAGAAAGAAGATTTTAAGCATGGCTAATTTTAACAAAATTTTACTAATGGGCAATCTGACCCGTGACCCGCAGTTGTCGTATACACCGAACCAGACGCCGGTGGTTGATTTCGGGCTGGCGACGAATCGCAAGTGGACAGGCCAGGACGGTAGTCAACGAGAGGAAACGTGTTTTGTGGATTGCCGGGCGTTCGGCCGGCAGGCAGAGAATATAAACAAATACCTGAGCAAAGGCAGGCTGGCTTTCGTTGAAGGCAGACTGACATTCGATACATGGACGTCTCAGGACGGCACAAAGCGCAGCAAGCACAGAGTTACGGTTGAAAACATCCAGTTTATGCCCCGCACCGGAGCTGGCGGCGGCAACCAGGCTGCCCAAAGTGCAAGCAGAGATTCCGAGGTAAAGCAGCAGACGTCCGAGGATGATATACCGTTTTAGGGGAGTGTAAAGTGCCTAAAGTTGTAGAGTGTTTTTTAACTTTAGCTCACTTTAGCTCATTTTAGCTATAGTCAATTGATAGAGGTCAAAGATGGTAAGAAGAACTAACACAAGAAGTGATACAAGAACTAACACAAGAAGAAGTGATAACAGAAGAAAACCGGGCTTTGCAGGAGCCCGCGAACAGACACAATGTCGTTTTTGCAGACGAGGTATAAAGTACGTTGACTACAAAGATATTGGGACACTGCAAAAGCTTTTAACCAATCGCGGCAAAATATACTCGCGAAAGCGCAGCGGCAACTGCGCCGGGTGTCAAAGAAAAGCGAAAAAGGCAATCAAACGTGCCAGGTATATGGCGTTACTGCCGTTTACTGTTTGATTGGTGTATATCTAATGGGGCAAAATGTACAAGGGGATAAAAATGTCTAACAGGATGAAGGTTTTGCTTTGTGAGGATGTTGAGAAACTTGGCTGGCTTGGAGATGTTGTTGAAGTCAACGTCGGATATGCGAGAAATTATTTGCTGCCGCAAGGTATAGGGAAGGTTGCGACCGAGGCCAGTATAAGAGCAATAGCCGAGGAAAAGGCCAAGCGTTCAGAGCAACGGATAAAAGATAGCAAACGACTCGAAGATGCAGCCAAGGCGGTGGAAGGAGCAGAGGCTGTTGTTGCCGCCAAAGCTAACGAGCAGGGGCATTTATTCGGCTCGGTTACTGAACGGCAGATAGCGGCGAATTTGCGAGAACAGGGATTTGAAGTTGCCGACGAGGTTGTGCAATTGCCCGAACATATAAAGGATGTCGGGACGCATGCCGTAACGCTTAAGTTCACTGATGATGTGACTGTTACCGTTAATGTTGTAGTCGTGCCCGAACAGGAAAGCACTCCGGAAACAGATGAGAGTTAGAAACTGTAACGCAGGCCTACGTACACATTTGTATTATTCCGGAACTGCCCAAAGAAAGTGTTCGAATAGTATGGATTAAGACTTCAGCAGCGTGTTCTGCTATCTTCTCATTCATTTCAAAAATCTCGCAAACAACACGGCATTATTACTATATAGTAATATCTCGGTATATTTAACCAAAGGTTCGCAAAAAAAATGTTTTTTTTAGAAACAGCAGCATATTTCCAGGGTGAACGTTACCTAAGACTTTTGTATTAAGTAACTTACCAAAATACAGATATCACGATTTGGGGTTCATAACTCCATTATTGCTGTTTTTCAGCTTTTCGAAAAGGGTTTTGCCCCAATCCGGTGAAAGTCGCTGCCTGTCAGGAGCATCATCTTCTCTGCAATAAAGCTGTAGTCTTAATTCTTAAGATTATTGGCAGAAAGAAGTTAGTGGTTTAAGGCATCGCCGTTATTGTATAGGAGCAGTTACTGCCAAAATCTTAATCTATCCTCGAATATCCCTAATGACTGATAATATCTATGCTATAGTAAATAAAATTAGGTTTTAAATGTTTTTTATCCTTGACACTATCAAGAGACAGCAGTTAAATTAGGGCAAAAAGGTAATTTGGCGGGGGCTTATATCAAAGGGATTTGGTTAAAGAAGAGGAATGGATAAAATGAAGGATTTATTTACCACCGGCGAGGCCGCGGAAATTTGCAGAGTAAGCCAACAAACCATTATCCGCTGCTTCGATGCCGGTCGGCTGGAGGGATTCCGCGTTCCCGGCTCAAGATTCCGGAGGATTCCGCGCCGGAATCTAATCAAGTTTATGAAGGACAACAATATCCCTCTGGATTCCATCGAGTCCGGCAAAAGAAAAGTCCTTATCGTGGATGACGATGCCGAAATCGTCGAGCTCATAGTGGAAGTCCTTGAGCGTGACGGCAGATTCGAGGTAAAAACGGCGTCAAGCGGCTACGAGGCAGGGATGGCAACGCAGCGGTTTCGGCCGGAATTGATACTGCTCGATTATATGCTTCCCGATGTCAATGGGAACGTGGTCTGCCAGACGATACGAAGGAATCCCGAGTTCGAGAACATTAAAATTATTATTGTAAGCGGCGTTGTAAAAGAGGATGAAATCGCCCAGCTCCTAAAATCCGGCGCTGAAGATTTCATAAGAAAGCCGTTTAACATC
>CAYQKF010000156.1:0-4267 GCA_964417935.1 uncultured Pirellulales bacterium
CAAGGTTCACGCCCTGAGCTGCAAACTCCTGCAGGTCGATAGTCCATTCCGTCCAGGTATCTATCAACGCCGCGTCGGGATTATCGTGATAGACCACTGCGCTGTCGTTGAGAGCAACATAAATCCGCTCAGCAGCATTAGATGTGTCGCCGTAGAACCACAGCGATAGTACACCAACACCTTCCTCTGTCCAATCCCGCACCGAGACCAACGTCATGGCTGCCTCAGAGTACATGAAATTGTTGTCGTAATAAAGCGGCATCGACTGAGAGCCGCCGTGAACAATCGTAGTCTCGGCAAAAGGAGGTTCAGCATGACCTGCCATAGAACCATTCGTCGGGACTTCCCATCCATCTATCCACGTACTGAATATCTCGTCGGGCGGATAGTCGTTGTAGTCCTCAAAATCATCTATCTCAATGAAGTCGGTTACCGAGAAGTTCCATACGTTGCCTTTGCTGATTGTCGCATCGGTATTATACTCATCGACACGCCAGTAGTAAGGCCCGCCGCCCCATTCAACTTCGGGCGGAGTGTAAACAGTAACACCCTGTCGGCCTCGATATATGCCGGTCGTGTCGGATGCATCTGCATCGGCAACGGCATCTTTATCAATCCCGAAATACACATCGTGCTGAGATACATTATCTCCCGGCGACCAGCTAAGGGGCGTCGCATCTCTGATGTACAGTGTTGAGGCAGGACTCGGCTTCGGGTCCCAGGCCAGGAGCAGATCGCCTCTCATGGCCTCCTGTACCTCGGCCTGTGTCAGCGCCCGGTTGTAGACACGAAGGTCGTCGATGGTACCATCAAAGCAATTCAGTCTGTTTCTGCTGGTGCCGATGATGAACTCGTTGAATAGCAGGTTGTTATCCGTGAAAGTTCCGCTGGTAGCCCAAGTGCCGTTGTAGTAGTACAGTACGGTGGTACCCTCGCCGACTAGCGCCAAGTGGATCCAATCTGTGGTCACAGGGCCGAATAGTTGTGTTGTACCTCCAGGAGGGTTAGTTCGGTAATTCCCTGGGCTTGTTCCATCCACGTCAATCTGGATGCCGGAGTTGTTGGGCGTATGGCTACTGAATGTGCTCATAAGCTGCCCTTGCCCCACGGTAGCAGCCCTTGCCCACAACGCGACGGTGAAACTCGCAAAGTTCTGTGCCTGGGGTAACGAGTGGAGAACAAAGTCATCCGCGCCGTCAAACTGCAAACCACCACCGTGATACCCATCCACCCACTGTGGGTCATTGATTAAGGTGCCGTGATGACCATGCCCCGACCAGTCAACAGCCGTCGTACTGCCGGGACCCTCGTCGAGCGTCCACCAGACAGTGAGGCTTGGATCGGTGATCGACACATCGGGCAGCGTGGTGAAGCTCCAAACCTCGCCCTTGGTCCACTGCATGCCATCGAATACATCCACACGCCAGTAGTACGTTTTATCCAAGTCCAGAGTGCCCGGATCAAAGGTTCCCTCCTCCATGACTGGAGGAGCACCTGCCGCATTGGCTACTTCGTCAGCATTGGCTCCAAAGTACATGGCACTCATTACTGCTTTCAAGCCGAGCGTCCAGCTCAAATCGACGTTTGGATCTGCAAATACTTCCCCATCAGCTGGGATAGCGTTGTACGCACTTTTCGGGGGGATCCAGAAGCTCCAGACCTCGCCTTTCCACGGACTGTCAGGGTGCAGGTCATTGACCTCGTCAACACGCCAGTAGTAGGTCGTGCCTGGTTGAAGCCCCTGCGGAGCAGGGAAGTCGGGGAACCCAACCACCTGGAAGTTGGCCATCGCATTGCCGACAAAGGTCCCCTCGGCGCCCTCGTTGATATCGTCGAAGTCGGTGCCGAAGTACAGATCGTGAGAAACCGCAAAATCTCCCGCCCTCCAGGAAAGCCTGGTCCACGTCTCTTCGTACTGGGAACCGTCTTCCGGTGTAGGACCTATCGCCAAGGGGAATCCCCCTTCGACCCCTTCCATAACAACCTGAAGGTCATCTTCCGTCAGCGCCCGGCTGTAGATGCGTATGTCATCAACGGCGCCATCCATAAAGGTATCTATACCCTTGCCACAACCGATAAGGAAGACCCCCTCGCAGTCTTCCATGCTGTCCTGGCGGGGATTTCCCGCCGGCTCACCGTTCACATACATCTGAATGCTGTCGGCGCCTCCACCTTCCGTTACAACCACCGCAGCGTGATACCATTCTTTAGCTTCCACGATGATCCCTGATGAGGTCCATGCTCCACCAACGTATGACCTAATGACGTTGTCATTAGTACTTTCGCCAATGGTAAGCCACGATCTGCCCGGTCCATTCAAATCTCCCTGCTGAAATACTATCTGCTTTTTGTCAATTTCATCCGTGTTGACCCATAAGGTGAGCGTAAAATCACCGCGGTTGAAGACTCTCAGGCTTTCGCTGAAAGGGATTTGAACGTAGTCCGATGATCCGTCGAAATGCAGCGCACCGCCTATCTTCCCGGCCTCCCACTGTGGGTCGCCGTTAATGGTGCCGTGGTTTTCGTTGCCACTTGAGTCATAGGCGGTGGTGCCAGAAGTCTCATCGAGCCTCCACCAGCCGACGAGGTCTGCTTTAGTTGAGCTTGTCAACACCAAACTCAGCAGCAAAACAAAAGAGACAAAATAAATCATTTTCCTGCACATAATAGTCCTCTTTTAAAAAATAGATATGGGGGATTAATTGAAACGTAAAATATTCCCACTGCGAAGCACAAAGTTCACATTACAACTTTGTGCTTCACACAATACATAATAACTCCTCCTTATAGCAAAAAAACTATAGAGCCTTCTGCAAAATCGAGGTTAGGCATACTTTGAAAAGAAAAAATTGTCTTTTAATTTTTTTCTTTTCAAACGATAAATTATTACTCAGTAAACATTTATTTGATCATTTAAGAAAACCAAAAAACCTGATTTTCCTAAATAATATATGCCTAACCTCTATTTTGCATAACTCTCGAAAAAACTATAAAGAATCCACAAGCCAGAAGCCCACAATCCACAAATACACGGCTCCACTGGCATATATTCCATCCATTATATTTATACCAAATTGGCCGTCTTTGGGTCAAGTAAAAAATAATTATGCTGAACCGCCCTTTTGCATCCATCTTTTTCATCTCCACAGCGCCCTTAATAGCAGCGAAAAGCCGATTCTGGGATAATTTTGTTAATATTTTTTCCGGTTTTTACATTGCAGGAAACGCCGATTTGATGTATAATATTGTTGAAAAATAGCGCTGAGAGTGTACGGAAATACGAAACTCAGGGAACAGAACGTTCATTCTGCGCATCAATATATAAAATGTAGATAGAAACGGAAGGTGGTTATATGAACAAATCAAGAGGGTTCACGTTAATAGAGTTATTGGTTGTAATTGCCATTATTGCCTTATTGATGGCGATATTGATGCCGGCACTCAATCGGGCAAAGAAACAGGCAAGATCAGCCGGTTGTAAGATGAACCTGCACTCATGGAGTTCTATCTGGGCGATGTATTGCCAAGATAACGACGGCTATTTCTGTGAGGAACAGAGGAATGTCGGGTGGCCGCGTGGAAATTGGGTAGTGACGCTGCGGTCTTTGTACCGGACAAAAGCGGGTATTCTCATATGCCCGATGGCCAAGAAACGGCTGGCCAGCGGGGCAAGCCTGGTAAACTATGGCGGTCCGTTTAAGACCTACATCATGGGGTCAGGTGGAGCAGATAACCGTCAGGAAGAAGGCAGCTATGGGATAAATTGCTGGATTTTTAATTCACGGCCAGGGCAGACGGAGATTCAGAGCCGTCCGGTTGAATTCAATTGGAAGACCACCGATGTTAAAGGCGGAAACCAGATACCCATTTTTGCCGATACCATGTGGAGGGGAGGCGGGCCTTTCTATATGAACGGCAGTTCCGGGTCAGACCGAATCACTCCTCCTGAATTTAGTGGTCAGTGGTTGAGCGCTGCCCATGAAATGAAGCATTTCTGCATCGACAGACACAATGGGTCTAACAATCACCTTTTCATGGATTGGTCTGTGAGAAAGGTGGACATTAAGGAGCTGTGGAAACTTAAATGGCATCGGCAGTACAACATAAACGGCTTCTGGTCAATGGCAGGTGGGGCTCAGCCGAGTGATTGGCCACATTGGATGAGGAACTTTAAAGAATACTAAAAGAATTGCTTGGTCTCTTAAGTTCGTTGAACAGAACGTTCATTCTGCGCATCAATATATAAAATGTAGATAGAAACGGAAGG
>CAYQKF010000156.1:4367-11029 GCA_964417935.1 uncultured Pirellulales bacterium
AGCCGAGTGATTGGCCACATTGGATGAGGAACTTTAAAGAATACTAAAAGAATTGTTCGGTCTCTTACGTTCGTTGAACAGAACAAGCTATTTAACCTTTTGCCAAACAGAAACAAGCAAGAACTCTGCAAGCAAGGTTCTGAAAAAAAGTCTCACAATCGCCAGGACTATAAGATAGAATCAGACACTTATATGGCACAAGACCGCCAGTGCCCAAAGCAGGTCTTTTTTAGCGATGACCTTAGTTTCGTACCTTTCATTTATTGGTATCAGATGTACATCTGTCTGGGTTGTTCTTATGAGCTTGCAGGTAACCCCTATTTGATTTGCAATACGAGCAATGCTAATTTGCCCCTGCGCCGCCGGCACCGAGGGACTTAATATCACAACGTCGCCGTCGTTTATCCTTGGTGACATACTGTCGCCATCCACATGCAGCGCAAAACTGTCAGGAAACAGCTTATGAATCTCTTCGCACTGTACAAACTCGACTATCTGTTCCTGCCCTTGCCCACAAACCTGAATAAGATTAGCCTGCTGTTTTTTGATGCTGTCCACCAGAGGTCTTGCCTGCAAATCAACCGACACCGTACCATCCAGAGAACCAACAATCTCTTTGCCGATGTGCTTTTTCACCAGCTCATCGAGTTCGGTAACAGCTTGTTTGGGCTCGGGCAAAAATGTCTGTTCCCAAAAATGAACCATCCCCGCCGCGGTTCGACCAAGCACAGGGATCCACCCCGGCCGAGCCGGTCTGGACGGCAGAACCATAGAGCGAAATCCTCCTTCAATACTTTTTTGCTCGCATAATAGCTCAATAAAAGCCAAAACCGCTTCGGTCAACTCAGGATTGTCTGTAAACAACTTGTTCAACCTTTGCAAAATTTCGCTATTTGGCCCAAATGCGAATTTTTTTTTAGTTCTGCGACCCGTCAGCAACCAATCCAAATCTGCTCCTGTAACCTCACATATCTTCAGCAGAATCTCAATTGGAGGAATTCTGTTGTTTTCGTAATAGCTGTATGTAGAAGGACTTATGTTTAAATCGCGGGCAAATTTGCTTTTTCCCCTTCTGCCTGCATATTGCTCACGCAGGAGCCGAATTCGCTCGATTATCGCATTTGCGTCATTTATCTTCATAATATTACGCTATTGTGAATAATACAGTTGCATTTTCTCGTAATCGTGTTAATATTTCGACGGTGAATCTAAAGTAACTTATTTTAGACCCAAATATGAATTTGTCAAGAAAGGAATTGCAAATAAAATGGCAAAATCCACAAGAAAAAAGGCAAAAAGGGCAACATCATCGAAGAAAACAAAAAAAATGGAAAAATTTACAAATAAGCAATCAAAAGCAGCGGAATACGTAGGCCACCTTTTGGAATTACATAAGCTGCAAGGCGCAATATTGACCCACCTGTACGAAGAAGTGAAGTTTAGTGAAAGTCAATAGCGTCTCCGTGAGAACCCTGCTTGTATTTTTGGCCAGGGCCTTTCAGGGCAAGAGGTTAAGAGCTTTCGAATCAAACAGAGTAGAGAGGAAGGCAGCCTGTAAAAAGTTCAGGGCGAAAAACCAGAGGATTATTTTACGTAAAAGCGAATGTTTTGCCCCAGATGTTGTGTCCGCTATTGAAAGCGAATTGGTTCCACCTATACCTGGGAGGGCTTTCGGGATAGGCAGAATCTCACGAGCGTTTGAACCTGCCGGAGGGCGGATCTTCACTTACATTTCTACATAGTTTTTAAGACCTTTTGTGAAATATTTTATAAGTCCCTACTGCGCAAATGGATACGAAGCTTTTGCATGGAGAATTCATACAAGAGCTATCCACAACCTTTGGGACGGTAATAAAATTTGTAAAAATGCACGTTTTTTAAGCAAAACTGAAAGGGAGTAGTTGAGGGACTTGATTTTTCGGCTGGGTGTTGGGAACGGAAAGTAACGAGAGTAAGCAGTAATGAGATGGAAGAGGACTTTTCGATTGATACCGCCGCAGGCGAATCTACGATACGCCTGTTGGAAGTCCGTCGATGCGGCGCCGGATGACGCACTTATGTATCCATATTGATTATTTGGGGAGAGATTGCCTTGCTTTGCGAAGTACTTACTACTCTGTGAAGAATGAATTGCTGATTTTATTTTAATGGCGTTGATAGGACATGAATAATATCCTTCTTGTGATTATACGATTTTCACTTCCCATCCAAAAAAAGCAGTTTTTTTCTTGACGCGAACATGGGGGATTTAGTATAAATAATATTGATTAAGTCTGTGCCAGCAGAGGTTTATATTTGCTGATTTTGCTTTTCAGACGTGTGGATTTTTGTATTTTTTCGATAAAGGAGGAGTTCTTATGTGAGGTATGGAGTTGTAGTGGAAACTTTGTGTTTCGCGGTTGACATTTGTACGTTTCAATTAGCGGCCGACGTTGGCTTTTTTGAAGGAAGGAGGTAGTGTCAAGCCATAAAAACTTGTCCTGGGCAAATATAGATTAAGTGTAGAGAGTGCAAAAATATTATCGGTCGTATTGTTTGAAGTTGCCTGCACCTCCTTGTCTGCTGTCGCAGACAGCAAAGGGATTTTCACAGGCACAGGTGTGTGTTGAGGAAAACGAGTGTTTTGTTGTGTGGCCAAAGCATGATAATGTTAACCCTATATGAGTTCTGCAAAATTACAGGTTAGGCATATATTATTTAAGAAAATTGTTTTTTTGATTTTCTTAAATAATCTTGTAACTGTTCATTGTGCAAGAGCTTACTGTTTGAAAAGAAAAAAACAAAAAAAACGTTTTTTTCTTTCCAAAGTATGCCTAACCTGTAATTTTACAGAAGCCTTTTAATCCTATTTATAAGGAGGACTATTATGCAACGAACACATGTCTTTTTGGCTTCCGTAGTACTGCTCGCCGTAGCTGTCTGCACACAGGCTGCGGAACCGGATCTCCTTGGTTGGTGGAAGCTTGATGATGGCACAGGTACCATTGCCGTTGATTCGAGCGGCAACGGCCACGATGGTACTTTCGTTGGAGACCCCGAGTGGGTTGCTGGCAAGTTCGGGAGTGGCCTGTTGTTTGATGGCCAAGGCGGTGAGCGCGTGTCACTCGGAAGCCTCGATATACAATCGGGGGCCATGAGCATCACCTGCTGGCTCAATGCGAGCAATCTGGATACGCCTGGCAACGACCCCCGCATGGTCTCGAAGGCCAATGGTGGGGATAACAACGACCATTGGTGGATGCTCAGTTCCAGCCGTATAAGCGGAAACAAGTTCCTAAGATTCCGCCTGAAGACAACCGATGGACAAGCCACTTCGGAACTGAAGGCCGGCAGCCTCGAAGTCAATGAGTGGATCCATGCCGTCTGTTGGTGGGATGGTACCAACATGCGTATCTATAAGAATGGCGTGGAAGTCGGCAGCCTACCGAAGGGAGGCAGCTCTGTAGCTACTGATCCCTCAGTCCAGGCAGCCATCGGCAACCAGCCCATTGGAGCGGAGAATCGGCCCTTTGAGGGAATCATCGATGATGTGCGCATCTACACGAGGGCCTTGAGTGTAGAGGATATTCAGGAAGTGATGGCAGGTCCGCCGGCCCCGTTGGCAGCAGGGCCGGATCCCGCGGATGGTGTCACCATTGAGGAGAACTGGGCTAATCTGACTTGGAAACCTGGAACGTGGGCCGTGTCCCACGACGTTTACTTCGGCACGGAATTTGACGCTGTAAACCAGGGTGCCGAAGGCACATTTATCGGTAATACCACATCTGCTTTCCAGGTGGTCGGATTTCCGAGCTTCCCGGCTCCGGAAGGTCTTCAGCCCGGCACGACATACTACTGGCGGGTGGACGAGGTCAACGAGGCCAATCCGGACAGCCCGTGGAAGGGTGCGATCTGGAGCTTCACGCTGCCTCCCCGGACTGCATACAACCCGATCCCACCCGACACCCTGAAGTTTGTCGATACGGATGCGGATCTGAGCTGGACCGCCAAGTGGAACGCCGCCCTGTTCAGCGTGTACTTCGGCACCGACCCGGCAGAGGTGGCAAATGCCACGGGGGCTGCCCCCGGCGGGAAGATGACCTTCGATCCGGGGCCTTTAGAACTCGATACGACTTATTACTGGCGGGTAGATTCGTTTGATGGCGCGGAGTGGCGTAAGGGTAACGTATGGAGCTTCACCACGACAAGGCCGGGGGGCGGCCTCTTGGGCGAATATGCCAACTATGGTGGCGGCATACCGGATCCGCCTGAATCACCCTTCCAGAATGTCACACTGATTCGCATTGACCCCGGCATCAACTTCAACTGGGGTAATGGTTCGCCTGAGTCTAATGTGATCAACCCTGACGACTTTGCCGTGCGCTGGACGGGCGAATTGGAGGTGCCGTTGACCGGGAGATACACCTTTAAGACCACGACCGATGACGGTGTGCTTCTCTGGGTCAATGGCGTAGAAATGGCGGATTCTTGGCGTACACAAGCTGCCGAGAAGCAATCAGGCACGATTGATCTGGTGGCGGGCGAATTCGCATCGATCAAGATGTTGTACTTCGCAACCACCGGCAATGCCTTGGCCGAGCTGCGCTGGGCGCACGATTTGTTTCCGCTGCAGATCATCCCGGCCGCGGCCCTCTCTCCGCCGTTACGGGCCAGTTTGCCTGAGCCGGCGAATGAAGCTGTCGATGTAAGCCATACATTTGTCCTCAAGTGGATAGCCGGCGACCATGCAGCCGAGCATGACGTGTATTTCGGTACAGACGCAGCCGCTGTTGCCAGCGCAGACACCGGCACGGCAGACTTCTACCAAGGTCGACAGCCTACGACCAGCTTCTCGCCTGCAACGCTTGATTGGAACACGACCTACTATTGGCGCATCGATGAGGTCAACGACCTCAATCCCGACAGTCCGTGGATTGGCAACGTCTGGAGCTTTACGACTGCCAACTTCCTTGTCGTGGATGGGTTTGAGGATTACAACGACTACGAACCTGACAGGATATTTGATACGTGGATAGATGGATGGGAAGTCCCAACGAATGGCTCTATGGCAGGTTATGCTGATCCTACTTTTGCCGAGACTACGATTGTTCACAGTGGCGGTCAGTCGATGCCGCTTTCCTACGACAACAATTTCATGTACTCTGAGGCAACCATGACGTTGGTCTCGGCGCGTGATTGGACGGAAGAAGGTGTTGGAGTATTGTCGCTGTGGTTCTACGGTGATGCGGCTAATGCTGCTGAGCGGATGTATGTGGCTCTCAACGGCAGTGCGGTTGTCTATCACGATGACCCCAGTGCAGCGCAGATAGATACCTGGACGGAATGGACAATCGACCTGTCCGCCCCAGGCGGATTTGCAGCTCAGGGTGTGAACCTTGCCAATGTCAATACGATTGCTATTGGTTTCGGCGATAAGAACAATCTGCGGGCCGGCGGTTCCGGTATAGTGTTATTTGACGATATTCGACTGTATCGGCCGGCACCGTAAGTCTGGATTTAGGTGGCCCCCATTGCTTCTGCCGTAAGGCATCCCGCAGATTGCGAAGCAATATATTGGGGCGTGGTTGAACGAGGCTGCATAAGTCTAAGATTGCGAGTCTCCCGCCGTTTTGCTTCGCAAAAACGAAGCAGCGAGGGGTTAGGCGGACTCTCAATGATGTTAAGGATGTTAGTGTATTCTGTGAAGGAAACGCCATTTGGTCAAGGCATGGTTTATTGATGCTTGTTGAAGACAATCCCGAGAGGTCGGGATTTTGGTGTGTAGCCAAAGCATAATTTATAACTATTTTGATTCTTTTTGAAGGAGGACTATTATGTGTAGGAAATTGATTTATTTGGTTTGGTTTGTTTTGGTGCTGGGATTAACTGCAAGCGTGACGAATGGTGCAAGCCTATGGGGATACTATCCTATCAATGAGAATGACTTAAAAGACTATTCCGGTAATGAGCACCACGGAACAGCACTAGATGGCCCGGCAACAGTATTTGATTCCGAAAGAGGCTGGGTTGTTGCGTTTAACGAACAGCCTAGTCTGCCAAGCCGTATTAACTGCGGAACTGACGACCCCTCGGCCGGCGGCGAACTGTCTGTTTCCACCTGGATAAAATGGGAAGGATTGAATGGTTTCTGGCAGGGAATAGCCGGTAAAAGCTTCCAATATGAAGATAGAAGATGGATATTCCAGCTTCGCGAAGCTGATGGTATGATCCAATGGGGAGGTACAGACCAGGACGGTTTGCATATATGGAGTACCGTTGCTCCGGTTATAGGTGAGTGGCAGCATATCGCCGGGACGTGTGACGGGAGCTATTCGAAAGTCTATCTTGATGGTGAGATAGTTGGTGAAGGTCCCGGTGGATTCCGCCCCGATGCTGCTGCGGAGGCAAACGTTACACTCGGTTTCGGCGAAGACCGGGATGACTATGACGAATCATTCAACGGCCTCATAGATGAAATCTACATCTACAGCCGGACGCTGTCGGATAACCAGATACTGGACCTGTCTCACGGTATCCCTCCGTCGTTTGCAAAGGCCGATGACCCCAGCCCGGCTAATGGTGCTCTCCATAGCGATATATGGGCGAACCTTTCGTGGTCACCAGGAGATACTGCGGTCTCGCACGATGTGTACGTGGGTGACAATTTTGACGATGTGAACGAC
>CAYQKF010000157.1:0-10972 GCA_964417935.1 uncultured Pirellulales bacterium
GTTCGCCTGCGAGGTGAAAGCGGTAATGCCCACCAGGTCCGGCCGAGGCATGGCCTGATAGTCCGGCACGCCGAGGTTCTCGTCCACTATCACGATTTCCCACTCCGGCGGGGTCAGGCCGGCGAGAACCATAAGGCCCAGTGGTTTCCACACGCGGTAGCGGTTCCAGCGGCTCTCCTTGACGTTGACGATGCTGACAAGCTGGTTTGAGGGATTGATTAGATATAGTCGCATTCCGTTCATTCACTCCTTGCTATGAATTTGCTTTTTCTCCTGCTTTTACTGACATTATTGGGGACAGTTACCATTTTCTGTGGACTGGCCCCAGCCATTAATAAATGGCTGTCTCTGGTTTTATATCTTCTTCTTAGATCAATAAAGTTCAAAAAACTCAGTTATCGCTATAAATGAGGAGCTTCAGGTGACATTCTATTCTTCTTCGATGTCTTCGGATGATTCATCCTCGTCGGTTGCTGGGATTTCGTCGAGAGGCGGTCTCTTCCTGACCTCGCATAGATCCTTCCAATGGTCATCAAGAAGAAATATTAGCTTGTTGGAAAGCTTCTCCAGTTCATTAGAAAGAGTTCGACTCCAGCTTACGATCTGGACGTCTTTCCCAACTTCACGCCGAACAAAGCGGATTGCTTCTTTGTAGTCACCATCCCCCGCGACCAAAATAATCCGGTCGAGACCCGCTGACCTAACTCCCCCGAAGATCACAAGTTCGGCTGCTAGAGCGACATCAACACCTTTTTCATATTTGAACAGAAACCTTTTGTTGCAGTTGTAGCATTCATCGGGATCCAGTGTGATACCGCATTTCAGTTGCCCGTCGTGCGCTTTGAGACACTTGTAATAGGCCGAGCGCATTTTTCTCCCACATCGGATTTCCGTGAACCTTAGAGGAATCCCGTGAAGCGTGAAGTTGAAGGGTGGATTCTGGATGACTTTATAGAATCCAGATTGAGCGGATTTCTTGACCATTTTTTCCCATTCTTCCTCCGTTGGGCGTTTCTTCAGACGACTCACATCTGCTGCGGGAGGAAGAGATGCAAAGAAATGCCGTGCGAATATGTCGAGACCACCATCCTGGGATTCGAGCATATCCAGAACTTTATCCCATCGGACTCGTAGGTATTGCCCTTCCCTGATTTTTCCGGTTTTGACGAGATGTCGGGAAAATGACTGCATACCTTTGAATACATTGGAATTGTCAACGAAGAGGGCTGCTTTGTCTGTAGACATACGTTTTCTCCTTGTCTTTGCACGCCTAACGAAAAGCACATCCGCGCTGCGTACGCGGCTTCCGTGTTCAGGCGCTGGTTCCGACAATTTCGTAACCTTCGACCCATTCGGCTACGCTCAGGGCTACGGCTAATTCAGGACAGGTCTCATATCTCGTGAATCAAGATGCTTATGGTGTGCGGACTTCGGCGAGCTCAGCCGAGCCGTGCACACCCTACCGATTTATGTACCGCTATGCTTTGTTAGAAGTATAAGTGTATTGTCGGGAAAGGCAAGAAATTTTTCGTTGCTCGTGGCCCGTGGCTCGTAGAGTGAGGAGTGAGCTAAAGTAAATTAAAGTGCCTAAAGTGAGCTAAAGTTGGAGGGCGGAGGGCATTCCAATTGATTATTGAATATTGACTATTGATTATTTTGGGGATTGGGGATTATGGCCAGAGTTGGTCATCGAGCCAGTTGTCGGCGAGGAGGGTGAAGTCCTTGAAGTCAATGCGGTTGTCGCTGTTCAAATCGGCCGGCAAGAGAAGCGGCAGGTCGAAAATGCCGGTGCCGTTGGTAGCGGCATAGGCAATCTCGGCTTCCGAGAGGGCATAGTCATAAATTCGGAAGTCGTCGATCAGGCCGTCATAGCCGCCGTACCATCCTGAGCCGATTTCGAACGAGGTGATTGCTGATATGGGAGAGTTTGCGCCCGTGCGGCTGTCGTAAAGAACGCCGTTGAGGAAAATCTGCATTTTTCCGGAATTAACATCTTTGGTGAATGCCCAATGGTTCCAGCGGCCGGACCATTCAGTTTTATATTTGTGGTTTCCACTAAGACGGCTATCGAAAGACCAGGGCCAGCCGCAATCCCAATTATATTTGCCTGGAGACTTCCAGCAGCCGAGGTTGATGGCTATCGTGGGGTCATAAACATTATAAACATAGTTTGAGCAGCAAAGCGTATCGGTGTGATGAATTGAGTCTGTACCATATTGCCAGAACGTAATTGTTACTCCAGTTCTGATTCTCGCGAATAGATAGGGGGCATTAGTTATCTCCACAGAATCTTTGTAGCCATCGAAGCTGATTGCCCGGCCATAGACGCCCGGGGCATAAGTTGGGTTTCCACGTACTTGACCATGGGCGCTGCCGGCGCTGTCGTTGGCGTTGCCGTCAAACTTGTACCAGGCGACCGGAGCTTTAGGAGGTTCTACGGGATAAATATTGTAACCTTTATCGAGCCAGTTGTATGCCAAATCCTGAAGGTCCTGGGAGTCCACGGCACAGTCGCCATTGAAATCGGCGTCCGGCCTGTTCTCTTTTAGGCATCTGGATGGATACAGCCTGATATCATCAAAGAATACCGTACCGGTACGGGTGCCGATAGGTTCGGACGGCCGGTTACGAAAACCAATAGAAATATATTCGATGTTACTCAGGTTGACGTTGAGGTTTTGCAGGTCAATTCTCCAGGGCTGCCAGGTTTCCTTGTTGAGGTCGTTGGCATCGCCGGCGTATGGCACGAGGTCATTGACGTCGCCATCACTTAGAGCAAAATACATCTGCGCATTAATATCGTTATCCGCCTGGCCATAGAAGAACAGCTCCAACGCCTTGACGCCGGCTGACGCCCAATCTTGTGCAGGACTAAATTGGTAAGCAGCCTCGGAATAAAAATAATTGTCATAGTAGTAGTGAAACGCCATCGACTGCCGACATTTATGAACAGGATTTAGTCCCTTTGAAAGTTCCACGTATGCCTCAGCGAATTGTTTCCACGCCTGATATATTGTAAACCTGTCGTAGGACTCAAAATTGTCCACGACAAGATAATCAGCCGTTGTAAATTTCCAGATATCGCCTGTCCAGGGGCTGTTGGCATTAGCGTCATTGACCTCATCGATTCGCCAATAGTAGCTCCTGCCTAATTCAAGACCTGTGGGATTGAAGCTGTTGGCATCTTGCGGCTGTGGCGGATTATTAACGGGGGCTGCACTTTCGTCCACATCGGCAAGAGCGGTTCCGAAATAGACAATGTGTTTTTCTGCCGAACATCCGGGGGACCATTTTAGGACAGCATCTATGGGCACATTTTTAGCACCATCAGCAGGACCGGGATTACAAGCGGTGCAGCCGCAGTCATGATAAGTCCGCGCACGCACATTAGCTAAATCAAAGCCGGGCGAACCTCCCCTGAGGTCTAATCCGAGGACACGTATCGCAGATGGCACAAACGGCAGCGAAATGCCGGCAATGTCGAAGCCGATTTCGGTTTGTTCGTAGAAGCCGATGTCTGGAACGAAAGCGTATCCAACCAGATACTCTTGGCCGGAACCGTCCGTAATGAAAACAAGGGCCTGTTCATCAACAGCTTCCAGCTCAATGAGGAATATGTCATCGTCCGGGCCGTCGACGATTTTGCCGCGAAACTTCAGCTCGACCCAGCGGTCGGTGGGTATTGTAACGCCCGAGAGCTCTGAGGGGGGAGGGCCGATGAGCAACTGCTTCGGGATTACCGGCACCGGCCAGCGCCCGTTAATATCCATACCATACCAACAATCCTCGTCAGGATTATATATATCGAGCAGATAATATGGATATTCAAGCGCTGTCTCCTGGGCTAAGGTTACGCCACCAAACGCGAGAATTAAATATAAACCAATTGACTTTAGTAAGCAGCCTTTTTTCATTCTTACCCTCCAGCCCAACCATAGAGCCGGCTCAGGAAATACTAACGTAGATATAAGTCAGATATCTAAAAAAATTCTATCATTTTCGTGCTCATAATGCAAGAGGAAATTACTTCTGGATTACAGTAGTAGCCTGTAACACGATAAATTCATTGTGGTTACTGGTAGGGTGGGGCTTGCCCCACCGAGATGATGCTAACAACAGCATAAACCGCAAGTGCATAGAAAATACTTGATATGTAAGAGATTGTTGGTAAACTTCCGGCGAAAGTTCGTCGTGTGTCTATGCTTGGCTCCGAGGCCAGGCGACAATATTCCATATAGCGCAAATGCAAATATATAGTATAGAATACGAGATACGAATAAACACTATCGAAAGGGGTATCGGAAATGGTTGATCATTCGATAAGTCCGGCAGGTGAAAAATTTGCTATCCCTGAAGATGACCATTACGCCGCAGAGTTCAAACGTATTGAGTCGCTGGTAGAAGCGGCACGCAACGAGGACAAAGAAATCGTTGTGGTAATGGGCGTCGGCTTTGTAGGTGCGGTTATGGCGGCTATCATTGCCGATTCCGTTGATAAGAAAAGCGGCAAGCCGGGCAAGTTCGTCATCGGCTGTCAACGGCCCAGCGTCCGCAGCTACTGGAAGATTCCACTGCTTAATCGAGGCATATCACCTGTTAAGGCTGAAGACCCCGAGGTCGAGCCGATGATTGCCCGCTGTGTGCTCGAGAAAAAAACGCTCGTCGCCACCTATAACAGTGACTGCCTGAAGCTGGCTGACTGTGTGGTTGTGGACGTCCAGTGCGACTATACAAAAAACGACCTCGGCAATATGCGAACCGGCAAGGTGGAAATGAGCGCGCTGGAAGCGACAATAAAAACTATCGGCGGGAAAGTGCAGCCGGATTGTCTGACCTTGATTGAAACGACCGTGGCGCCGGGGACAACGGAGTTCGTTGCCTGGCCGATTATGAAAAAAGCCTTTGCTAAGCGGGGTATAGAAACAGAACCGCTGCTGGCGCATAGTTTCGAGCGTGTTATGCCCGGCAGACATTATGTTTCGTCAATCCGGGATTTCTGGCGGGTCTGCTCCGGCTGTAATGACCAGGCAAGAGAACGTGTCGAGAAGTTTCTCAGAGAAGTGCTGAACACCGAGGAATTTCCCCTGACCGTTATGGACCGTCCCATCGAGTCGGAGACGACCAAAATCGTCGAGAATTCTTTCCGTGCCACTATATTAGCGTTCCTTGACGAGTGGAGTTTGTTCGCGGAGCGCAACGGCGTGGACCTTATTAAAGTCATCAAGGCCATCAAGGTCCGGCCTACGCACGACAATATCATATTTCCAGGTCCGGGCATCGGCGGATACTGCCTGCCAAAGGATGGCGGCCTTGGCTACTGGGCATATAAGCATATCCTCGGATTCAGCGACGATATATTCAAGATAACAACGACGGCTATCGACATTAACGATACGCGCAGCCTGCACGTTGCGACACTGACGAGGGATGCCCTTCGAAATATGGGTCGGCAAGCAGCCGGTGCGACAGTACTTCTTTGCGGAGCAAGTTATCGTCAGGATGTTGGCGACACCCGCTACAGCGGTTCAGAGATAATCGTTCGAAAGCTGACTGAGATAGGAGCGGAGATGCGGGTGCACGACCCGTATCTCGAACACTGGTATGAGCTGGAAAAGCAGGACACCTATCCGGCGCCGGGGCACTCTCTGGCAAGGTTCTTCCGCAATCAGGACCATCTGGTCGATATCCGGGTTCAGAGCGATCTTGCGGCCGCACTCGCCGGGGCCCAGGCAATCATATTAGCTGTGCCGCATACACCTTACAAGGAACTTGACCCTGACAAAATAGTCGAATGGGCAGGTGGGCCGCTGGCAGTGATTGATTGCTTCGGCATATTAGACGATGAGAAAATCCGTCGGTATTTCGAACTCGGCTGTGAAGTAAAAGCTTTAGGCCGGGGACATATCCAGCGAATAAAGGAAGAAGTAAGAAGAAAGGCAGTGAGCTAAAGTTTGAAGTGCCTAAAGTGACAGCAAAGCTGTCATTCTGAGCGAAGCGAAGAATCTCTTATTCGTTGGCCAGATCCTTCGGCTTAGCCTCAGGATGGCACTTACGTGTCACTTTAGGCACTTTAGTTCACTTTAGGCACTTTTCAATATGGATATTAAAAACAAACGAATAGCTGTTTTGGCACCGGTGGCCTGGCGAACACCGCCCAAGGCCTATGGTGCCTGGGAAACTGTTGCCAGCAATATCACAGAGGGATTAGTGGCTCGCGGATGGAAAAATGTGACTTTGTTTGCAACGAAAGAATCTGTAACAAGCGCGAGACTTGAGGGTTGGGTCGAAAGAGGTTATGAAGAAGATAAAACGCAAATCCCGCTGGTTTCCACGTGTCTGCATATTTCCAAGGTGATGGAGCGGGCGGACGAGTTTGACCTGATTCATAACAATTTCGATTATCTGCCTTTAGCGTATCTTCCATTTATCAAAACACCAATGCTCACGACCATCCACGGTTTTTCCGACCCGGATATACTGCGGGTTTACCACGAGCACAAAGACGCCTACTATGTTTCCATCAGTGATTCCGACAGGGACCCCGGATTGCCTTACCTGGCAACCGTTTACAATGGAATTGACCTTTCCAACCTTACCTTTAGAGAAACGCCGGGTGACAAGCTCGTCCATTATGGACGAATACACAACGATAAGGGGACACATCTTGCTATTGAAGTTGCAAAAAAATGTGGTATGGATTTGATAATAGCAGGCATAATTCAGGACCAGGCCTACTTTGATAATCTCCTCAGGCCGCACCTCAATCAATCGTCGATTCAGTACATAGGCCCCGTTAATCCTGTGCAGCGTGATGCGCTTCTTAAAGAATCGTACGCGGTTATTCATCTTAATCTGATTCCCGAGCGGTTCGGCCTGGTGATGGCAGAATCGATGGCTGCCGGCGTGCCGGTAATTGCGATGGATTTGGGTTCCTGCCGCGAGGTCATTGCAGATAAGCAGACCGGCTATCTTGTTAATGGTGTCGATGAAGCGGTGGAAGCCGTCGGCAAAATCGAGCAGATAGACCGCAGGAAATGTCGGCAGCGCGTGGAAGAGAATTTCACTATCGACAAGATGGTGAAGGGCTACGAAAGAGTCTATGAGGAAATCTTCCGGCGGGAAGAGCAAAAGAGAAACGAAAGCGTCTAACAAAAACTTATATGTCACCCTGAGCCCATTCGCTTCGCTCAGGATAAACTCCGCGAAGGGTCTCTTCGCTCGGTCGGGAAAGTGAGATTCTTCCCCTTCGGCTTCGCTCAGGGCTAAAGGCTTTTTTCGCTCAGAATGACAATGGCATTAAATAATCGGTTCTGTTAGAGGCCATAAGATTCTGTGGAGATGTAATAAATGAAAAGTAAACTTGTTACTCGTTACCAGGGCAATCCAATCCTGACAAAGGACGATATTCCTTATCCGGTTCAGACGGTCCACAATGCCGGCGTTACGACATTTGACGGGCGATATATAATGCTGTTTCGCTCACACCTCGATACCGGCAGGTCCATAATCGGCTTAGCGGAAAGCGAAGATGGTTTCAATTTTAAGGCCTGTCCGGAGCCTTTTATGACGCCGACTAAAGAGTCGATATTTTGTGAGTACGAGGAATTCGGCCTTGAAGACCCACGCATTACACACATAGAAGGTGCCTATTACATAACATACAGCGCATATTCGGCGCACGGAGTTCGCACCGGCTTAGCTAAAACAACTGATTTTAAATCGGTCGAAAGAGTGGCTTTTATCACGCAGGCCGATTATCGAAATACCGTGCTTTTCCCCGAAAAAATCAACGGCAGATACGTCAGATTGGACAGGCCTAATTCGGACATCAGTCCCTGGGCAATCTGGATTAGTTTTTCGCCGGACCTGCGGCACTGGGGCGATTCAAAACTGGTAATGAAACCCGTACCTTACCACTGGGACGCGATGAAAATCGGCCCCGGCGCTCCGCCGATTCGCACCGACAAAGGCTGGCTGAGTATCTACCACGGCGTCTTTCCGACAATGGACGGCCACGTATATCGGCTCGGTGCTGCTTTGCACAAGCTCGATGACCCGGCTGAGATTCTCGGTGTTGGCGACCGCTGGATTTTACAGCCCGAAGACGAATGGGAAATCACCGGCTACGTACACAATGTGGTCTTTAGCTGCGGCGCTGTGCCGGAAGACGACGGGACATTAAAGTTATACTGGGGTGGGGCCGACAAGGTAATGTGCGCCGGCACTGCGGTAATCGACGAGCTTGTAGAACTTTGCCTGACCGATTCGAGACCGGCGAAGTAAGATATCTTAACGAAATATAAAGGAGCGATCCAATGATTTATCAGATTAAAGTCAGTCTCAAGGGCATTCGTCCACCGATATGGAGAAGAATTCAGGTGCATGACAATGCTACGTTGTACAAACTTCACAGGATTCTACAGATTGTGATGGGCTGGGAAGACTATCATCTGCATGAGTTTGAAATCGATGGGGAAAATTATGGTCCGCCTCCGGATGAATCTGCAGCCCCCTTTGGTTTTGACAAGCCCATAAACGAAACAAAGGTAAAATTATCTGAGGCGATTCGTGGGGAAAAAGTTAGGTTTCTCTATACCTACGATTTTGGAGATGACTGGCGTCACGAGCTGTTAGTTGAGAAGATTATGCCTGTGGAGAAGGTTCAGCGATACCCTGTTTGCCTGAAGGGTAAGCGAGCCTGTCCGCCTGAAGATTGCGGCGGGCCGTGGGGTTATCAAGATCTGCTGGAAGCTCAAAAGCATCCTGATGACCCTGAGTGCCAGGAATTACTGGAATGGGCAGGCGAATTCGACCCGGAGGAATTTGATTTAGACGAGATTAACTCGTATTTGAAAGAAATGAAATACGCCGCTTGCTCCCCGCTTTCGCGAGGACAAGTTTACTCCTGTGTAAGAAGGGGCAGGGATATTATTTCTACTAAAGCGGGATTTTCCCTTGTGTCTTACGCTAATTGAACAGGTGGGAAGTTTAAAAGCTCACCAGAGACTCTTGTATAGCCGTTTTTGCTCTGTGAGAGAAGATAATTGAGGTTTGTAGCATCGTGTTTTGCTATACATACACCTGTTCTTATTCCAATAGGCAATTTCAACGGAGGTTGCCTTGTCTTGTTTCATATTTTTTAACTGCTTTTACAACAAATACTTGTGCTTGTCTCTGTGGTTCCAAACAATTATGTATGTTCGTTCAATTACCCTAAGACACAAGGGGATTTTCCGCCTCCGACAAATAGAGGCAGTAAGTGAAAGCTACGGGTTCCGAGCGGTTTGTAGCACGATAAAGGCTAATGCAAATAAATTATTCATTCTTGCGGTCAAGCTCACCTTGTGGCCTTGCGTTCGGGGCCCGGCGGACAAAGTTGAAATTGTGTAACTTCGAGCATTGCGGCCTAAGGGTTCTTTAGCATTAGCCCATAGACGCTCAACTGCAGACAACCAATTCTTCCAAATCCAGTTCCATCAAATGCTCAAGATAAGCGTTGAGCTCTTCTTCTGAAAAGTTGGCAAGAAATTCAGGCTTGGCACTTCTGTTGATTTCGCAAATGTAGTCTATCAACTCCCTTTTACTCATAGGTATAAATCCTTTAAAACTCTTAAAAATCCTTATCAACCTACGCAATATCGACAGGTCGAATAAATTTTCTTTAGTGAACCTGGTAACGACCGGAGTAACGCCCCATAACCCAAACTACCATATAGCCGAATCGTTTTTGCTTCGACTACCATATATAGAACAAACGAACAAACCGGTTTTATCACTTCTTTAACTGTCCAATAAAATCACCTTGGGCGCCAGCCAATCCAGACTGAAAAAAAATTGCGAATTTTTTATTTTTCTTGTTTTTCTGTTTTGGTTCGAACTCGATAGCGACTGAGAGCGCGCGTTAATTAACGACTATATGAGGGGCTTGGTTGTTCCGTACTTTCTGACGAAGGGGAGTGATAAACGCCTGGCAAGTTCAGCCTATCAAATGCTATTCAGAGCGCGTGATTTGTATATGTTTCTTGCCTTATCGAAATCAGTTGACGTTAAATTCAGCTTGGCCAAAACTTCAGAAGCTATCAAGGTCGAAAGAATTTCTCCACTGGGATCGCTCGCCGACAAAAAATGTGAAATAAATATTATAGCGCCGGCAAAACTAAAGTCACTATCGAAAAGCGGGGTATGATGCCTTAAAACTCCTTCCTGGATAATGGGGGAGAAATTCCACTTACGGCAGATTCGCATTCCTATATCACAATGGTTAGTCCCCAATGTTAGTTTTTCGTCGTGAATAACCGATGCCATCTTATCCCATAATGTGCCCAACACATGGGCGCTGGTCCTGTTGCTCGCTACCATGATGGCCAACCGGCCTACATCATGGATTAGCCCTGCTATGGTATATATTTCAAGCTCACCTTTCGGTATGCCGGAAACCTCGGCCAGAATACGACAGCTTGTGGAAATGTCTTCCGAGTGGTCAATGTATTCATTCAGATATTTCAGTGCGGTGAATTCTTCCTGGATAGCGTTTCTCGCGTATGAAATTCCAATCAACTGCACCAATGCCTGAAGGCCAACGTGGTTCACAGCATCCTCGATAGTTTCGATGTTTGCAGCGGTTCCATAGTAAGAACGCGCCACCTGCAAAAGCTCGGTACAAAGTTCCGGATCACTCTCAATCAGGCGAAGTATTTCTTTGTTATCTTCGCTCGGCTTCACGGCAGTCGCCAGGAGCTCATCAATATTATGGGGGAAAAGCGGCAGCCTATCGACGAGCTCTGTTATCTTGCGCGCCAATTCTCCCTTTCTTCTCTTTCCGGCCATCTTAACCCCTTTCAAGAAATTCCCCTGAATATCAGCCATTATAATCGTACATCTTCCAGGATGCTAATCAAGGGGAAAATAAAGTCAATTTCGGGTGCGACCAGATATTCTGGCAGGGCTATGCAGCCCGTTTTCGTACATCCCA
>CAYQKF010000158.1:0-10899 GCA_964417935.1 uncultured Pirellulales bacterium
GGGGACGTGGTGTAACGGGAGCACACCGCGGTCGCATCGCGGGAATGAGGGTTCGATTCCCTTCGTCTCCATTATCTTCAACAGTAATCTCATATTTAGCCCGCCGATTTACTCGGCGGGTTTTCTTTCACCAAATTTTTTGAGGATCGTTTAGCCGTCATCGGCACGACGACACCACGATGTCATTCCTGTGAAACTTGTCCTCGCTTCAATCGGGGAACAGGAATCCAAAACACCAACAAAAGCGTAACTCGCAAATCGTAAATCGCCAATCACTGGGCACCTGCCGTAATTTGGTGCGGGGTCATTTCGAGCGGAGCCGAAGGCAACACAACCGTCATTTCGAGCGGAGCCGAAGGCGACACAACCGTCATTTCGAGCGGAGCCGAAGGCGTAGCCGAGAAATCTATTAAACAATTTCTTCCTCTTTATTCTTTACCGTAAAGTAATTCTCAAAAACGAGAGCAAAAAGCCTACAAAAATGATTTTCTTTCTTGATGTAAAGCTCGCTAATATGGTATAAATGAAGTTGATTAGGCTTGTGCTCGTATAGATACTACTCTAAATTGGCCGTAGCCCTGAGCGAAAAAAGCTTGCCTTGAGCGTAGCCGAAGGGTCGAATGGGCGGGTATCTGTGGACTTTGGCCCTGTGAGGGGTAGTATCCTTATAGTTTTTCGAATAGAGATTGAAGGAAGGAGGTAGAGTCAAGTCCTAAGAAATCATCCTGGGCAGGCACAAAACAAGAATTCAGAAGTCAAAATTGAAAATTGTTCTGAATTCTACATGGTGTGTTTTGTCTTCTGTATTCTGCTTTGGTATATGGCCAAAGCACAGTCCAATTAACCCGTATGAAGGAGGATTGATATGTCGAGAAATTTGATTTGTTTGATTTCGTTTGCCTGGGTACTGGCTGGGGTTTTGACGAGTACGGCTGAAAGTGCTGACCCAAATCTTGTAGGCTGGTGGGCGTTCGAGGAAGAAAACGCGGTATTGAGTGACCAGAGCGATTATCAAAACGACGGTATATCTACGGGTGGTGTGATGTATCAACAATCCGGAATGACAGGATTTTCTCTGGGATTCAATGGCATTGACAGCTTTGTGACTGTCGGCAAAAATGGAAGACCCCAGGATACCTTTACGTTTGGGGGATGGGTCAGAACGTCACGCCGGCATGAAATAGATGATGAAAGCAACGCGGCCGGTGGCAGCGATGCAGGAGTATACAACCAACGATACCCATTTTTCCCTCGTTTTGAGTATGACGGTGCAGGTGCCGGGCTTTCTGTCGGAATCAACGGTATTTCCGTTTATGAATCCGGCTCGGGCTATCTGCCGGCCACGGCGGTGTATGAAGCTCAAATCGGCGATGACTGGAATCACATCATGGTCGTTTATGACGAGAGAACTCCAACCATTTTCCTTAACGGCCAAGCCGTTCATACCGGTCTGACTTCTGGAAAAAACGTGGTTTTCGCACCGATTTTGTTTGGTGGTTATATCTACGGGTTCTTCGAAGGCCAAATGGACGAGATCCTCATCTACAATCGGGCCTTGACGCCGTCCGAGGTTGAGCTGTTGATGCTGCGGGATATCGAAGTGGCGTCTAATCCGACTCCGTTTGACGGCGAGTCGGATGTTGACCGGGAGGTGGTGTTGATTTGGAAGCCCGGTGTTACTGCCAGCCGGCACGATGTCTTCTTTGGCAGCAATGCCGACGATGTCGATCGTGCGACTCCGACTGTGGATCCGTGCGGCGTATATATGGGCCCTCAAGCCTCGAACACCTATGCCGTCGGGCGTCTGGATTTCGGCCAGACGTATTACTGGCATGTGGACGAGATTACCCCCGATAAAATAATCAAAGGAAAGACTTGGCAGTTTAGTGTCGAACCATTCGCCCATCCGCTGGCCGCAGAACACATCACGGCCACTGCATCCAGTTCAAATAGTGATGGTGAAGGACCGGAACGAACCATCGACGCTTCCGGCCTGGATGGTGATGACCTACATACGACAAAAGAGACCACGATGTGGCTTAGCAGTGACACAGGTGCCAGCGGGGCATGGATTCAATACGAGTTTGATAATACGTATTTGTTACACCAGATGTTGGTTTGGAACTATAATAGTACCATGGAGCCATTCGTCGGCCTTGGCGTTAAAGACGTAACGATTGATACGACCACCAACGGTTCCGACTGGGCTGCTCTGGGTGAAAGCCATCAGTTCGCCCAAGCGCCTGGAGCTGCGGGATATGCAGCCAACACGGTCGTTGATCTTGGCGACGTGCCGCTTAAGGGTGTCCGGTTGAATATTGCCAGCAACTGGGGTGATTTTCTCCTGCAGTACGGTCTGAGCGAGGTTCGTTTCACGCTCATTCCTTTGTCGGCCCGAGTGCCAAATCCTGCATCCGGCAGTACAGATCTGAATACATATGTGACTCTGAACTGGCGTAAAGGCCGACAGGCGGCCGTACATAACGTATACCTGAGCGCCGACGAGCAGGCGGTCATAGACGGGACGGCCCCGGTCGCCACTGTCTCTGAGACCAGTTATGGCACCGGCGAATTGGATTTGGGCGTGACATATTACTGGAAGGTTAATGAAGCCAATGAGGTTGAAGACCCAGCCCTCTGGGCCGGTGACGTCTGGAGCTTTACCGTTGTAGAATACCTGATTGTGGACGATTTTGAGTCGTACAATGACTTTAACCCCGATGACCCCAATAGCAACAGGATATTTAATACGTGGATAGACGGATGGCAAGTCCCGACAAACGGCTCTGTCGTTGGTTATGCTGAGGCTCCTTTTTGCGAGCAAACCATCGTTCACGGGGGTAACCAGTCGATGCCGTTGCATTATGACAATACGGGCACAGCAGTCACTTCCGAGGCGGGACGAACCTGGGACACCCCACAGGACTGGACTGCAAACGGCATCAAGGAGTTGTCAGTTATGGTCCGGGGCCAGGAGACAAACAAACCCGACGTGCTCTATGTGGGGATCCAAGACGCGGCCGGAAAAAAGGCCGTCTTAAACCATCCGGATGGTGCTGATGTGGTTCTTGCCACGAGTTGGACTGAATGGGTGACTAACCTGCAGGACGCAGCGGCTCAGGGTGTAAACCTGGCGCGCGTCAAGACGCTGTATCTGGGTGTGGGTGATGGAAATAATCCGACCCAGAGGGGTACCAGCCTGGTGTACATCGATGATATCCAAGTTTACGGTCAACGAGCCGAGGTTGTGGCGCAACAGTAAGTTTCGCCTGTTATTACTGAATTCGTTCTGGGTGGCCGACGTGATTACGGGCCTCGGCAAATTGTAATCTCCTGATTGGAGAGAGATAAAACTTTTATTTTAGGAGCAGAAAGATGAGTAAGAGAATCGGAAGAATTTTTATAATGTTGTTGGTGGTATCGCTATGTGCGCCGGCGGTATTCGGGGAACTAAAGGCGCATTATACCTTTGATGACGGCACTGCCAATGATTCATCCGGTAACGGAGCTCATGCCCAGCTCCAGGGCAACGCGAAGGTGGTGGAAGACACAGACCTGGTACCCGGAGAGGTTTTCTATGCGATGGAAGTAAGCGGGGGTGATGATGTGCTCGTAACCCCCGGACTCACCGTGCAGGAAAAGGTCCCGACCATGACGTTCGCCACATGGATCAAGCCCAGGGAGGAAACTTTCGAGGGGGATCGGCGCTCCTCCCTCATATCACATAAGGTTGTCCCCTGGGTGGACGGCACGATACATTTCATGCTGCGGTATCGCGCCCTGGCGTTCAGCGTCAAGAATGATACACCGGCATCGCTGGCCGGTACGGTCGAACTTGAAGCGGACCAATGGTATCATGTCGCGGTAGTCCGGGATGGAATCGACATGATCGCTTATGTGAACGGACAGGAGGATACACGAGTTACGGGAACCAAGGAAATTACCTTTAAGGACGGCTTCAATATCGGTGCGCATGCCAACGCGTCAAGACAATTCTTTGGCAGGATGGAGGACATTCGCATATACGACCACGCATTGACCGCGGACGAGCTTCTTGCAATCGCACTTGCCCCGTTTCCCAAGCTTGAACTCGCTGCCGGTCCAAATCCTGTTAACGGTGAAACAGATGCAGTCCGTGATGCCCAACTGAGCTGGACGCCAGGCGAAGGTGCCGACCAACACGACGTATATTTCGGTACCAATTTTGACAATGTCAACAATGCCACCACCACCGATGATCCGGCCGGTGTTTACAAAGGCCGGCAAGAGGCAGCCACCTACACGCCCGGCCTTCTGGAATTTGGGCAAACCTATTACTGGCGTGTGGATGAGGTCAAAGCCGCTGACGGCACTGTCTCCAAAGGTCCTGTTTGGGAATTCACCGCCGAACCTGTTGGCTATGTCCTTTCGGGTGAACTTATCACGGCTACAGCCTCCAGTTCAGCCGACCCTAATGGAGGGCCTGAAAATACCATCAACGGCTCCGGCCTGGATGACAACGACCTGCACTCGGTAGAACAGCCGGATATGTGGCTGAGCAGTAGTACTGGGCCTCAGCCGACTTGGGTCGAATATGAGTTCGACAGGATTTATAAACTGCATGAAATGCTGGTATGGAACCATAATAGCTTCCTTGAGCGTGTTGTCGGTTTCGGTATTAAGGATGCTACCGTTGAGTATTCGGTCGATGGGGCTAACTGGACCACAGTGGGTACTACTCACGAATTTGCCCGAGGTGCTAGTGCGGCTGGTTATGCAGCCAATACCATTGTTGATCTTAGTGGCATGGCAGCGAAATATGTCAGGATCACTGCTAATAGCAACTGGGGCGGCCTGGGCCAATATGGTCTGAGCGAGGTCCGCTTCCTCTATGTACCCGTGTTGGCAACAGAGCCTGAACCAGCTTCCGGCGCAACAGATGTGGACGTGGATAATGTGACTCTTCGCTGGCGGGCGGGACGAGAGGCAGCCCTGCACGATGTGTACTTTGGCACCGATGAGCAGGCAGTGATAGATGAAACTATCAGTCCTGTTAGTGTACCTGCGGGCAGCGGCTATGGCAGCTATGATACCGGCACACTTGACTTAGGCCAGACTTACTATTGGAAGATTAACGAGGTCAATGAGGCCCAGACCCCCATCACCTGGCAAGGCGATGTCTCGAACTTCAGCACACGCGAGTTTCTGCTTGTGGAGGACTTTGAGCTCTACAATGACCTTGACCCCACTGACCCCAACAGCAACAGGATATTTAACACGTGGATAGACGGATTAGACCAGCCGCTGAACGGCTCTGTCGTTGGTTATGCTGATCCTCCCTTTACCGAGCAAACTATCGTTCACGATGGTAAGCAGTCAATGCCCCTTAGCTATGACAACAGCACTGCCAGTTATTCAGAAGCAACAGTGAATATTGCTAACCTACCGATTAACCAGGATTGGGCTAAGAGCGGCATTAAGACATTATCGCTATGGTTCTATTGTGCTCCGGACAATGCTGCTGAGCAGATGTATGTGAAACTCAACGGCTCCAAGGTCGCATACGACGGTGATGCCGATAACTTAACGCGAATACCGTGGCAGACGTGGAATATTGACCTGGCAGATTTCGGCACAAACCTCAGCAATGTCACTGAGTTAGGTATTGGCTTTGAGCGTAGCGGAGCAGTTGGTGGTGCGGGATTGGTTCTATTTGACGATATACGGCTGACGCCTTTTGACCGTGAGTTGATCACACCGGCCGAGCCCGACCCGGCTAATCTGGAAGTTCACTGTGAATTTGAAGGCAATGCCAACGACAGTTCTGTCAACGGCCGTCACGGCACTGCCATGGGCGATCCCGTTTTTGTGGCGGGCAAGCTCGGCCAGGCCATTAGCCTTGATGGTATCGACGACTATGTGGAGATAACCGGCTACAAGGGCGTTCTTGCTACAAACGCCTTCAGCATCACCGCATGGATTAAGACCACCCAGAGCGCTGCTGCGATTGTGGGCTGGGGTAGTACCGTCAACACTGAAAGGGTGGAATTCCGGGTCAACGACAACAAGCTACGCGTTCAGCATGGAGCCGGCAACGTACAAGGTGACACCGATGTCAACGACGGTGCTTGGCACCATGTTGCACTGACCATAATAGAGAACGCCACGATTTCATCTTCGGACACGATACTTTGGCTGGACGGTCAGAATGACACCATACCCAATACGGACCCGGATCCGTTTAACATTGCCGCCGGGGATGATGTCAAAATAGGTCGTCGCCACAACACCGACGCCTGGTGGTTCACCGGCCTGTTTGATGATGTCCGCATCTATGACCGTGCGTTGACACAAGAGGAGATTGCGTGGCTCGCCGGCCGGACTAAGCCCTTTGACAAGCCGTTTTGAGACGTATGAAGACGGTGTGGATTATGGCGAATTAGCCGTTCAGTGGCTTGATGAGCAACTCTGGCCGGTACCGCAATAGCGCCGGGCAAGAAAAGTGCTCAAGTGATTTGACATCAGTTCGGGGCCTATGCCGAGTAAATTCGGTATAGGCCCCCTTTTTGCTGGCTTTTCAACCCATTCAAAAGGTTTTTCCGAATAATGGCATAGTGCCAAAATAGCTTATGGTTCTCCGGGTTTAAATTTCTCATCAACCGGATCCCAATAATAATGTCCTGCAGCCCACAAATCTATTCCTTCAAGCACTTCAAGCATGCTAACGTTGCCGACAGCCCACTCGTCGATATAGCCGAGGATTTCAAGCATGGATATCACATAATCACTGTCTGTATCCGCCGGATGGTGCGGACTATCCCCCGTTGAAAATATCCATAGAGGGCCTTGGCTTTGGCCGCACGAATTTTTCGCCACTATCTGCCAGTAGTATGTCATGTCTCCTTGGAGCGGCTCCGGATCGCACCATGGAACCACAGCATCCGGACAAATCAAATCCAACTGTTTCGGATCCGTGCCAAAATACACGTCAAACGATGGAATTACCGCGCCAAATGCCGTAGCGCGGCTGACTCGTTCCCAATTAGGGTTACCGGTGTCCGGATACACATTGGAACGATCACAATTGCCATCCTCGACAAAATCTACCAGCCCGCCGGCCAAAATACCCTCCACCTTTAGTGTATTAGCGTTGAGAACCACTGAACCTGAACTACCCTCGTATGTATCCAGATTGGCCTGGAAGTAAGTTGACAAGCTGTTATCACGAACGGTTGCATTTGCTGCATATTTCCTTGGCAGCCCAAATGGATAACCAATTACAAGAAGCTGTTCGCCATCAGGGACAATACCAGTACGCCGTACCGGCAGCGGGTTATGACCGGTCACCTCCCTGTCCAGCCGAAGCAACGCCCAGTCCGGATTTCCTACCTGGTAAGCAATAACTTCACTACAATAATAAATCTCCGATTCATCTATCGTCAGCACCGCCGTTCCCGCATCAAGCATGACAAAGCCAAAAACAATAGCCCTGTCCGAGTAATCTTCCGGGCACGCACAATGGCCTGCAGTAGCTACGATGTCGGGAGCCACAAGGAAACCCGAACCATCCCCAGGGGCTGGCTGATCGCGAAAAGGCTCATCAGCACATAGAGGGTTACCTGTGTCTATGGGGTCAAGACGCTCATACCAGTCGGCGAAAGTATCGGGCGCCAATGCGAACGTCCCGTCACCAATATTACTCAACAAAGACTTGGGGACAAGAATTACTGTCGCATCACCTGTTGCCAGAATATCACTATCTGATACTTCGTACTCGTCGAGACGATCGTCTTTGCCATAAATGCCCTTGGGCAGCACGGTCTCTTTTGACAGCGACGTAGCGGCTGTTTTGCTCTTGGCCTGGCTTGTCTTCGCCACATTCCCATTCCACGATAAAACCGTGTCATACGCTACAGCGGACGCACCATTCGCAGGATAAGGAGTGTGCGGCTCCGATGGGAGAACATAAGGACCGCCGCTTATGGCAAGAGTATAATCACCCCGCTCGACGTCGTAGCCGGCTATGCGGATAATGTAAGTATTTCCTTCGCTCATAAGCATCGTAATTCTTGCATCGGATTTGTCGCAGAAATCATCACAATAGGCCAGCTCCGTCCCCGCGCACTGCTCGAAAACAGCCAACGTTGTATCAAAACTGCTCCCGTCAAGGCTCATTGTAACAAGGCCCGTGTTCATCGGTGTGTACGAATACCACACATCGTACCCTGCCGCAATGATCGTACTGCCTGTGTAGGACTGCCCTAACACTACCGGTATGGCGTTAACACACTCGTCATTCACCGGCCCCGTACATTTATTAACAATAAGCCTATAGTTGCCTCCGTCACCCTCATATCCGGCTATGCGAATAAGACACTTCTGACCTGTACTCAGATTGACAATAACCTCTGATTGCATACCACAATTGTCGTCATTGAATGCCAGCTCCGTCCCCTCACACTCATCGAAGATAGCCAATGTCGTATCGAAGTCGCTGCCGCAAAGGCTAATCCGGTAGTTACTGCCGCTCGCCGCCGTAAAGCTGTGCCATACATCTGTCGTATCTTCGTGACCACCGCTGCTTTCGTCAATGCCTCTCGCACCACAGGTCGAGTCTTCATAGAGCACACCTTCTTCTACAGCTATTGCGTCACTGCAATTATCATTGGCCGGCGATGGCAAATCATCATAATATACTTTAATCCACCAATAATCGATATATCCCGTATCACCTTCGTACCAGTCTGCCGCCCACAGATCCCATTCCTGATTTACCCTTTCACCGGCAAACAATGTAATACCGGTTTCGGTTTCACTAATATTATCACCGGAGTCACCTTCATTCTCCCAAAGGTGGTACTCATAAGTTGAGTCATCATCAGTAAGATCAATTTCCAGATCACCTATGTAGGGATGGATGACTTCGTAGTGAACGTCAATAGAGCTAACCGTAGCGCAGGCCGGAGCATCCGTGATTATGATTGGGCTGTAGTACCAGTCACCTTCTGGTATGGAAACGTCAAGGCTGCTTTCACCGTAACAATAGAGTCCTGGCGAGCTCCCAAATGTTACTATACCTCCGTCTTTCCCGGCGGTCTCACCTTTAGAGCCCTGAACCAAGATGAATTTTCTCCGCACAGTTACCGCGGCACTCTTGTCCTCAGCAAACTTCGTAAGGGCTCTTCGTGCCTGGTCGTACCCGCGAAGACGCTTGCTCGGCTTGATGCCTTTTGCATGTTTGTATTTCTTTTTTGTTGATGTAGAAAGTTTCTGAACTCCAGAGAGCTTGGCTCCCTTGGAGCTGCTACTTATAAAAACTGCGCTCGCTCCCTTAGCGATAGCCGATTCTCCGGATATCTCTTGTTGTGCCGCTTCCACTGGAAGCACTCTGAGTCCCCTTTCCTTCCTTACTTGTTCAATGCTAACCGGTTTGCCCAAAACCTCAGAACTCGCGAATAGCGACAAAACAACAAGAATAATCCGAGCATAACCAAAAGCTTTACAGTATCTCTTCATAACAGTTCCTTTCAATAAAGCCAAAATAGCTTATGGTTCTCCGGGTTTAAATTTCTCATCAACCGGATCCCAATAATAATGTCCTGCAGCCCACAAATCTATTCCTTCAAGCACTTCAAGCATACTAACGTTGCCGACAGCCCACTGGTCAATATAGCCGAGGATTTCAAGCATGGATATCACATAATCACTGTCTGTATCTGCCGGATGATAAGGTTCGCTCTCCGTAAAAGTAGCAGCAATTGTGTGATCGGCAGTAACATTTGTGAAAGTATAGCTGGTGACGGCACCAACCGAGCTACCATCCACCAGGACGTCGGAGATGTGGTATCCTGCGTTTGGGCTGATAGAGTATGTCAGTGAGCCACCTGAATCGACCTGCTTAGTCCCGCTCGGACTAATCTGTCCCCCGTTGCCAGCACTGGCTGTAATCGAATATATATCAATAGCAAAAGTGGCAGCAATTGTGTGATCAGCAGTAACGTTTGTGAAACTATAACTGGTCACGGCACCAACCGAACTGCCATCCACCAAGACATCAGAGATGTGGTATCCTGCGTTAGGTGTGATAGAGTATGTCTGTGAGGCGCCTAAATTGACCTGCGTAGTCCCGCTCGGACTAATCTGTCCCCCGTTGCCGGTACTGGCAGTAATTGTGTAGGTAACACCAGAACTTACTGTCAGTGTTTCTGTTGCAGGTAACGACCAAGTTCCTTCGTCATCCTGGACTTTGTACATAATCTGATAATTTCCTTCAGAGCTTGGCGCAGTTATATCGTAAGTACCACCTGGGGTGATATTAGCGAGAATTGCTCCGTCAAGGCTTAATTCACCGGCTACAATATTTTTATTATTTTCATCATTGTCATGTCCTCCGAATGCGACAGTAAAAACAGTGCTGGGTGGAATCGAACCTGAAGGAACACCAGTTAGAGTAGCTGTCGGAAGTGCATTGAGAATTCTTAAGTTTGCCGTATCAGGATTTGACTCCTGGCCGTCGTTGTCCTTCACCTTAAAGGATATCTGATGAATTGTACCTGAAGCAGTGTTAACACTGAATTTATCCGAGTTTGAGGATTTCGTGAAATCCTCGCTTGTACTAATAACACCACTAAGATTCGACTTCCATTCCCACGCAACAACGTTTCCGTCACTGTCTGTCCCCGTACCATTGAAACTTATCGTATGACCTGGAGGCTGGGCCGGATTGGGTGTGATACTGTCGATACTTGCAGTTGGTGGAACTGGGGTAAGCGTTTCTTCTATCGTTACGTCATAGTTTGTTTTTGGTCCGGAATTGCTGTTCGCATTTGTAACCTTTATATAGTAGGTATCTGGAGGCGTTGATGTGCTAGTCCCTATACAAGCGTGACATCTTGAATTTTATTTTGCATTGCTTGACAA
>CAYQKF010000159.1:0-10797 GCA_964417935.1 uncultured Pirellulales bacterium
AGTTATCGGCACAGACAACCTAAATTCTTGAGCCCATGTTGCGCTGTAGTATTAGAAACGAGAAGAAAGGCGGTCATAAAGGACCAAGCAGATTGACACAACAAGTTAGGCTTCTTTGCATATTCTTGTCCTTTCTGTTAGAGTAATCCTTCGATCTCTATCTATTGTTGTCTGAAAGGGATGCTGACAGGACAGAAAAATCTGACCGAGTACAAAAAATTAAGAAAACCACGTTTTTTTGTCCTGTCATAAGCAATCCATGACAATAGTAATTAGGAATCAATATATGCAGTTCAGAAAAAAACAGTATGAAGCTCAGGCGGTCTTTGAGATCCTCGTTCGAGAGAATGAGGCCATGCTGATGACATACCTGCGTGCTGCAGTGCGTAATCAGGCCGTCGTTGAAGACCTCTTTCAGGAAACCATGCTGGTCGCCTGGCGAAAGCTTAATGAATATGACCGAACATGCCCGTTTGGGCCCTGGGTCAGAGGTATTGCCGCAAAGCTTATCATGGCACATTTTCGCAAAGCCAAATCTGATATTATGATCACGGGTTGTGATACACTGGAATATTTGAGTCAGCTAATCGAACATATTCATGAAAGAGCCGGTGATACATGGGAGCAAAAAATAAATGCATTAAGGCTTTGTATTGACGCTTTGCCCGATCATTATCAACTTATGATTCAGCTCCGTTATTTCAAGCATCAGCCTGCCTCAAAGATTTCTGAAATCACAAAAGTTTCATTGGAGGCTGTTAGAAAACGACTGCAGCGGGCAAGAGCACAATTGCTTGACTGCCTGAAACGAAAGAAAGTTGTTATGGAGGTGAATACATGACAACTGAGCCGAATGAATCTGAGAATAACCTTGCTGATCGACTTAGCAATCAGTGGTTAGATGCAGAGCCCAGTGGATCTGAATTCGATGAATATGCAATCAATGCGTCGGAATCACTGGATAGCAAGCAGCTTTGTCGTGCAGCGGACGTCCAGCTTGTACATGCCATGCTCATAGGTCTCGCCGAAAACAGTAAGGATGCCAGGCAACGCCGTATCAATAAGCTCATGCAATCCATAAGAGCTGATAAAGAGAAGCCGGCCAGTGAAAAAGCAGCAAGTCCCCAGAGGCCGCGTCGATATGTCAGCCCTGTTATCAGGTGGGGTACGGCCGCGATGATCATTATATCGCTCACAATTTTACTGACATCCCTGCCTTCAAACAAAGCGATGGCAACCATAGACCAGATGATTGCGTCCATCGAAAATGCAGGCGACCGTACTTACTCGATCATTGTCAGGGACCAGAAAACAGGAAGACGAGAGCGGGGGGCCGGCAGGTTTACTGTTCAGAGGAGGAATCGCCAGGAACGAGCCCTCTTCGATGGTGCCACACTTTACCTTCGAGGCAGAGGTAAGTATGTTCTGTACCGTTATACTCCATCCGGTCAAACAGTCATAAATGGCAGTGACGGGCAGACAAATTGGCTGATTCGTCCAAGGCGTGCAGTTCTGGTAAGCAATAACCCGCAGGCATTCAGGATACCCATGCCCGCGGACTTGGCCAATTTGTTGACACTTGATTTCAGTGATACTTTGCGGCAAATTCGGGAACGTTATAAAATCAAATATCTCGGCACTGTACCCGTCGATCAGGATCAGGAGGCATCATGGGCTTATTTGCACGCTACACGGCAAAATCGTAGGTTCAAAGGACCAAGAGTAATTAGAATTTGGGCACATCCGGATACAGGATTGCTGCGGCGAATCGAATTTGCTGATATTCAACTGCAAGGTGACCCCGAACCCAAGAAACTGATTTTCGACCTCAGGGACCAGAAGCAATTGGCGGAAAATTGGTTTACACATATTACTCATCACTCTGAAGATACTGAAGTGGATGTTCTGTCAGAAGAATAGAAACGATTGACATCGGAGATATTTTAGAGTTTGGTTCCGCGTGTGCTCGTCAAGCGAACATCGGACCAGTGCAAAACAACCGAATTATGAATCGTAACGACATACAAAGACAACTTTGGAGTATGAGGGTGACCTTATGACTCCAAAATGACTCCACCCTCTATCACCTGTATACTTTCAGTCACAGCCATCACCAGCGATATGAGTCCAATATCGCGTTTTTGGGCCAAAATCGAGTGTGGTACATGGTTTTGTAAACCAGTGGTTGTCGGTTCGAATCCGACCGTTGGCTTTATCAGTCCCACTCAACTACCACATAGATATGATCTATCAACGTTTTTCTGTTAGTAACGTTGTTATTATTTTTAACTTGTAACTGGAGTGAATTTATCTTTTCGCGTGTATCGGCGATATTTGTAACATCCCATGAGTCTAAAGCCTCATTGGATTGGCCTTCATGCACCGGAGCCTTTATTGACGCCCAAACCACCGGCTTAGTTGGCCAGCCTGTGCCTACAGCCCATTCTAATTTTCCCCGGGCAAATCGTTCTTCCTCGAAGTGTTCGACACAAACAACAACTGATTTTATTGCAGCATCTGCCGGGATGGATACGTCTGAAAAATCGTAGGTTACGTATAAACCGAAGCTGGTTTCCCACCGGTTATTGTCGCTGGATTGGACAATGCTGGTTTTGCCTTCTGCTGATAATGTTTTTCTGTTTCTTTGATTGTAGCCATTCAGTACGGTCAATTTTGCTATCTTGGGCGGAACCGGATTTACCGTAATGGTAAATGATTGGGTATCCAAGGCTGGAATGTTATTGCTGTCGGCAACCTTGACCACTACCTCATTAGCCCCTATCTGGGTCGGTTTCCACTGTATCAAACCGGTAGCGGAGTGTATGGTCATATCAGCAGGTTTGGTAGTTAAGGAGTAAGTCAGCGTCTCTCCAACATCCGGGTCTGCGGCGTCAACATCATACGTATATAACGCACCGGCTGTAGCTGTGGTTACAGGTGCTGAAGTGAACCTCGGGGCATCATTGACCATGTTGACCGTAACATTCACCTTAGCGGTATCAGTTAGGCCTTTTTCGTCGCTAATGGTGTAGGTGAATACATCAGTGCCGTAGAAGTTCGCGTGGGGGCTATAGGTCAGCGTGTTATCGGGGTTGATGGTGACCGAGCCATTGGTGCCCTGGCTGACAGCAGTCACCGAAAACGTATCGATGTATAGATACCTGCCCACATTGTCCACGTCAGTGTCGTTCGCCAGCACATCAATCGTTACTATCGGTGTGTCCTCCTGGGTCTCCGTAGTGTCATCATTGGCCACTGGCGGGTCGTTGACTGGAGAGACCGTGATTGACACGGTTGCAAGAACGCTGTCCGCCGTGCCGTCGTTGGCCTTGAAGGTGAAGCTGTCTGACCCGTTGAAATTGGTGTTGGGCGTGTAGGTCAGGTTTGGCGCTGTCCCATTCAAGCTCCCGTGGGACGGACCCGTTACCATACTGTAGGCCAACGGATCTGAATCCGGGTCACTGCCCGTCAAGCTAATCGTCACAGGCGTATCCTCCATTGTGGTTACCGAATGAGGGTCTGCCACAGGGAGGAGATTCGGAACGACATTAGTGGATACTTTTGCCGGGGCACTGTCCACTGCGCCGTCATTCAACTTGAAAGCGAAAACGTCCGGACCTGTGAAGTAAGGCTCGGGCGTGTAGATGAGCCTTCCGTTGGTATTGAAGTTCGAGTCGAAGGTGAGTATGCCGTGCTCAGGTTCTGTGCAGATAGTGAACATCAATGGGTCGCCATCCACATCACTCCCTGTCAAGGCAACAGATACAGATTTGTTTACTTTTGTCGTCTCAGATTGAGGATTTGCTATAGGAGCATCGTTTACGGCCAGCACTGTAATCGATATCATCGCCTGGTCGCTATCTGTCTTGCCGTCGTTGACGCTAAATGTGAAACTGTCTGGGCCGTTGTAGTTCAACGCCGGCGTGTAAGTCATACTTGGCGCTGTCCCACTCAAGCTCCCGTAGGACGGACCTGTTACCACATTGTAGGTCAACTGCTCTCCATCGGGATCACTTCCCATTAAGGTAATCGGCACCGGTGTTTCCTCCTGTGTCGTTGCACTACCAGGCTCGGCTACTGGCGGGTCGTTGAGCGTGCTCACTCCAAATGCTATAACTGAGAGAATTGCTAATGCTGAAAAAAAGGTAAATTTCCTCTTTATAGCTCCTGGATGAAAAACGTAGTGGCGGATTCGTTTGAAAGTCTTTATCGTTTCTGCAGGTTGAGCTTCGATTCTTTGTTGTTCTTCGCTTTCAGCCTTTCCGGCTGCGGCTTCGGCCTTCGCCGAGACGAGCAGGTTATCTTCTGCCTTTGCTCTGTTTAGAGCATCAGTCCTTGCCTTTTCTTTAGCTTTGGCTAACTTTTCCTCTGCCTGGGTTAGTGCCGCCGCATACGATCGGACTATTTCTTCTGCTTCTTTTGCTTCTTTCTTGGCTGCCTCTATCACCTTTTTAGCCTTAGCCTCGATTCTCTCTGCCAAGACACTATGCCTGCGGTACTGCGTGGATAGCATCTTTTCTGCTTCAGCCTTCACTTTTCGTTCCGCCGCTGCTCTGGTCTGAAGTTCTGCCTTTAGCCTTTGCTCTGCTTTTGCCCTTGCTTCAGATTCAACTTTTAGTCTTTCTTCTATTTTGGCCATTGCCTTGGCCTTTTTCTTGTTAAACAAGGCAATCCAGATATGTTGGCTGAATATTCTGCTCATTTTTTGTGCCGTTTTTATAGGACCTCTCTGCTATGGTATAAGCCAATCAGGGATGACAGTGCACACGAAGTCGTTTTCGTCTATACATTCCTACGACTTTAGTCAAAATCAGGGGGATACGAGGTTCCCTGGACATCCCAGCAGTTCTCGAAATTTCGCTTGACTGCGTGGTTGATTGCAAGTATCCTTATAAGCACAAGGTGGTAATGTTCCGTGCTCCCAAACAGGTTTGAGGGTGTCATTCAGGACTGCTTTAATAGCATAAAATTCAGTAATCGAAAGGAAATATTGATGAAAGGAAAGACAAACAAAAAAAGTCAGGAGTTAACTCGCAGGGATTTTATCAAGACATCAGCAGTTGTGGGTGCAGCGGCGAGTTTAGTGTCGGGGACAAGCCGAATATACGCGGCAGGTTCCAATAAGGTTCGCATCGGTTTGATTGGTTGCGGTGGGCAGGGTACTCGGGATATTATCAGCTGCGTCAAGAGCTCGCAGGGCGTAGAGATCGTGGCAATGGGCGACTTGTTCGAAGATCGCCTGCAGCAGTCGCTCGACAAGCTCAGGAAGGACGTGCCCACAGCCGTGAAGGTTGCGTCAGACAAGCGTTTTGTGGGTTTTGACGCGTATAAGAGAGTACTGCAAACTGATGTGCACATGGTTCTTTTGACGGCGCCGCCTCACTGGCGTGCGGAGCATTTCCGGGCGGCTGTTGAAGCTGGTAAGCACGTGTTTATGGAAAAGCCAGGGGGGGTGGACCCGAAGGGGATTCGTTCAGTTATCCAAACGGCGGAACTCGCCCGGCGAAAACGCCTATCGGTGGTCGCGGGCACGCAGCGCCGACACAGCAAGAAATACCAGGAGACTATCCGGCGGATTCATGACGGTCAAATTGGCGAGGTCGTCGCAGCCCAGGGCTACTGGAATGGCAGCGATATGCTGGGTTACTGGAAGTGGTATGAGAAGGACGGCCTCTCGGATATGGGGTGGCAGTGCCGGAGCTGGCCTTGGTTCACCTGGACCAGCGGCGACCACATCGTCGAGCAGCATGTTCACAATCTCGACGTGCTCAACTGGGCACTCCAGGCACATCCGGTGCAGTGCATCGGTATGGGCGGCCGGGCCGTGCGCGACCTGGGCAATATCTATGACCACTTCGCCGTAGAGTATGAGTATCCCAACGGCGTTCGCGTCTCGAGTATGTGCCGTCAGATTACCGGCAGCACCGACAGGATTGCTGAACGTGTTGTGGGCACCAAAGGCGTATCCGATGTCGATCAGGGCGTTATTACAGGCGAGAGGCCTTTCAAGTACGAAGGGCCCGATCCCGACCACTATGTCATGGAAATGGCTGATCTGATTCGAAGCATTCGCGAAGGTTCACCGATCAACGAGGGAAAGCAGGTGGCAGAGAGTACTATGAATGCTATAATGGGCCGAATGAGCGCCTATACCGGCAGAGCGCTGAAATGGGACTGGGCGATGAATGCCTCGAAACTGGACCTCACGCCGCCGAAATATGAATGGGGCGATTTGCCGGTAAGACCGGTCGCTGTCCCGGGTAAGACAATGCTTATTTAACTTTAACATTTTCTGCTAATAATAGTTTACTTGAAAGGATAACTTATGAAAACCGAAGAAATGAAGGGAAAGCCGGAGTTGTCACGAAGAGACTTTATCAAGACCTCAGCAGCTTTGGGAGCGGCGAGTCTGGCCGTGGGGACAAATAAAATCTTTGCGGCGGGTTCCGACAAGGTGCGCATCGGTCTGATTGGGTGCGGCGGACGTGGTACGCATGATACAACAAAGTGCCTGAACTCCGCAGAGAACGTGGAGCTTGTGGCGATGGGCGACCTTTTTAAGGACCGCTTGGATAGGTGCCGCAAAACTCTGAAAAGGAACCTGTCTGATAAGGTGAAGGTAACTGAGGATAGGTGCTTTATTGGTTGGGATGCCTACAAGAAGGTTATTGGGTGTGATGATGTTGAGATGGTAATACTGACGCAGCCGCCTCACTTTCGTCCGGGACATCTGAAGGCGGCGATAGAAGCGGGCAAGCATGTGTTTATGGAAAAGCCCGTGGCGGTGGATCCTGTTGGTGTTCGTTCGGTGATTGCATCGTCGGAGCTGGCGGACAGGAAGAATCTAACCATAGTGGCGGGTACGCAGATGAGGCGGATATCACATTTAGTGGAAGGTATCAAGAGTATCCACGATGGTGCTATAGGTGAGCTTGTGGGCGGCCAGTGTGTCAGGCTGGGCGGCGGAATGTTGACCTGGGGGCAGAAGGAACGACAATCGAATTGGTCGGATATGGAATGGCAATTGCGGCGATGGCTGTTTTTAACCTGGCTTTCCGGGGACTTTATTGTCGAGATGCACGTGCACAATCTGGACGTAATGAACTGGGCGTTCGGTGGACCTCCGGTCCAGTGCATGGGTATGGGCGGTCGAGAAGTACGAACAGCTCCGGAGTACGGCAACGCTTTTGACCATTTCGCGGTCGAGTACGAGTATCCGAACGGCGTGCGGGTTGAGTATATGGGTTCCCAGATTGACAAGGTTTTCAATCGGAATGACCAGCGGCTGGTCGGTACGAAGGGACGGGCATATACGGACTTTGGCAGGGTTGTAATTGAAGGCCGGAACGAAGTCGAGTACGCATGGGATAGAATAGATCCGTGCCTAAAACAGCACGCGGACCAGATTGCGGCGATTCGCCAGGGCAAGCGATTGAACGAAGGCAGGCGTATTGCTGAAAGTACGCTGACGGCTATTATGGGCAGGATGAGTGCTTATACCGGCCGGGCGCTGAAGTTTGACTGGGCGATGAAGGCCTCGAAACTGGACCTCAGTCCGCCGAAATATGAGTTCGGTGATTTGCCGATGAGACCGGTCGCTGTTCCCGGCAAGACAAGGCTGATTTGAAGCGATGTGTAATTGCAGTCGCGGCCGGGCGAAAGCAAACAAAGCCAGCAGGCCAAGCGTCGGCAAGGCGAGCAACAACCCTTGCCCGATATTCGCCGATGTAACCGGCTCAGTGCTCAAAAAACGCAGTAAGCTCTTGTAGCGTTAAATTGGGCAGCTTAATCATTGACATTTCATTCAAAAATGGTAAACTTGGTAATATCTATCTTAAATACAGCGGACAGTGTGGGTACGCTCATCGAAAACAGGGACTTTAGACTGCGGACAAAAACAGAATTGCTTGTTAGTGGTCTTTTACGAGAATTTTGTAAGAAATTATGAAAATTGAGGAAATAATAAAATGGAAAAGCGAATGCTACTCTGCGAAGTACTTCGCTGCGAAGCACGAGACGTGAAAGTTCATAGCCATCTGGTTTGTGCTATCGGAATTATTGTTGTAGCTGTACTTTTGCCTGCTGTGCCGGCATTTGCCCGGCTTATAGTACGGCCGATGAGGATAGACCTCACAGTTCGTCCAGGTACGATAACCAGGGAACACTTCGAACTTCAAAATCTGGACCCGAACGCGACTGACATCGTAAATGTAACATTGGTCGATTTGAAACTGGAGGACCGCAAGTGGCGAATTATTGAACCCGACGAAGATTTTGAAAGGTCAACACTGTCCTCGTGCAAGGACTGGATAAAACTGAACGCAAACAAGTTCGAGGTCGGACCGCTGAAGACTGTCCCTGCAGAATTCACCTTAAAAGTACCAAATGGCGTAAGTGGCTCCTACATTGCGGGGATTGTTGCCACAGCTAAGGTGATGAGGGATGAAGTTAGGTTGAATATCAGATTCTTGATTCCTGTCCTTCTCGATATACAACAGGGTCAGGCGATGCGGCATAAAGTAGAACTGCGTGACGTCGGAATGAGACCTGCCGAAGCGGAGTCGCTGGTAAAGAAGAATGAACCCATCGTCCCGAAAGAGAAAATAATGTTATGGAACGGCAGGGATTTTACCGGCTGGAAGTTATTTACACTTGAGCCTGAGCACGATGTTACCAAGACTTGGTCGGTGGCCAATGGCGTGGTTCGGTGCGTGGGCAAGCCGGCCGGCTATATGCGGACCAAGAAGGACTATGCCAATTACCTGTTTCACGTGGAATGGCGCTGGCCTGGAAAAGGCGGGAACAGCGGAGCGCTTGTGCATATGAGCGGTCCGGACAAGGTCTGGCCGAAGAGCCTCGAATGCCAGTTGGCTTCCGGTAACGCGGGCGACTTCTGGCTCATTGGCGAAGGACGAGGGTATTTGGAAAATATCGAGACCAGAGAGCATGCCAAGGGAGACGACCGCGTCAAAGGGCGCAGGGTCATAAAGCTCAAAGATAGCAGCGAAAAGCCACTCGGACAATGGAACGCATACGATATTATCTGTAAGGACGACTGGGTGGTGGTTTTGGTGAACGGCGTCTTACAGAATGTGGCGACCAAAAGCTCCATAACGTCCGGTAAAATCTGCCTGCAGAGTGAAGGCACGCCGGTTGAGTTCCGCAACATTTATATCGAGCCGCTCGAATAAGGGCGGTTCACGAACTGCCCCTACTAACGATAGTGCTGATGTCGATAAGAAACATCTGTCGGCCGTTGCCTGTGTGCGGTGAATCAATGACGACGCTTCGGCCGTCGGGACTGAAACGCGGGTGCGTATCGCAGCGCCATTCGCCGGTATATTGCGGGGGCAGATAGAAATGGCCGAGCGGAACTTTTCTGCCAGCGGTTATGTTGTAGAGATAGACGGTTTGTTTCCGCTCTTTGTCAGGATAGGTATCGTTGAGAATCCACTTATTGCCCGGCAGGTACGTGCAATGGCCGTTTTTAGTCATAACGTTTTTGCCGATTACTTCGACCCTTCGGCTGCCCCTTCGACTCCGCTCAGGGCTAAAGGCTAAATCAGGGCGGGCCTTGTCTGTGCCGTCTTCATAGAGGTAAAAGGCGTTTTTGTGCGATGGATGCCACGCCCAGGCGAGGATGTGGCGCGGGTCTCGCCAGATAAAGTGTGAGGTTCGGCCGTAGCTGTCCACGATGTGGATGTCCGAGCCGTCGGTTTTAGCGGTTAGCATTCGTGTGCCGAAACTCCGCAGGCCCTTAGCACGCCAGCGGTGCAGAAAAATAAATCGAGAGCCATCGGTATTGAACAATAAATGATTGAAGTAATGCTTTGGTTCTTTGGGCTCGCCGGGGATTTGGCCGAACTTGGCAATATCCGCAATTGAGATTATCAAATCCTGTTTGCCGGTTTCAAGGTCGATTCGGAAAATGCCTGAGTCTTTCGGCGCCGGCTCATCGGTATATAGGTCTGGCAGGCCTGGGTAGCCGTAGCCGGGCCGCATATCCTGGATGCGCCGAAAGTCCGGCGCGACGGCGGTTCGGCCATCGGGGCTGATGGTGTAGATGGGGTGTGGCAGTGTTCGCCTTTTGCCAGTGAATACATTGAGTATGTGACAGACAAACCGGTCGTCCTGTCGGTCGTTCCAGATAATTTCATTTTTCGAGCCGGGCCGCCACTGGAGCATACAGCCCTGCTGCCAGCACCATGAGCGGGATTGGCCCAGCTTTAGCCAGCGGTCATTATCTTTCAAATCCACCATACCAATACTGATAACGTCTTTGGGGTTAGGGCTGCGGTGCTCGAAGTTGACCTCCATCCCGAGTGCGTAGCGGCCGGTCGGGTCGAACTGTAATTTGTCGTAGTAGCTGAACCAGTGGAATTTAGGCCCGTGAGTGATAGCTCGTACTGGGGGTAATTTCGATTCTGAATTTCCGGCGGACAGGCCGGGTAAACTTGTCATTGCAACCATGCTGCCGGCTGTGTACTGTAGAAATCCACGACGAGTCAGCTTGTTACGCCGGTTAGATGCGTATGTATCCATATTATCCATAGAAGACAATTCTATTGCTTTTAGCCCTGAACTCAAGGACGAATTGCTTTTAGGATATTTTTGGGTGTGGCCGGATTTTCCGGCAAGCGATTTTTTGTTCATTTTGGCCTTTCGAAATTGGGTTTGAATTGGGTTTGTTTTGACCAAGTGTCCAATTACTTCTATTTTCATAAGCCATTTGTGAAAAGATATTTACGTTCATTTGAGCATCCAGCAAATTGGGTTTGTTTTGCATAAAAAGTAGCT
>CAYQKF010000160.1:0-10356 GCA_964417935.1 uncultured Pirellulales bacterium
TTGTTACCATATAATTATCATACCTTTTTGGATGAGCCTATGCAACAAAAAAGCCCTGCAGTGGCCAGGGGCCGGAAATTCGAAATACGAAGCACGAAATCATAGACAAGCACGAATTAGAAAAATGCTAATTGTACATAAAGTACACTGTCGCCTTGCAATCGTCGCTTACTCCGACCCGAACCCAGTGGGCCGAAAAACCATCTGGAAAAACGTGATAGTTATATCCCCTCTCGGCTGGGACTTTGACAGGAGTGTATGATTTCCAGGTCCCGTCGCCGAGAAAATCGACCTCTATCCAGAACCACACATCCTGCTTTAAGTCGTGAGCAAAATGCACGACCTTTTTATCAAAGCCGGTCATCAGAAACGGGTCTGATACGGTTCCCGCCTTCACCGGCGTTTCCCACCAGGGTCCGCCCCAACCACAGGGCTTACCCATCGACCAGAGGTCATCTATATTTCCAAACCACAGACCCGATTGCGGCTGTCCCTGGTCGTGGTCTGTCTGATCGCCGGCCATCACAAACAACCCGCGCCAATAACAGAAATCCGGAACAATCCGAAGGTGGCTGCAAATCGGACGAATCCCCCATATCTTACCGGCATAAGCGAAAGGCGGAAGGTCGTAAAACATCCCGTGAACATCCATCAGCAATCGTTCGGTCTGCGCATGACGGATTCGCATCCATTCAGTATTCCAGGCGTGGTCCCAGGAGTGGCTGGCCTTGGGAAGCAGATAACGCAGCCATTTACCCTGGGCGAGCACGCGAAGCACAACAGACGATTTTGTCCAGCCGGTGGCGTAAATCGTATGACCGCCGTATGAGCTGCCGGAGGCGCTGCCATGGACCTCCACGAAGGGATTGCGCTCGATAATCGTCCATTTCCTGCCGTCCCATTCGGCCAACCGCCCGGCATCTCTCTGGCCAAGAAACTCCGCTTGGTCATAAGTATTGTTGGCCACAACAACTCGACCCTGCGCGGTGTAAGCGCTTTTGAAATGTGCTCTGGCATTTTTGATTTCAAGCTCCTTAACCAGATTGAATAAGAGCTTTGCTTCGAGATTATTTACATCCACCTCCCAGAAGCGGCCTTCCATACCAAGGAAATAGACCTTGTTTTTGGGGTCGGTCAGGTGATGCACAGTGGCGGTCAAACGATAGTTTTTGAGTGCATCAATTGTTCGGACGTTTCCGTCAGCATCAATGGCGTGCGGCCCGATGAACGCCTGTCCGGACGGCCAATGCGCCATCCGATTTGCAAACGTGCCCGTAACCGAGGCCGGATGCCGCTGCATTGTCATATCATCACTGATTTCATAAAGCCCGATACCTTCGCCTTTAATGTGCGAGACGTACCCAATCGCCCACAGCTTGTCTGCCCAGGGAATCAGTGCCCCGATACCAGCTTCTGAATCACTACCTGTCCCTTTGGCCATAACTGTCAGATTAGGGAACACCCCATTGACTTGAATTGGAATTGGAAGATTCCTGGTATCTGCACTCTCCGTGGAGGGCATATTTACGTCGATGTTCTGAGCCTGCCCGTATCCACTATCGAGAACCAATATCCATAGTATAAGCAAAACGAACGGGGTCCGGTACCAGAGATTTGTTACTCCCGTTAGGGATGGCCAAGTCCACTTGCGATTCCCTGAAAGTTGCAATCTGATGCATTGTTTCATAATGATTTCCTTGGCCAAAAATCTTAATACATATTCTTAACAATTATTAGCTCTGAGTTGGCCAATAATTCAAAACCAAAAATATTACGGCTAACCAACTATGTCAATGACTAAAAACTTCCTGTAAGACAACAGTCCACCCAAAACCTGCCTAAAAAAGGTCAGTTTGAATAAAAAATTGAAACCTATGCGGAAAATAGAGTTGCTTTTTTCAGATTTTTTGTTAAATTAATAGATTAAAGTCGTTCATGTTTTATTGATTTCAAGCATCTTTTTTGCTTGTTGCCTTGTCTGGATGTAACGACGTTTTTTGCGTTAGAAACTCGCAGTTTGTACCACCAAGGCAAAACAAGGATTAGGAGGTTATCATGCCGAGATTTACGAAATATTTAGTTTCAATTTTACTCTTATTTCTCGCCCCCATTGCGGTTGCCCAGGAAAGCTGCTGCTCTGTCACAGCGGGAATGATTCCGGTTCTTATGCCGCCAGGGCAAACAGCATACGACTATAGTAATATGATTGTAAATGCTTTTTTAAGTCCCATATCGGGTGCCGCTTTAACTGAGTGCCCACGGCCGGTTGACATTATGGATTACCAAGGGACGAAAAATCTCAATCGTATGGTCGATGGCATAGGAAAGGCCTGTGGTGCCCAACCCGATCCAAAAGCGAAACAACTTCGGGCTAAAATGCATGGCTTTGATGTTGATTATTTGTTTATAGGTACCCTTACTGCCGCTAACACCGTAATCATCGATGGTGATCTCTATGGTCAGTTCACCTTATATGTGCAGCTTATTGACAATTGCCCGGACAGGAGCGGGACGGTCCTCAAAGAAGGGCAGACTTCGTGGGATGGGAGTAACACGCAAATTGCGGGGGAAGGGGGAATTATCTGCAGTGCCTCGCTGCCGGCTATCGAGAAACTGGGGCGTAGCTTTATGCCTCTGGATGATATTATTTACGATTACGAACGTACGCCGGAGCACTGTGACATTCAGCCCGAAAAGGAGCCGGTCAAGATTGGCGAGAAGATTACAATCAATTTGCAGAATATAGTTGACGGCCGAGGCCGACCCTCGCAACCCTGGCAACAATTATTGGTCAAAGTCGAGAAAGGTGAGATTCTCAACGGCATCGAGAATGATGATTATCGTCGCTTTCCCGTGGGAGAGGCCGGTACTGTCGCTGTAGAATATAAAGCACCGGATGAATGCCCACAGGAAAAGACCGATACCATCACCGTGGAAAATTCCTGTAACTGTTGTGATGCTGCGATAGTAAATTTTCCACCTGACCGCGAGATCGCACACAAAGAGATAAAGATAAATTGCGGAGCAGAACTGGAAGTTACTTTTCATCAAGTTTGTAATGGTTTTGATTTTTTTGAAGATAGGTGGATAACGGGCAGGATACCTTTTTTCATTGAGGGTAATATCATAGAGATGGATGAGCCGGCAGAATTACAAATTACGCTGTCGGGCTACTCGGGTGAATGCAGTAGAAGTAGAACCGGGTCGGAAATGGCTACCATAAAGGGAGAGTTAGTGCCCCAAGAGGACCGTGAGCCGGAACTACATTTTACTCTCAGCATTACAATAAGTGAAGGAACTCAAACTGAAGTAATTACTTGCCCTGAAGATAGTTTAACGTTTGATCCTGTCAATGGGACACTAACGTTAGATAGCCAGTTCGTGTTCCCTTATAAAGATGGTTATACTGATGAAGTGCCTTTTGCATGGGGTCCCTGTACTGGAACCAACGTTTATATTCTACACATAAAGTGATGAAGGAGAACATAGATGAAAAGATTATTTGTGTTTTTAATGTTAGCGACCATATCTATCTGTGCCAACGTAAGCGCCGGCGCTGAGCAGTGGGCAACAACCTGCGGCGACAGTAATGCGGATAGAGCGTGCTGCGTCCAAAAGACCGAAGATGGCGGCTATATTATGGCGGGAAGCACCTCGTCCTTTGGTGCCGGTGACAATGACCTCTGGCTGCTTAAATTTGATAGCAATAACGATATCTCCTGGCAGAAGACCTACGGAGGCAGCGGCAACGATTATGCCGTGGACATCCGGCAAGTCCAGCACCAATTAGGCGTGAGCCCAAGCTCAACCGGTGCGGGTGGGTATATCGTTGTAGGAACGACCTATTCCTTTGGCGCCGGGGAAAGTGACATTTGGGTGCTCAGGCTTGACGACGATGGCAATATTTTGTGGCAGAAAAGCTATGGGGGCAGCAGTTTTGATTTTGGCACTTGCGTCCGGCAGATTGCAGATGGGTATATAGTTGCCGGTAATACCTACTCTTATGGAGCGGGTGAATGCGATATCTGGATATTGGAACTGGACGGCGATGGAGAGATTATCCAGGAGAAGGCCTATGGGGGCACTGGTTTTGATTGGTCATTTCATCTCCAGCAGACCCCGGACGGACAATACCTTATAGCAGGGGATACGTTTTCCTTTGGGGCGGGAGAAAATGATTTCTGGGTACTTAAGCTGGATAAAGCCGGGGAGATTTCCTGGCAAAAGACCTATGGCGGCAGTAGCTTTGATTGGGCCTTTCGTCTTCAGCAAAGTGAGACAGGAGGATCTATCATTGCCGGCAATACCTTCTCATTCGGCGCAGGGGAGGACGACATTTGGATCCTTGAACTGGACAATCAAGGGGAGATTGCATGGCAGAAGACGTATGGAGGTGCAAGTTTTGATTGGCCCGCTTCTATTCAGCCGATCTCAGGTGGGGGGTATGTTGTAACAGGTGGCAGCTATTCCTTTGGCGCCGGTGAAGATGATCTGTGGGTATTCAAGCTGGATAGCCAAGGGAATGTAGCCTGGCAAAAAACATACGGTGGTGAAAAAAGTGACTACGCAACTTCTATCCAGCCGGTGGATGACGGATTTATAGTGGTAGGCAGTACTTCTTCATTAGGCGCAGGTAAAGATGATCTTCTGGTGCTCAAACTCGACAACCATGGGGAGATTCCCGATTGCCACTCAATACTCGACTGTAATGCATCAGTTTCTGATACCCTGACAATCGCTGCAGAAACTGACTGCTGCGTGGAATCGACCCTTGCCACAATTACCAATACGACTGTCCTACCCCAAGATAGTTCAGCCAAAATAAGAAATGAATTTTGTGGTATAAGTAAAGGAAATTTCAATGACGATGACCAAAGGCTCGACACAAAAAGTTAGATGCTAATTTTTCTATGGGGCACTAACTTGTGCTTTCCGTCCCAGACGCCGGCAGCTCTCACAATCACATACGCCAACGTGCTTTAGATGTGATACCCCGGCAAGCTTCCTGGTCTCAATCAACTTCGCCCCTTTAGTCTCCATCTTGCGAAGCGCCAGCTTGGCCTCCCTTTTATTATGTGAGCCTACCGCATCGACTACAACGGTTACTTTTTTGCCTCGCTGCAGTAATCCCAGTGCCGTCGCCCCAACAGCACCTTCGAGACTGGTACCGACCAGGATAAACTCATTGGCTCGGACTTCACTCAGCAGCCTGTCAATCCGAGGCTCATCAAATGGGTCAACGCATCGCTTGTGAAGGATGACCTGCCTGTACCGCCGCAGCATATCTCTCGGCAAATCAGTGCAGCCGTCCGCCGGGAAACTCAACCTGTTATCGAATAGCGTGTAACGTATCTTCTTCTGCCCATCTGTACCATCAAGACAGTAATCGACTTCACTTTCGCTGTTATGATCAGGGTGAACCTCACAGGTTGAGATTATGGGGACATTTCTATATCTGGCCCAGGCCATCACCCTGCGGATATGAGCCAAGACCCTCCTGTGGTTCCCTATACACGCCTTGCCCCCAGCCAAAAGAAAATCCTTTTGGGTATCAATATCTACTAAAATCTGCTTACGCCGTGCTCTGACCAATTGTAGAATCATTTTCAGACTTCCTTATCTTGGCCTCTGCAATTTCGTCCTATAATTAGTACGCATCAGCCAACAATCAGGTTCACAGATTCTTATCGAACAGTCTCTGGGGCCACTTTAATCACAGTAAAGCCGGATAAGCAATTTCGATATTCGCCCGAACGGCTGTTATTCTGTATAATACAGGTGCTGACTACTTGTTATTGTTTTTAACGTGTGTTTTTTGGACTTGATTTAACGAATGGTTCGTATTTTAAAGGGATATCCTTCGGTTGCACTAAACCCCGAAGATTTGGACGGCAGAATCGATTTTGTCCGGATTTTCGGACGTGCCGGTCCGGTCCACATCGAAATCGGCACCGGCAAGGGAACCTTCCTGCTCAACCAGGCCAAAGCCCAGCCTGACGACAATTTCCTCGGCATTGAATGGGCCCGCAAATACTACCGCTTCGCAGTTGACCGTATCGGGCGATGGGGCCTGACAAACGTGCGGATAATCCGCACCGATGCCGCCGCTTTTTTAGCTGATTTTATTCCCGACAACTCCGTAGAGTGTTTCCATATTTATTTCCCCGACCCCTGGCCGAAAAAACGACATCACAAAAGACGCTTCATCTGCCCTGCTAATTTGGAGCATCTGTTGCGATGCTTAAAGACCGGCGGACAATTAAAAATCGCCACCGACCACGCAGACTATTTTGAACAGATAAAGACGGTTTTGACTGCCCGGAATGAGAAACTGCAGGAGATTGATTTTCTCCCCACGGCCGGCGCAGAAGCCAGCGAATGGGTCGGCACAAACTTCGAACGCAAATACCTCAAAGACCAAAGACCGATTTACACCCTCGCCGTTAAAAAAACATAAATCCCATTCACGAGTTTTTTTACTCTTTGCGAGTGACGAGCCACGAGTCAGTATTTTGAGCCTTGCGGCGCCTTTAGCAAAGGTCCATAACTTTCCACCATGCGGTGACGCGGCCCGATCGAACGCCAGTAACCGACCCACTGGAGAGCCTCTCGCGCATTGAGGTCAATCTCTGCCCAGAAGACGCCTTCTTTGCCCTTGCTGCAAGCTAATATTCTTCCCATTGGGTCAATCACGAGACTGTTACCACTGTACACCGATGGAACCATATACACTCCATTGTCACGGGCCCGAACCCGGAATACCGACTCGCCGTTCACCCGGCCGGCATCGTCAGGCAGTGTATTGCCCCACGTCGGCGCAAAGATAATCTCCGCTCCCTTGAGGGCAAAAATTTGTGCCGGCTCCGGAAAGAACCAATCGTAACATATCTGAATCGCTACCTTTCCGAAATCCGTCTCAAAAACAGGATATGCACCACCCGGCCTGATACCATTCTTCCATTCCTCACGAGGCAGATGGACCTTCCGGTACTTGCCGGCAATCCTTCCTCCACGGTCCAGTAGTACAGCGGTATTATAAATAACATCGCCGACTTGCTCGGTAAGACCCGCCACCACCCAAATGCGATTCCTCCGCGCAGCATCAGCTAATTGCCTGGTGGCCGGCCCCGGCATCGGCTCGGCGCAGTCTTTCACCGAACAGCCCGTCCCAACCATAGTCATCGCCTCACCAAGGCACACAACGTCCAGTCCAAGCTTACCGGCCGCATCAATCTGCTCGCACCATAGCTTTAAGTTATTCTCCGGTGTGCTGTTTCTGGGTCGCAGATATACAGTGCCGACCTTGACCTTTCGCGGCCCCGGCCGGGACGTCGCCTGTAAACTCACCTGCTTCCAAATCACCGAACCACCGCCGGGCCATTTAACCTCCAGTGACAATCGTGCACCATCAGCCGCCTCAGGCGCTATCAGCACATCATCAAAACTTGCTATACCTCCGGCGAGCACCCGCCCTCGCACAAGCATGCCAGCCGGATGAAGCAGCTTCCCATTACGGGTCCAGCTTATACGCACCAGTATCGACTGGTAAGGGGTGGGAATATTGCGCAATCGACAAACTGCTTTAACCGTGTATGCCTGCCCACCTTTGATGTCTTTGATTTCCTGAATAATCCCACCGACGGCGTAAGGATCTTCCGCTTCGACCAGGAGTCCTTCGCTAACACTTTTGAACCGACACGCGGCCTTGTCCCATACAGGCTTCCAGACAGACCAACCAGCCGGCAACTTTTCTGTCTCCGCCGCCTTAAACGTGGGATTCGACACTAATTCTTTTGGTTCAAAATTCTCGACCCCAAACACAATCCCACTAAAGCAAACAACCATCAGCACTCTAAAAATAAATCGCTTATACATCTTCAATTCCTTCATAACTTGCTTTCCAGCAGATATGTAGGGTGGGCATTGCCCACCTTTTATTTGGTGGCATGAAGAAACGGTGGTGTGCAGTGCACACCCTACCTTCTAAATCTGCAAAATACGAGATACAAACTATTTGTTTTCCAATTGCTTGACTGTCGTGCGTGCCACCCGCTGGACATAGTTGTCCGAATCCTTTACGGCTGCCTTTATATCCGTCAAGAGAGGCCGGGCCTTTTCGCCAATCTTGTTCAGGGCGATAATCGCGTAGAGCCGTGCTTTGTCTGTTTTGTCTTTCAGCGCTTCGGCCAACACCGGCAGTGCCTCTTTCTCTTCGCCCCAGTCGCAAAGTGCATGCACCGCGGCTATACGAACAATCGCCGCCGGGTCCTTCAGCGATTTTCTAAGCGCTGTCTTTGCACGCTTTATATCTGAAGACCTTTTACAATTATTGTGCAAACCTATCACTGCCCAGTAACGAACCGAGGCATACTTATCGCTCAAAGCCTTATAGTATTTTGGTATTGCTTTGTTACCCTGGCCGTCTAACTCTTTTATTTTACGAAGGCGCTCAAGCAGGTCCGTTCGGTCGAGCTTATTCCGCCAGTGCTGCTCATCCTTAGCCGGTGTCTTGGGACGTTCCGTTGTTGAGACTTTGTCATCGAATTTAAACCGGACCTCGCTGCTGTCCTTAAAGCCGATACGGCAGGCCTTGGCGTGCAGCACTTTGCCCGGTGTAAGCCATACGGATTTTGTATATAGTTTCCAGCCCGCCGTGTCGCGGACACGTCGCGACAGGCCGGTCTTCGTTTCACCGTCACCACTGATTCTATAAACAATCGAAGCCCCGGCCGTGGGACAGGCGATTGTAACGCGACGCGCAGCTTTACCCGGCGCTCCCGGCTGCCACTTCGGCGACCAAAATATCGGCTCTGTCGTCTTTTGGTACTGGCCACCAGGGCGCTTCATTTCATCAAATTCAGGTTCCGGAATCAGCCCCACATCACCGGTCTCTTTCACCCATTCTTTATGCACTCTGCGCATTCGTTCGAGCACACTTTCGTACTTCGGATTGTCCGCCAGGTTTTTGACCTCGTGCGGGTCGTTAAGCGTGTCATATAATTCTTCTACCGGCTTGGTTTCCTCGAAGTATTGTTTCTGTGGGCCTTTTAATTTGCCTTCGGCGTTGAGACGGCGCATCTCCTGCATCGTCGGCATCTGGTTCATATACTCGATGTCCTGGCCGCGAGTTAAGTGCCACATATAGTTGCGAATATATTTGTAACGCTTGTCACGCACCGCGCGGATAAGGTCGTACGCTTCATCCATCCGGTCCCTCGCAGCGAAAATATACTCGCGGGCCCCGGCCTTTTGGCTTCCCAAGAAAGCCCTGCCCTGGATATGCTCCGGTATCTTTATGCCCGCCAACGACAGCATAGTCGGCGCAAAATCAATGAAAGCTACCAGGTCGTCGTTAACGATGCCGGGTTCGAGCGCATCAGGATTGCCCGGCATTGCAAGTTTTCGCAGTTTCTTTGGCACGCGAATAACCAGCGGAACTCTAAGGCCCGAATCATAAATCCATCGCTTGCCGCGTGGCAGTCCGCGCCCGTGGTCGCCCCAGAACCATACTACCGTATTATCAGCAAGGCCCTCCTCTTCGAGCTGTTTGAGGACATCGCCGACCTGCTTGTCCATCAGCGTAATAACATCGTAATACTGCGCCCAGTCTCTGCGAACCGTCGGCGTATCAGGATAATAAGGGGGCAGAACCGCTTTAGCAGGGTCGTGTTTCTCATCTGGTTTGAGATTTGCCAAACGCTGCAGCATACTTTTGCTTCTGTTGCGTATCTGGCTCTCGTGCGAGGTTGTGAAATTAAAGACGGCGAAGAACGGCTGACCTTCAGCGCGACCATGCCAGTGTGCCGTGCGGCTGCTTTGGTCCCAGGCGCTCGGCGGCGGGTCAAACTGGTAATCGGTTTTAGAGTTATTCGTGCAATAATAACCTGCCGCCCTGAGGTACTCGCTAAAGCACTTTACGTATGCCGGAGGCACGCCCTTGCAGCGCATAGGGCAGGTGCCGATAGTGGTCGGGTACATCCCGGTGATGATACCGGAGCGTGTCGGGGCGCAAACACCGGAGTGCGAATATACATTGTCATAGCGCACACCCTGGGCTGCAAGCTTGTCGATATTGGGTGATACGGCATAGCTATCGCCATAACAGCCTAAGTCGGGACTGATGTCCTCGCAGCTAACCCAAAGAATGTTCGGCTGCGTTTTCGAGGCTCCTTCAGCGCTAACAGGAATTTGGGGTAAGAACATTGCAGCCACTGAGCCGGAGCCAATCTGCAGGAACCGGCGCCTGTTTATGTTGTTTTTGAAACTTGCCATAAATTTTACCTCCATACATAAGTATTCTGTAAGGCTTCTGCAAAATACGTAAATTTATACTAAATAATGATTTACAATCATTAT
>CAYQKF010000161.1:0-10326 GCA_964417935.1 uncultured Pirellulales bacterium
CAATGACCACCCGGGAGAATATCCACAGAATGGCAGAGGCAAATAAGGCCTTTGCTCACTTTGCCTGGTAATCCCGCACTTATTTTTTGGTATTCCAGAGTCAATATTGATATGTATGAACAGAATTACAACTTAAGATTAATCCGCTGGACGGATATGAGTTCTTAAAAATAAGTGCGGGATAACTGCCACGGTGTGTTTATGAAAATAACCGTGGCAGTTTTTTTATATCGTTAAAGTTCCCCAGGCGCAATAGAAATGTGTTGGGAACTTGGGTACGCTTTTGTCATTCTGAGCGTCAGCGAAGAATCTGGGTGACGAAGAGGAGATTCTTCACTTCGCTGGCGCTCCGTTCAGAATGACATAGGGTCGTGATACGAGATACGAATAATGTTGAGCGCTTTGGAAAAATTACGCAATATCGGGATTATGGCTCATATCGACGCCGGCAAAACGACGGTAACTGAGCGTATTCTTTTCTATACAGGCAAAACCTACAAAATGGGAGAGGTCCACAACGGCACTGCGGTTATGGACTTTATGGAAGAGGAGCAAAAAAGAGGCATTACTATCACTTCAGCGGCGACAAAATGTCCCTGGAAGGATTTTGAAATCAATCTTATCGATACCCCGGGCCATATTGACTTTACTGCTGAGGTCGAAAGGTCGTTGCGTGTCCTCGATGGAGCCGTAGCTGTATTTGACGGCAGCGAAGGCGTGCAGGCCCAGAGCGAGACCGTCTGGAGACAGGGACAAAAATACGACCTGCCCTGTCTTTGCTTTGTGAATAAGATGGACAAAGTCGGCGCCGATTTTGAGATGACCATTGACAGTATTCGCGATAAGCTTCTTGCCAATCCGTTTTTAATGCAGATTCCCATTGGTGCCGGGGACTCTTTCGCCGGAGTGATAGACCTGATAAAGATGCAGGCGGTTTTCTATAAGGCTGAAAAGATGGGGGCGACTTTTGAGGAAACTGAAATTCCCTCGGAGTTGAAACACACTGCTCAGCAGCAAAGACGCCAGATGATTGAGCTTGCAGCCGAGTATGACAACGAGCTTATGGACACCTATGTTCACGATAAGCCGGCCGATATTGAAATGATTAACAGAGCAATCAGAAAAGGAACCTTGAGCAATAAGCTTCATCCGGTATTTGTAGGCTCTGCCTTGAAGTATATTGGTGTGCAAAGGCTGCTTGACGGCGTCCTGGCGTATCTGCCTTCTCCACTGGACAAACCTGTCCTGACCGGCCACAAACCGTCCGATAAAAATAAGAAAATATCCATCAAGTGCGATCCAAATGGCAGTATGGTGGCGGTGGCGTTCAAAATTACCAGCGATGTTCACGGCGATTTGAATTTTCTGAGGATATATCAGGGCAAATTGAAGTCCGGCAGAAGGGTTCTGAATACAAATCGCAACAAGCGTGAGAATATCACCCGGATATTTGAGATGCACGCCAAAGAACGGAAAATTTTGGACTCAGCCGACGCTGGCGATATCGTAGCAGTTGTAGGACTCAAACAGACACTTACGGGCGATACGATATGTGACCCCAAGAAGCCCGTTTGCCTGCCGAGCATTACATTTCCACAGACGGTTATTAATATGTCGATAGAGCCCAGAACCGCTGCAGAAAAGGTGAAATTGGCCGATGCGCTGGCCGACTTGAAGCGCGAGGACCCTACTTTTGAATGTAAGATAGACGGCGAAACGGGCCAAACAATCATTAGTGGAATGGGAGAATTGCACTTAGAGATACTTCAGCACAAGCTGGTAAGAGACAAAGGGGTAAATGTCAGGGTCGGCAAACCGCGGGTTGCCTACAAGGAAGCTATCACCAAATCGGCTCAAGCCGAGGGCAAATTTATACGCCAGACAGGTGGTCACGGCCAATACGGGCATGTTGTTTTACAGGTTGAGCCGCTTTTAACTGAGGACGGCCATTGGAGCCGTGATATTGAGTTCCAGAGCAAGGTCTCCGGCGATGTGGTGCCGAGAGAGTACATCCCTGGTGTTGAAAGTGGCAGCAGAGATGCTTTGGGCAGCGGTGTATTAGCGGGCTATCCTCTTGTGGGAGTTAAAGTTACGCTAATTGACGGCTCATTTCATTCTGTGGATTCCTCGGGGCTGGCTTTTGAGCAGGCCGCCGCAATTGCGGTCGAAAAAGCGATCAAAGAGGCAGAGCCGGTTTTGCTTGAGCCGGTAATGCGGCTTCAGGTAGTAGTCCCACAGGCTAATTTTGGGGCCGTCCAGGGTAATTTACTTGCAAAAAGGGGATTAATCACGAATTGTTATGTGCACGGGAATATGCAGGTAATCGATGCTAAAGCACCTCTCGTGGAATTATTTGGGTATTCAAGCGACATTAGAAGTGTAACAGCCGGCAGGGGGACCTTTACTATGGAGCCGTTGAGCTATGAGAAGGTCCCGGAACAGATTGCCAGACAAATTATTTTTTTTTAATGTAATTTTTTTTGTGTTTTAGCAAATATTTTACCGACATTTTGTTGACAATAGTCGATTAATGTGATATTTCTACGGGTTTTCAGCCGTAGCGAGCATTGTCAAGGACGACTTTGCGTAAACCTTAGTTGGGCTGTGGCATGCCTGTTATTTTGTGGTCAGGGATGATTTATAACTCTGTTAGACTTAGGGGTGTACCAAAAGTCCGTAAGTGGCTTTGGATGGGCAGTATTTAGCCCGAACCCCAACTCTTAAGGAAGGCGAACTTTGTAATTGATTATTGATTATTGAAAAAGACATAAAGGGTCAACGAACAATAATCAATAGAAAATAATCAATTTAAAGGGCCTTTCCTGCCAGAAATCAAACAAGATAAGTTTGGCGAATAGCAGAAAAACTATAGGCTGAAAGCGGATTTTTTGTTTTGTTTTTCGCTTTATAACTTGATATATTTCAAGCCCTTATAGGCTTGAGTAGAGGAAAGTTATGGCTGCTGAAACTGAAAGAATAAGAATTAAGATGGAGTCCTACGACCACAGGGCTCTTGATGCATCCGCTAAGGAGATAGTGGAGCACGCTCGAAAGACCAACGCCCGTGTCAGTGGTCCGGTACCGCTGCCCACGCGTGTTGAAAGATATACAGTTTTGCGCAGTCCTCACATCGACAAGAAATCGCGTGAGCAGTTCGAGTTGAGGACTCACAAACGTCTGATTGATATTCACGAGGCCAACGCCCGAACGGTCGAAGTGTTGAACCGTTTAGTCGTACCGGCGGGAGTCTTTGTGAGGATAAAAGCCTGAATTGAGAAAAGTGCCTAAAATGCCTAAAGTTTGGAGTGCCTAAAGTGACACTTATGTGTCATCCCTTCGGCAAGCTCAGGGCTAAAGGCTTCTTTCGCTCAGAATGACAGCTTTGCTGTCACTTTAGGCACTTTAGCTCACTGAGATACGAAGTTATGGCGATGTTGTTAGGAAAAAAAGTTGGGATGACCCAGGTCTACGACGAAGTGGGTAAATTAGTGCCGATTACGGTCATACAGGCCGGCTCTTGCGTCGTTCTACAGGTAAAAACAATTGAGACCGACGGCTACAATGCTGTTCAGCTTGGTTTCGATGAGATAAAGCCGATGCGCAGGAAGAATCCGCAGATCGGGCATGCTAAGAAAGCTGACACGACCCCGAAGAAATTTATCAAAGAGATGCGATTAGCCGACGACGCCGAACAACAGTACGAAGTTGGAAATTCTGTGACGGTCTCGGTCTTTGCGGAAGAGGAATTTGTCGATGTCGTGGGCACCAGCAAAGGCAAAGGCTTTGCCGGTGTGATGAAGCGGCATGGCTTTGGCGGTTTCCCCGCCTCGCACGGCACGGAACGAAAACACAGAGCACCCGGCTCAATATCGAGTTTCGCCAGTGACGCCGGACATGGTGCAGGCCCTAAAAGGGGCAAGAAAATGGCAGGGCATTTGGGCAACTGTCGAGTTACTACGAAAAACCATAAGCTGGTAGAGATAGACGAAGAGAAGAACTTATTAGTCGTCAAGGGTTCTGTGCCCGGCCCGGCCGGCGGTTATTGTATTGTACGTAGTGCTAAAAAAGCGTAAGTAATGAAAGAACGAAACCTGGAAAATGATTGATTTGGCGGTTTACAACACGGATGGGCAGGAAGTCGAGAGCCTGAAAGTCGATGAGGCGGTTTTTGGTGGCTCAGTCAGATACCCGCTGCTTAAGCAGGCCATTGTTATGTATCACGCTAACAAGCGTGTGGGAACTGCCGCTAACAAGGGTAGAAGCATGGTCGCTGGTTCGAGCAGAAAGCTCTTTCGACAAAAGGGTACGGGAAATGCCCGCATTGGTAACATCAGAACCGGCAAACGTGTCGGCGGCGGCGTTACCTTTGCCAAGAGCCTCAGAGATTTCGGCAAACGTATGCCTAAGAAGCAAAGAAGATTAGCCAGGGACTCGGCGATATTGGCAAAGCTTTTTAGTAACAATGTTGTGCTTGTTGACGGACTAAATTTTGAAAAGCCAAAAACCAAAGATTTTATAGGTATTCTGAATAACTTAAAAATTGAACGCAGTTGTCTCGTAACGATTAGCTCTGAAGACGTAAACCTTTACAAATCAGCTAATAATATTCCAAAGGTAGCTGTTATACCTGTGGATGAATTGAACGCCGGTGATATCTGCAACTACCGCAAAATGCTGTTTACCAAAGAGGCGTTTATGAAATTGATAAATGATAAATGATAATTGATTATTGAAAAAGACATAAAGAATCAACAAACAATAATCAATAATCAATAATCAATAGAAAATAATCAATAAATTATGGACGATTATAACGTAATAATTCGGCCTTTGATTACGGAGCAGGGGATGCACTTTGCGAATACAAAGGGTGCGTATTCTTTTGAGGTAAATAAAAGGGCTAATAAGACTCAGATAAAAAACGCTGTTGAAAAAATATACAATGTCAAAGTCCAGAAGGTAAGAACAGCTAACCGCAAAGGCAAGCAACGTCGTAAAGGCAGAACGTTCGGCCAGACGTCGAGCTGGAAAAAGGCTGTTGTATTTCTGGACCCCGAGTTCCATATAGATTTGTTCTAAATACGAGATATGAATTATGGGCATTCGAGTTTATAAACCAACAAGTGCCGGACGCAGAAATAGTTCGGTAAACAATTACGCCGAACTGACTACCGACAAGCCCGAGAAGTCGCTTTGCAAGCGGATCAAAAAGAACGGCGGAAGAAACCATCATGGTGTTACCACCAGTCGGTTCAGAGGCGGCGGCGCAAGAAGAATTTACCGCGTTATAGATTTCAAGCGTAATAAGGACGGCGTCCCTGCGAAAGTAGCGACGATTGAATACGACCCTAACAGAAATTGTTTTATATCACTGCTGCACTACGCCGATGGCGATAAGAGGTATATATTAGCACCGTTTGGTATAAAGACCGGTGACCGGGTGGAAAGCGGCCTTTCCTGTGAGCCTAAGATTGGTAATACGATGCCGATGTCTGCTATTCCTGCGGGTATGGAGATTCATAATATCGAGATGAGAGCCGGCCAGGGCGGAAAGCTGGTCAGAGGTGCCGGCAACGCTGCAAGAATTGTGGCAAAAGAAGGTAACTGGGTTACGCTCGTTTTACCGAGTGGTGAAATGCGGACGATTCGTAAGGAATGCCGGGCAACAATTGGCCGAGTGAGTAACCCCGACCACCAGAATGTACGCATCGGCAAAGCTGGGCGAAAGCGGCATATGGGCCGAAGACCACACGTAAGAGGTTGTGCGATGAACCCAGTTGCTCACCCAATGGGCGGCGGAGAAGGCCATCGAAGCGGCGGGCGGCATCCCTGTTCGCCGACCGGTGTGCTGGCAAAAGGCGGGAAAACCAGAAACCCGCGAAATCCGAGTAACAAGAGGATTATTCGAAGACGCAAAAGTAAAAGGCAAAAACAATTGAATATGTGATTGAGCCGTGCGAAAAACGCACGCAATGTGAGATACGAGAAATGGGAAGATCTCTTAAAAAAGGACCGTACATTGACGACAAGCTCTTTGGCAAGGTCAACAAGCAAATTGCCTCCGGCTCTCGTGAGCCGATAAAAACCTGGGCAAGAAGATGTACGATAGTTCCGGAGTTCGTAGGTTTTACGTTTATGGTTCACAACGGCAAGATATTTCACAAGGTCTTTGTTACCGAGGATATGGTGGGGCATAAATTAGGTGAATTTTCGCCAACACGGACGTTTAAGGGGCATTCGAGTAAGAAGATAAAGTAATATGCTAAGTGCTGATAAGTTAAAAGAGTTTTGCCTGGAACGGCAGATGGATATAGGGCAGTTGGCCGACCAGCTTGCCGGAGCCAGGCTTAATAAGAAGCAAGCGGCAGCAGCTATTAAGAACTGGCAAAAAGGCCTGTTCAAACCAGAACCGCGGGCGGATGATATTCGCCGTTTGGCGGGCGCTTTGTCTGTTGAGGTAAACGATATTGCTGACTGGCGTTCGTCTTATCGCTTTGCACCAATGTCAGCGCGCAAAGCCCGGTTGGTTACGCAGTTGATAGCCGGTCGAAGTGTTCAGGACGCAATGGATATCCTGAAGTTCACGAGAAAACGCGCCGCAGTGATGATTGACAAGGTTTTACGAAGTGCCGTTGCTGATGCCGACGAGCAGCAGGTTGACGTTGATAATCTTTATGTAAGCTCGGCCCGCGTCGATGATGCAGGAATCCGCATCGGCACAAAAAGATGGATGCCGAAAGACAGAGGCAGAGCGCATCCTATTCACAAAAAAGCCTGTCACATACATATAACCGTAACGCAAGTGTAAAGTGTATTAGAGAATTAGTTAATTAGTGAATTAGAGATTTGTTAATAATCGGATATCAGGTTACCAGGTAATCAGGGTGCAGGATATCAGCAATTAGGATATCAGAGAAGCTCATAACAGTAAAGTTTCTAATTAGTATCTGTTGCGGAAAACGAAAATCGACGATGTCACCCCTGCGAAAGCAGGGGTCCAGAGCGAAAAACTGGATTCCCGCTTTCGCGGGAATGACAAATACTGTTTCCGCAACAGGAACTAATTAACCAGATAACAAATTAACTATATTTTTTTGGATTTCGATATTCGGAATTAGGATTTATATAAGATTATGGGCCAGAAAGTATCACCAATAGGCTTTAGAACGGGAATAACACTTGGCTGGCAGAGCACCTGGTTTGCTCCGAAGGCCAATTACGGGGATTTTCTTGTCGAGGACCAGAAGATTCGTCGGTATGTCGATAGGAGATTTAACCGTCGTATGCCCAAAGGTGCGGTGGCAAAAACTGAAATAATCCGGACGCGCAACGACGTCAAAGTAACACTGCACAGCGCTCGGCCCGGTGTGGTCATCGGCCCAAGGGGTGGTGAAATCGATAGGTTTCGGGAAGAGCTTGAGGAGATGACAGGTCGAAAGATAAGTATCAACGTCATCGAGATAAAAGAACCGGACCTCAACGCTACATTAGTGGCTGAAGCAATTGCTGAGCAGTTAAGTAAGCGAGCTTCATTCAGGCGTACGATGAAGCAGTATTGCGAATTGGCGATGAACGCCGGTGCCAAAGGAGTTAAGATTATCTGTTCGGGTCGGCTGGCAGGCTCGGAGATGTCCAGAAAGGAAACACAGAAGCTTGGCAGCATCCCGCTGCATACGCTGGATGCCAATGTAGATTACGCCATAGCAACATCAAGGACAACATACGGAGCAATTGGCGTCAAAGTTTGGATTTATAAAGGCAAATTCGGTGAAGAAATTGTGCAAAGCCACTATCGTCGTCGTCGCCCACCAAGGCGGATTAGCCCGGCGATGAGGGGCGGCGGCAGGACCAGAGCTGTGCCGGCACAGGACAGCAAGAAAGCTGCTTCACCTAATGTGGTTATTGCACCGGATGTAGCGGCTTCACCGGCAGAGCCGGACAAAGGCCAGCCAGAGGATACAAAGGCAAGTTGAAAAACAGGTCTTTTTGCGAAAGAAGGTGCTTTCTTAAGTACACGTTTTACAAGGGTCTAAAAAAATGGCAATGATGCCAAAAAGAGTTAAATATCGTAAAAGCCAACGTGGCAGAATGAAGGGCAATGCCTCGAGGAGCAATTTTGTGGCGTTTGGTGAATACGGCTTACAGGCTATGGAGACTAGCTGGATAACCGCAAGGAACATTGAAGCCGGCCGAGTTGCAGCGACTCACTTTTTGCATCGCGAAGGCAAGGTCTATATCAGGATATTTCCGCATAAGCCGGTAAGTTCCAAGCCGCTGGAAACGCGAATGGGCAAAGGTAAAGGCGAGCCGGAATTTTGGGTCGCCAGAGTCAGGCCCGGACAGATTTGCTTTGAGATAGGCGGAGTAACCGAAGAGGTGGCAAAGCAGGCACTGGTCAGGGTCGCTCATAAAATGCCGATTCGGTGCAGGTTTGTTAAGCGAAGACATTCATTGTAAGAGGACAACTTCAGATGAAAGCGCAGCATTACAGAGAGATGAGCAAGGATGAACTCGAGAGCAAACTGGAAGAGCTCGAGAGACATTTGTTTGATTTGCGCTCGCAGGCGGTTACGGAAAAGCTTGAGAACTCCAAAGCCGTGATTAACGTCAGGCGTGATATTGCAAGGGTTAAAACGATAATGTGGGAAAGCAGGTAGCGCTTTATCTGCTGATGATTAATGAGTCGGAAATCGAAGATGCAGGAACGAAATTTAAAAACTTTAACCGGCGTGGTAGTGAGCAACAGTGGCGACAAAAGCGTCAAAGTTACGATTGACTTCAAGGTCAAACATCCAAAGTACGGCAAATACATCAAGCGCAGGACGAAAATCGGTGTTCACGACGAGCACAATCAGAGTGGTGTCGGTGACGTCGTTGAAATTGCTGAGTGCAGACCTCGCAGCAAAACCAAAAGTTGGCGCCTTGTCAGAATTGTCCAAAGAGCAATTGAAGCGTGAGTTGAGATACAGGATAATGATTCAGCAGGAAACAATGTTGGATATAGCCGACAATTCGGGTGTCAAGTCGGCGTTGTGCATTAAGGTTCTTGGAAGAGGCGGGTCCCGCGGCAGGAAGACCCGTCCGGTCGCCGGTGTGGGAGATGTTGTCTGTGTTGCGATAAAAAAATCACTGCCCAACTGCCAGTTGGATGACAAGAAAGTGCATAAGTGTGTTATTATACGCACTAAGAGCCCTGTAAAACGCACTGATGGCAGTTATGTAAGGTTCGATAGTAATGCCGCAGTGATGATTGATGGTGATGGTAACCCGATAGGGACCAGGATTTTTGGCGCGGTGGCTCGCGAGCTTCGCGAAAAAAACTATATGAAAATTATCTCGTTGGCAAGCGAGGTAGTATAAGAAGTGTAAAATTCAAAGTTGAAAAATCAAAAATGAGAAAAGAAATTTTGAATCTTGAATTGTAATTTAATTTTTGCGTTTTGACATTTGGATTTTTTATGGCTTTGCATATAAAAAAAGGTGATATAGTCGAGATTATAGCTGGTGACCACAAGGGCGCTACCGGCAGAGTTCTGCGTGTGATACCTGAGAAGCAGCGTGTAGTGGTTCAAGGTCACAACATAGCAAAAAAGCATGTTCGGCCTTCGCGCAAAAATCCACAGGGAGGCCGAATCAATGTTGAACAGCCGATACATATAAGTAATGTTTTGCCGGTAAATCCGAAAAGTTCGAGAGGCAGCAGGGTTCGTTATCAGGTGAACGAGGATGGTGGCAAAAAACGCCTTGCCGCCGACGGCACCGAAATCGGCGTTGTTAGAAAGACAAAATAGCGAGTTGGTAACTGGTAACTGGTAATTGGTAGTTATATTTAGACATTTAGCCGGTTAGAGATACGGGATGGCACGTTTAAAAGATTTATATAAGTCAAAAATAGTTCCAGAGCTGACCAAGGAGTTCAACTACAAAAACCCTATGGCTGTGCCGCAGATGGAAAAGGTCATTATCTCTATGGGTGTAGGCAGAGCGACGCAGGATAAGAAATTTCTGGAATCAGCCAAAAAGGATTTGATGATGATTACCAGCCAAATGCCTATGGCCTGTAAAGCTAAAAAAAGTGTTTCGAATTTCAAGGTTCGTGAAGGGACGGAAACCGGTTTGAAGGTTACGGTTCGCGGCGTGAGAATGTACGAATTTATGGACAGACTCATTAGTCTTGCAATCCCGCGGGTAAGAGACTTTCGAGGTCTTGACCCAAAAAGCTTTGACGGCAGAGGTAATTACTCAATGGGTCTGGCTGAACAGAGTGTTTTTCCGGAAGTCAACCCGGCAAAGATGGAGTTTCAGCAGGGTATGAACATAACTTTT
>CAYQKF010000162.1:0-10323 GCA_964417935.1 uncultured Pirellulales bacterium
AGATAGCTATAAGCACAGAAAAAACGGTCTCCCAACACAACGTCTCCGGCATCGAACAAGTAGAACCATCCACGATCCAAACACGACGGCCACACCAGGAATACGCCGAGCCGACCTTCGCTTGAAGCCTTTGGCCGATCTGTCGCAATGCCGATTTGAACAATGACAGCGGTAATCGTTGTCGTCCCTGACAATAGGCACTGGGGTCCGGCGAGGCCGTTACTTGTTGTCCGCAGGCGGCTTGTTCAGCTAAGATATGAGCCACCGCCTCTCGGCAGGGACAGTCGGGTTCCAAGACCTGGACGAGAAAGGCCCAGAGGGTTTGAATGGGCGTCCAGATGCGCTCTCGCCAGCGATAGTTCTCCGTTGCAGCCGCATCTATAATATCCCTCGCCGAGAGGAACTCGCTAAAGAACTTGATCCTTTTGAAAAAATCATCCTTGAGAATTTTTCTGAAATGTGCAATCCTGACCATTCGTAGCCTCCTTTCGTTTTAAGTGAATGTTTGGTTACTACAGTCCACTTAAAACATAGGAGGCCTTTTTTTCAAGTCTTTGCATTATAAAACGTTAACGCTTATCTTCATGCCATTCCACACTGTCCCTTTATATTATATTCTGGGTCGAGAAGCGTTATTTCTTTTGTCCGCGATACCCTATGTATAACGGCATGATTCTTTCGATGGCGTTGCCAGTTCCGATCTCCGGGAAGTCTGAAGACGGAAATATCTTTGTTGTCCCTTCTCGATCGTCCTTAATATAGACCTTATATGTCTTGTCGCTTTGAATGAAACGCGTGATGATTGAAACTTCGGCGCCGTTGGTTTGAATATAGGGGTACGCGTCCGTATACCATAACGGCCTTCCATGGTTTGTGTGGACGCCTCCCAAGATTTCGACCTTGGAAGTCTCTGCTATGTCGAAGCCGACGCCTCCCCCTTCGGTCTTGTACCCCAGAAGCACGACGCGGCAGTTGTCTCCAATGTGGAACAGATGGTCGCGATACTCATCGTTGCCCCATCGCCAAAAGACATCCACGTTCTTGATTCCATAATCCTGGTCCACCCGCGAAATACTCGTGGAACAAAGGAACGCCTTGGCGCCAGGATTGTTTCCAGGATTTCCGAACCGCCCGGGAACCAACTCCGTATAAACGGTCCTCATGCAGTCCTGTTCAATGAAAACACGCGACCGCCTGCCTGATTTGCACAGATCGCGAAAATGAATCGGATCAGGTGAGTCTTCGCTTACACGAAATGCAGTACGGCCGGAAACCCTGCTGAACATGAAATCGACAACTTTGATATGCGCAGGGATATTTACCGTTCTTCCAATCGAGTAATTCCGCTTGGGAAAATAGAACACGGATTTTGTCGTGTCGTTCATGGCCTGTTGAATCGCCTCGGAATCGTCCGTTCTCCCATCGCCTGCTCCCGCGGTGGTCCATTTTGACAAATCCTGCTCCCAGGGAACAAACGGAACCTCTTCAATGGGTAGATTCATCGAAGCCTCGGGCATCTCGGGAGAAAACTTCTTTATCGCCTCGGACACGTACTCGGTCACGCTTCCGGGCTGCGTCACGGTGCGGTCCTTTCTGACGCCGCTGCCATATCCGGAAACCGCAACATTTCGGGCGAATAAGTGTCCGATGCCATTCCCCTCGTCAATGATATCGATCGCCGCATTTGAAAAGCTTCCGCCGGTGAAATTGCTGTCGAGAACGACGGCATGAGTATAGGAATCCGTTATTTTGATGGCGGTCACGGAGTTCTCGCTCTTGATCTTTCTCAATGTCCCGGAGCCCGCCTCGCATAAGATACCAGCCTCTTTCTGGTTTTTCAGCGTAATATATTCGAGGGTGGGATTGTAGAAATACCGATTGTGTGTACCAAGGCGGATGCCAAAGTCGAACCCTTCGACAACGATGTCGCGGAAATAGCCGCACGGCCCTCCCATGGAGAAGTCGTATCCCACAAAGCCTTGTCCGTCGCCTGAGCGAATCAGCAGCTCGTTGGCCCCGCCATTATTTGCCGAGGTCCATCGGATTCCTATCGCTCCCGGATTCCCGTTGCCGGCGTCGATTGTCAGGTTCTTGATGGCATTATTGGCCTTCATCGGATTGACGTCGGGCTTCTTGCCGAAGGAGAAGATCGGCTTGGGATTTTCCTTGTCATCGAAGCCCGGGGAATTGTCGGCAAGCCTGATGATCGTATTTTGGCGGTTCTGCCCAATGAACCGCAGCCAGACACAGTATTCGCGCTGAACGCTGGCCACTCTGCGCACTGGACCGGAATAAATAAGCGTGTCGTTTACGTAGTACACTCCGTTCGGTATATAGATGATGTACGAACATGCAGTGGAAGAGGGCTGGGTGACTTTTCGCTGCATGTCACCATATTTGTCTAACTGCTCCATGATGAAGTCATATACGGCGACAAAAGCCTTCGTATTGTGGTCGGCGTCAGCGGGATTGCCCAATCCTTTCATGTTGTAGGGCGATTTTGTGATATCTATAATCGGGCCGCCGTTTTCATGAAAAGCGTCGTCCGGATAAATCATATTGAGGTTATGTCCCCTGTCTCCATTCGTTTCAAGGGCAGGATTGTCGGTAGAAGCGGACGACGAGACTTGGGAAGCACCAAAGACGGCGACTGCGCAAAAGAGAACGAAAAGGGTCTTCATGATGAATGCTCCTTTGGATATTTATATCATCACTATCTTGCTTGTTCATATTATCCTCATCTGGAAATCGGCAAGTGAAAGGTGCCCACATCGGCACGCAATTTGAACCCACCTGGGCCATACTATAAGCCACTGGTTTGTGGTGTGCAAGGATTTCTTTCACTTTTTCGTGGACTGGTGCGCTTGTTAAGCATAAATGGGACCACCGCGACATTCTGTCTATCTTGGTAGAAAATGAGCTTTTACATCTCCAAAGTCCTTATTAGTGTTCTTAACCATTATATGCTATAATTCCTGTTTCGAATATCGGCTGAAGTACGTTGCTTAGTTTTCTCCTTAATACCTTCGACTTCTTGATATAGAGAATGTCCTTCAATGGATGGGAAAGTCGATGAAGCTTCACTCGAATTTTATTATTTGATTGCTTTCGAGTATATTGACTTACAGTAGATGGTTCTTGGTAGCAATACATAGTATGGGAGGAATATTAAAATGAAATCCTGGAGTACAACACTATTTTGCATCTTTCTTCTCTCAATGAGTGTTGGGTTCACTGATGATATTCAAAGCAAACCATCTGAATCCAAAAAGGAGGAGACTTCAATGGTCGAAGAGAGGAAACCGGGAAAAAAGATACCACCTGATGTATGGAACGAACCAGTCGATCCTGAACGCTTAAACGGCAGGATCCACCGCACGTTTATGAGCAAAACGCTTGGAGAGGAGATAGGCTATCTTGTCTATCTACCGCCCAGCTATGAACATGGGAAGGAAAAGGGTTTTCCAGTAATATACTGGCTGCATGGGGTTCAAGGGGGGTTATTGAAAGGTAGCATCTTTTTCAGGAGATATTTGGAAGCGATGAATGATGGAGAAGCGCCTGAGGTGATTCTCGTCTTTCCCAAGGGACGCCACTACAGCTCATATTGCGATTCGGCTGATGGAAACAAGCCTGTCGAAACTGTCATTATCAAAGAGCTGATCCCCCATATTGACAAAACATACCGGACTGTGGCGAGGCGCGCAGGACGTGCAATCGAAGGATCGTCCATGGGTGGTTTTGGAGCGTTTCACCTGGCATTCAAATATCCCGACCTTTTCTGTGCCGCTACATCACTGATTGGAGCACTGAACGATGCAGAGAATATCGGTGATCGATCTTCGGAAGGTTTAGATCGGACGTTCGGCGGGGATATAGAGCGATTCAAAAAGGAATCACCCACTTTCCTGGTCAAGAAGAACGCCGATAAAATCCGTGGCAAAATGGCAATCCGGCTATTTGATGGTGATCAAGATTTCTTCTATCAACAGAATGAGAAATTTCACAAACTTCTGAACGATCTGGAAATTCCTCACACATACACAATTCTTCTGCGTGTCGGTCATGACCAGGGCACGATTTATCGGGAAATAGGTATGCGGATGTTTGGGTTCTACTGGAAAGTGTTTTCCGAAGTTGACTCGAAAAAAGAACAAGAAAATTCAGAAATTGATTGGATTCGAGCACGTCAACTGGTCATAAAAGAAAAAGCAGGTGAATCACTTTCGAATGAAGAATCAGCGTTTCTTGAACGAATGCGATCCGGAGGGAAATCCCGCACGGGACTTGTCCCCTTGACCGATCTGGCGGAAGGAACATATAAATATGAAGATGGTGGACTATATGGAGGAGGAAGCAACATACCTCCCGAATCTCACCGAAGTGCAGCGATAGAGCAATTGAGCAAGATCGAACCACTCGACGCCTTGGGCGAGCCCTCCTCGGACGGAAGTGTCGTTCTTGTCTCCATCGGGATGTCCAATACCACACAGGAGTTCTCGGTGTTCAAAAGCCTTGCAAACAAGGATTCGAAAAAATCGCCACGTTTCAAACTTGTTGACGCAGCACAGGGGGGGCAGGACTCTTTGTGCTGGGCTGATCCCGAAAACCGAACTCACAAGAATAAACCATCACCGTGGGATGTCTTGGAGAAGCGATTGAAAGAGGCTGAAGTGAGTAGTCGACAGGTTCAGGCTGCCTGGATAAAACTGACCCGTGCGCAGCCTGCATTACTGGGTGAATTCCCCACTCACGCCCTGACGTTAAGAGACGACCTCTTGAAGGTAGTGAACGAATTAAGACGCCGTTTCCCGAATATGCGTATTGTTTATCTGTCGAGTCGCATTTACGCAGGCTACGCATTGAAGCCCTTGAGTCCCGAGCCTTACTCCTATGAGAACGCCTTTTCTGTGCGATGGTTGATTCGGGATCAGATCGAGGGAGCGCCGGAACTCAACTATGATTCCAGACGCGGTGAGGTGAAAGCCCCTCTCCTGCTATGGGGTCCATACTTGTGGGGTGACGGCACGACACCGCGCAAGAACGATGGTCTGGTGTGGGAGCGGAAGGACTTGATTGAGAGAGACGGAATTCACCCCAGCGAGTCCGGATGCGAGAAAGTTGCACAGATGCTTCTAAAGTTCTTCAAAACCGATCCTCTTGCGAAACCGTTGTACTCGGGCTCAGCTGAATTTATCACCGAGTCTATGGGAACATCTCAGATCGAGCTAACGCCGACCGAGAAGGAGGGAAAGGAGACTACGATACAGAGAGTTGACACGCATGGGCTCTCACTGAGCGGCACAGACGAATGGGTAGACAAAAACACACAAGAACCTCCAGGGACTAAGTATAAGACATTCCACAGTAAAACTGTTAACGAGAAGGTATTCTACCTGATCTATCTGCCGCCGAGTTATGAAACAGAAGCTGCAAAGCGTTATCCCGTTGTATATTGGCTGCACGGGCGAGGACGGAGTCCACGTGTCGGATTTTACTTTGTCGAACGCTTGATGGGTGCTATCGAGAATGGGACGGCGCCGGAGATGATTGTAATTCTCGTGAATGGACGTTCAAACAGTATGTATTGTAATTCCTTCGATGGAAAGATTCCTGTGGAGAGTGTCATCGTAAAAGACCTTGTCCCGCATATCGACCAAACATACCGAACTGTTAGCTCCCGGCAGGGACGTGCAGTAGAAGGCTCCTCGATGGGTGGTTTCGGAGCACTCCATCTCGGATTCAAGTATCCTGAACTATTCGGTGTAGTAACCTCGATTTCCGGCGCAATCTCTCCACCAGAGGGATTTCGCACAATGGAAAAAGAAAGAGCAACTCCACAAAGGAAAGAGGAGAAGAGTAAAACGAAGAAAAAGTCCCGTCCCAACTTGTTTGAAACGACATTCGGCGGTAACATGGATTACGCTCGCGCGAACAATCCATGGACGCTCATAAGTCAAAACGCCGAAATAATCCGAAAAAGAACTGCGCTTAGAATGATTGTGGGTAAGGAGGACAGATTACTCAATGTGAATCGTCAGTTTCATACACATCTGACCGACCTTAAAATTCCTCATGAATACGTCGAGGTGGAAAAGGGACGCCATTCGTATTATGAAGTAATAGATAAATTAAGTGATAAGGAAATTTTCGACTTCTATGCGAGAGTTTTTTCTTCGAACCGGTGATGTCTTGCTACAGATACCTTTGTATCGAGATTTTCCTTGACGGAGAGGTGCGTAATGTGGTATATGTAGTATTGGTGAAGTCTCTGCTCGCGCAGCCGGGCATCTGTCGCTTTGCGGTCGCCCAGCGGGCAGAATTCTTGTTGTTTTTCAGATAGAGGAGGAGCTATTGTGTACTATGCGATGCACAGAGTTCTAAGTCAGAACTTCCTGCTTCGCAATTAAGATTTTCGCATTTCAACGAAGAATTCACATGGTCAAAAAAAACGAGTGTTTCGGCCTGTGATCAAAGCACTGCGATCACCGTCATTTGGCTTTCTGAAGGAGAATCAGTATGTTTGGCAAATTGATGTATCGAATTTCTTTTGTCTTACTGTTGGGCCTGTTTGCAGCGGGTGCCGATGCGCGTCTTAGTTCTGCGTTGATAGCGTACTACCCGCTCGACGGCGACGCCACGGACGCGTCCGGCAACGGCCACGATAGCACCATCATTGGCAATCCACAGTCTGTACCTGGAAAATTCGGCCAAGCCTTGGAGTTTGATGGTGTGGATGACTATGTGCAAGTTGCAGATTACATACCAATTAGCGGCGCTGCCGACAGAACCGTAACTGCCTGGGTCAAAATGCAAGCCACTACCGTCCAGGGAATCGTTGCATGGGGGGTGGTGCAAGGCCAGAGCAAGTGGGTGATCAGACTTACGCCAAAGGGCCAATTGAGACTTGAAATAGAAGGGGACGCTATTAAGGGCAATACTCGGTTGGCCGATGGAGAGTGGCACCATATAGGTGTTTCATTTGCCAATGACGGAACTCCCCAGTTGGGGGATGTAGAACTTTACGCGGACGGCGTGCTTCAAACTCATGCAGACTCTACTCTGGGGATTAACACCAGCGACACAGGGAACCTGGAGATAGGCCGCAATCTCAAGAACGACGGATTCTTCCAAGGATCCATCGACGAAGTAAAGATCTACGATCTCGCCTTGAGTGCGGAAGAAATACTCGAGGACATGGAAGGCCCTCCGAGTTACTCCTTTTCAGACGATCCGAACCCGGCTGATGGAGCCACAGATGTGCAGCGAAGCGTAGTCCTTAGCTGGACGCCGCTAATCTATGCTGGTAAACACGATGTATATCTCGGCACAAATCTTGACGATGTCAGCGAGGCTGATATAACTAATCCGCTCGGTGTGCTAATAAGCCAGAATCAGGATCCCAACAGCTACGCCCCGCCCGGACTTCTTGATTTCGGTCAGACTTACTACTGGCGTGTAGATGAAGTGAACGCTCCGCCGGATCTGACGGTGTTCAAAGGCGACGTCTGGCAGTTTACGGTCGAGCCTTTCGCCTATCCCATCAAGAATATCAGTGCCACTGCCTCCGGCAGCGCCCCGGATAGAGGGCACGAAAACACCGTGGACGGCTCAGGGTTGGATGAGAGCGGTTTGTTGCATGATAAGATTGCTGATGGAACAATGTGGCTGAGCAGCCTCAATGCAACTCCGCCAACCTGGATCGAATATGAATTCGACAAGGTTTATAAGCTTCACGAGATGTGGGTATGGAACTTTAATGACAGTTTGGAGCCAATGATTGGTTTCGGGTTCAAGGATGTCACCGTTGAATACTCGGTCAATGGCATCGACTACACACCATTGGGTACTACTCACGAGTTCGCCCAAGCGCCTGGCGTGCCCGACTACGCACATAACACGACCATTGATTTTGGTGGAGTGCCGGCCAAGCATGTCAGGCTTATGCCTAATAACAACTGGGGAGGCATCCTGAACCAATATGGCCTGAGCGAGGTTCGCTTCTTCTTCATACCCGTTCAAGCAAGAGAACCTTACCCGGCTTCCGGTACTGCAGATGTGGATACTGACGTAACCCTTAGCTGGATAGCGGGGAGAGAAGCGGCGATGCACGATGTGTACTTCAGCCCCGACAGGCAGGCTGTGGCAGACGGCATGGCTCTTGTTTCAACCGGAACTGAGACCAGCTATGGTCCCTTGTCCCTCGATTTAGGCACGACTTATTATTGGCGGGTCGATGAAGTCAATGAGGTTGAGATCCCCGCGACCTGGCACGGTGATATCTGGAGCTTTTCAACGCAAGAGTCTCTTGTCGTAGATGATTTCGAATACTACAACGATATCGAAGCCGGGCAAGAAGGTAGCAACCTTATCTATCTGACATGGGCAGATGGATTTGATAATCCATCAACAAATGGCTCGACCATCGGTTATACCGAAGCGTTCCAGCCGACTATGGAGACCCAGATCGTGCATGGGGGCAAGCAGTCAGTACCACTGATGTACAACAACAGCGTAGCGAGTCTATCGGAGGTTACCGCGAACCCCGTTAACCTTGTGATTGGCCGGGATTGGACAATAGGTTCACCTCAGGCGTTGGTGCTGTGGTTCTATGGCGACCCGGGTAATGCCATCACTGAGCAAATGTATGTCAAGCTTAACGGTGTTAAGGTGGCATATCCCGGTGATGCGGCGGACGTAGCCGAAGCAACGTGGACGCCGTGGACTATCGACTTGGCGGCTTTGGGCATCGATCTGAGAAATGTAACGCAGTTGAGTATCGGTTTTGAGAGGACGGGTGCATCCGGTGGCTCAGGGACCGTGCTTATCGACGATATCCGGCTGTATCGGTCGGCCCCTGAAGTTGTGTTTCCTTCGGAGTAGGTTTCAATCGAAGCGGCGGCGGCTCAGGCCACGCTGAAAAACTATGAAAAACTAGTGAAAAACTAGGGACGAAGAACTAGCCGGGCCAGTTAGGTGAGTCGGTGCGGGCGGTCTTCAGATAAGCCTCAACTCTGGCAATCACAGCGGGATGCTCGGCGGCGATGTTATGCTCTTCGGCGATATCCTTATTCAGATCGTACAGCGCCAGTGACTTGTCCGGGGCCGGGCGGACGGCCTTGTAGTTGCGCCAGCGCACTACCTGCTGGAGATTGCGCCCGATGAATTCCCAGTAAAGAAAACGGTCGTCCGTTCTCTGTGGTCTGCCGAGCAGCGCGGGCAGAACGCTTACGCCATCGATGTCTGGTGGAGGCTCGGTGCCGGCCAGCTCAGCCAGTGTCGGCAGGACGTCGGCAAAGTACCAGACGGCGTTGCTGGTCTTGGCTGCGGGCACTTTGCCCGGCCAGCGGGCAATCATAGGTGTGCGGATGCCGCCCTCATATATATCGCCCTTTTTTCCCCGCAATGGGCCGGAGCTGTCGAAAATCCCTTCCCAGCGATTGGCTGCCCCATTGTCCGAACAAAAGAACACAAGTGTCTGAGCATCAATTGCCATGTCCTTCAGCAATGACATAATGCGGCCTATATCGGCGTCCATTCGTGTAATCATTGCCGCGTGCACTTTTGCATCATCCGGCCAGGGCTTGTCGGTGTAGGGTTCTGTGCTCGGGATTTCGTATTTTGCGTGCGGGATGGTATATGGCAGGTACAGGAAGAACGGCTCGTCGTTGTGGCGGCGAATGAAACTTAGGGCAAAATTGGTGAACATGTCGTGGGAGTACTGTTCCTGCCGGTCGTCGGCATTGCCTTCGAGGATTGGAAATGGAAAAACTAGAAAAACTAGGGACGAGGAAAAACTAGAAAAACTAAGAAAAACTAGGGACAGTCACCTATTTATTCACCATCTTTCTTTTTTTTTCGTTATCTTATATTTTTTTGGTCTGCCAACCGATAAAAAACTAGGGACAGCCACCTATGCTACTCTGCGAAGTAACTCGCTACGTAGCACGAGTTAATGGCTGGGGACAGTACGCAAAAACGGTGATTTTCCCTAATAAATTCGAGCATCGAGCATCCAGAATCGAGCGTCCAGCATCGAGCATACAGCATCGAGAATCGAGAATCCAACTTTAGCTCACTTTAGGCACTTTAGCTCACTCCTCACTAACGAGTATCCAGCATCAAGTATCCAGCTTTGTATCATAAAAAAGCTCGTAGTCATTTGACTATGGTTCATTTCACTACCTGTCGCCGGACGGAGAATGAAAAAGCTCGTAGTCATTTGACTATACGCTTTAAAGCTCGGGACTCTTTTTGGGTGTCAATCGCTAATTAGTATCTGTTGCGGAAAACGAAAATCGACGATGTCACCCCTGCGAAAGC
>CAYQKF010000163.1:0-10248 GCA_964417935.1 uncultured Pirellulales bacterium
TTTTCGCTCTGGACCCCTGCTTTCGCAGGGGTGACATCGTCGGTTGTTGCTTTCCGCAACAGATACTAATTAGGGGGGCAATAGAAAAAATGGTGAGCATTTTGGACAATATGGTGTTGACTAAGAAAGGCAAAAACTGTTACAATGTGTAACCTCGTATGTAGCTTATTTTGTACTTTGTGTGAGAGTTTTCGGCACAGAATGATTGTGACAAGGTAGGTTTTGACATATTTTGTTAACCTTATTTGGAGGAGTACGCCATGTACATGTACAAGAAAAATTGCATTCTGCTCATTTGGGTCTTGCTGGTGAGCGCGTCAGCCAATGCTGCTGACCCGAGTTTTGTCGGCTGGTGGAAGCTGGATGAGAGTTCCGGCACTATCGCCAGTGACTCAAGTGGCAATGGAAACGACGGCACCCTCAATGGCGGACCAAAATGGGTGGCTGGGGTGATAGACGGTGCGCTGGAGTTTGACGGAGTAGACGACTGGGTGGACACCGGTAACACGGAACACTTGCTTAACTGGACCGCAGCTTGCTGGGCGATTAGTCCTGCGGTACCTACGTTCGGCGCCTGCTGCGGGCCGCTGAATCGCCAAAGTAACTATCAGATTTGCTGGAACCATACTAGCGAGATTTACCAGGGAACGACGTCCGTGAGAGCTGGAGGGACGTGGTATGCCGCAAAATTCATGCCGTTAGAGGCCAATACGTGGTATCACCTTGCTGCGACGTATGATGGAAGTGCACTCAAGGCATATAGAGATGGTGTCCTCATCACGAGTACAGCGGCTTCAGGAAATCCAGAAAATACTCCTCAAGAGCTACAACTTGGAAGTGCAGGGGCAAGGTATTTCAGAGGCACCCTCGATGACGTGCGCGTCTACCGCCGGGCATTAACAGAGGAAGAGATTCAACAGGTCATGATAAGGGCTCCTGCCGTCCTGGCTTCTGATCCGAGTCCGTCTGGTGGGGCAACAGATGTACATCGAGATGTGGTCCTTAGCTGGACCCCGAGTGAGTTTGCTGACAAGCATGATGTGTACTTCGGAACCAATCTCGATGATGTCAACGATGCGACCACAACTGTGGATCCAGCCGGTGTTTACATGGGAAGTCAAGACCTGAACGCCTATGCGACCGCTCGATTAGACCTTGGCCAGACTTACTACTGGCGGGTCGATGAAGTTAACGCGCCGCCGGACTATACGATATTCAAAGGCGATGTCTGGCAATTTACAGTGGAACCATTCACTTATCCAATTGCCGGTGAAAATATCACTGCCACCGCTTCCAGCGCGAACAGTGCCGATGAAGGGCCTGAAAATAGCATCAACGGCTCTGGGCTGGATGCTGATGACCTGCACTCGGCCGACCAGGGGGACATGTGGCTTAGCAATGCCGCGGATGCAAATATGGCCTGGATCCAATATGAGTTCGACAGGGTTTATGAACTGCATCAGATGAGGGTATGGAACCATAATAGCCTGCTTGAGCAAGCCTTTGGTTTAGGGGTCAAGGATGCTGCCATTGAGTATTCGGTCGATGGAGCCAACTGGACCACCTTGGGTACAACTCATGAATTTGCCCGGGCCCCTGGTGCGGCTGGCTATGCAGACAATACCATTGTCGATCTGAGTGGCGTGGCAGCGAAATTTATCAATATCACTGCCAACAGCAACTGGGGCGGCATTGCCACCCAGTATGGTCTAAGCGAAGTTCGCTTCTTGTATTTACCGGTACAGGCGAGAGAACCTGATCCAGTTTCCGGCTCAACGGATATGGACGTGGATAATGTAACTCTTGTCTGGCGTGCAGGAAGGAAGGCAGCGAAGCACGATGTGTACCTCAGCACCGATGAGCAGGCAGTGGTAGATGAGACTATCAGTCCCGTTAGTGTGCCCGCTGGCAGCAGCTATGCCAGCTATGACACCGGCGCGCTTGATTTAAAGCAGACTTATTACTGGAAGGTTAATGAGGTCAATGAGGCCGAGAGTCCTGCCACCTGGCAGGGCGATGTCTGGAACTTTGCCACACAAAAGTATCTGGTTGTCGAAGACTTTGAGTCGTACAACGACCTTGACCCCAGTGACCCCGAGAGCAACAGAATATTCTTGACGTGGATAGACGGATGGGAAATTTCGACAAACGGCTCGCAGGTAGGCCACGACACGCTTCCCTTTGCTGAGACTACGATTGTTCACGGCGGCAGCCAGTCGATGCCGTTTTACTATGACAACAGCACTGCCAGTTATTCAGAGGCAACAGTGGATGTTGCCAATCTGGCAATTGGCCAGGATTGGACCACAAACGGCGCTGAGCTCTTGACGCTGTGGTTCAGAGGCCTGCCCCCGCTTTATGGCAGCTTCACCGTGGGGCCGCCGATGACGATGACTGCTCGGGGCGCCGGGATCGCAGGTGCGTCCGACCAGTTCCACTTTGCCTACCAGCAGCTCTCTGGCGATGGGAGCATCACAGCGAGGGTAGTCAGCCTCACTAACACCAACGCGGCGGCCAGAGCGGGAGTGATGATTCGTGAGACATTGGCAGCAGACGCGATGCACGCTGTGGTGGCTGTCACACCTGGCTCTGAAGTTACCTTCATCAACCGTTCGAGTACTGGGGGCAATAGCACAACGGCAGCTACGCAAGCCGAGATCGCCGCTCCACAATGGATCAGATTGACCCGCAGTGGCAGGACCTTCACAGCCGAGTATTCAGCGGACGGAACTACCTGGACGGCATTAGGTACGCCGCTGACAATAGCTATGTCTTCGGATGCCTATATAGGTTTGTGCCTGACTGCTGGCCCTTCCATTGCAACATGCACAGCCGAGTTCTCCAATGTTACAGCCGGCACGCTTCCAGGCCCGTGGCAGTCGCAAGACATCGGTATAGCAAGTAATGCTTCTGCTGAGCAGCTTTATGTAGTTCTGCAAGATAGCGCCAATAATTCAGCGATCGTCGAGCATCCTGACCCTGCTGCGACGACCATAGACACCTGGACGGAGTGGAACATTCCACTGGCAGACTTTACCGGTGTAAATCTGCAGACAATCAAGAAGATGTCCATTGGTGTTGGCGACAAAGCTGCTCCACAAGCCGGTGGTTCAGGTACGCTATACATCGATGATGTCAGTCTGCATCCAATCAGCGCGGTGCCAGTGGATCCCGATATGGTGGCGCAATACAAGCTCGATGGTAATGCCATGGACAGCTCTGGCAATGGCTATCACGGCACCGTCGAAGGCGACCCGCAGTGGGTGGACGGGGTCATAGACGGTGCGCTGGAGTTCGCAGCAAGCGACTATGTTGGTACCGGTAACACAGAACAATTGGTCAATTGGACCGCCGCTTGCTGGGTGATTAGTCCTGAGACGCCTAAGACAGGCCCCTACGGCGGGCTGGTGAATCGCCAAGGCAACTATCAGATTGGCTGGGACCATCCTAGTGCGGCTTTCCAGGGAGCGGCAGCCGTGAATGTTGGAGAGTTTCAGGCCGCAAAATTCGGGCCAGTAGAGGCCAATACATGGTATCACATTGCTGCGACATATGATGGAAATGCGCTCAGGGCATACAGAGATGGTGTCTTAATCACGAGTACAGAGGCTCCAGGAGTTCCTGCTGATGCCGCTCGAGAAATGCGATTTGGTATGGGGTCTTTCGTAGGGACCCTTGATGACGTGCGCGTCTACCGACGGGCGCTGACGGAAGCCGAGGTTGCGAACCTTGCCGGTCTTACCGAGCCGTGACCGACATCAATTATAGATTTGCCGAATTCACATGGTAAATGAGACAGGTGAATAGAAGAGACGTCGCGAGCCGGATCCGGGAGCGTGGAGTTGTAGAAGGACTTCAGACTACGGAGTGCTCGCGACGTTTTACACCCATTTTACCATGAACGAATGAAATGTCATCTATTCGATGAACTTTACCCACCACTCGTGGTTGATAATATCAAATTAACCATGTATCTCCGTGCCGAGTACCCAGTTTACCTTTCGGAGCCTCGCCGACGCAATCCGAACGGAACAGGCCAGCCCAATACTAATTTGGCTTGCTATTTTCACGAGCACGGTGAGTTTATTCGGGACAGTCACCATTTTCGTTCACTGTCCCCAGCCATTAATAGGTGGCTGTCCTTAGTTTTTGAAGTAGGCGTCACATCAAAGGAAAAAAATTCCAAGAAATCTCAAAAATTTCATTGAAAAGAAAAAGTAATATGATATAAAAGTAGTGTGAACCAGAATAACTTTAGCGGTCATTACCTCGCAAATAGTCACGTATCCTGGAGAAGTCTATGTTAGGCTACAAACAAAAAAGGGGCATAAAAGAATTACTTTTATTATTGACAGTGGCTGCTGTTTTGGTCCCCTCGGTGTGCTTTTCCTCGTCAATTATTAACGCCAAGGATGACGGTTATCGTGGTATCTGGTACATGAATCAGTCAACCGGCGATGAGTATGTTTACAAGTATAGCGGCGGCCTGGGAACGTACTGCGCCAAGCATAAGCCCTTTTCCGTTTACTGTGATAAGGTTAAGAAGACTTTTTTCTGTTACGGTGGCACAACCAAGACCAGCAACACGCACCTGATGCACATGGTTTCGTACTATGATCACAGCACAGGGATGGTACCGCGGCCGACCATACTCCTTGATAAAGGGACAAGTGATGCTCATGACAACCCTGTGATATCTATAGACGACGAAGGTTACATTTGGGTCTTTTCGACGGCTCATGGCACCGGCAGGCCGGCGTATATTTACAGAAGCAAGGAACCGTACGATATAGACCAGTTTGAACTGGTAAATGCGACCAAAGACGGCGGCGAGCCGATGACTAACTTTTCCTACATGCAGGCATGGCACGTTCCAGTAGTAGGATTCGTTTGTTTTTTCACTCATTATGGCGATCCTGCCGCGCGTACCAATTTCTTCATGACCAGTCCCAATGGCGTCCAATGGGAATGGACCCGGCTTGCGGCAATTCATCAAGGACATTACCAGGTCAGCGCCGTTTCTGAAAGCAAGGCGGGCTCAGCATTTAATTATCACCCTAATGGACAAGGCCTGAATCACCGGACCAACTTGTACTATATGGAAACGTCCTGCACCCCTGAATTTGGCCAGACATGGCGGGCGGCTGATGGGACGGTACTGACTATACCACTGACGAGTCCGAGCAATCCCGCCCTCATCCACGATTACCAGTCTGAAGGATTGAAGGTTTACCTGAAAGATATCCGGTTCGATGTTCAAGGGAGGCCGGTGATCCTGTTTTTGACCAGCGGTGGTTGGAGGCCCGGCCCGGACAACGACCCGCGCGCATGGAGGACTGCCCGCTGGACGGGAACAAACTGGGAGATAAAAACAGTAACAACGTCAGACAACAATTATGATATGGGGTCGCTGTACCTCGAAGAAGACGGAACGTGGCGAATAATCGGCCCTACCGAAACCGGCCCACAGGCATATAACACCGGCGGTGAAATAGCGATGTGGATAAGCAAAGACTCGGGGGCAACCTGGGCAAAAGTCAAAGAGCTCACGAGAAACAGTGAACGGAATCACACATACGCACGACGTCCGGTGAATGCTCATGATGATTTCTATGCTATGTGGGCTGACGGCCACGGCAGGGAACCATCAGAATCGGTTCTTTACTTTTGCGATAAGAAAGGAAACGTGTGGAGCCTGCCGCGAGAAATGAAATTGGGTGTCCGTTCAAAACAACAAATGTTCTGGCCTATAGCCAGATAAAACTATAGTTACGGTTTATTTTTTTCGAGGAGGTGTACTATGTATAAGAAATTGGTGCGTTTAATTTTTGTTGTCTTGGTGCTGGGCCTGGTTGGTAACGCCTCGGCGGCGGAAGTAAGCTGGGATGATGGCGGCACCGACAGCCTATGGAGTACGGCAGCAAACTGGACTGGCGATACGGTTCCCACAGCCAGCGACGATGCTTTCATCGAGATGGACCCTGGTGCGATTATTGATGCTACCGTAACCGTGGATGCTCTTAACGTTAAGATAGCCGACGCTTCCGGTTCCACTGGCAGAGTTACTATGACCGGCGGCAGTCTAACTGCTCATCAAACCGGAAGTGGTGGTCCGGGCCTGTGGATTGGCAACAGAGGAACAGGGTATTTCGATATGAGCGGTGGTACGATTATCGCCGAGAATGTCTATCTTCCCAGAAATGTCCCCGGAAGAGGTTACATGACCTTGAGTGATGGCTCTATTACGGCAGGGCAGACTCTTACATTGGGCCTTCATACTGGTGAGTACGGCGAACTTAATGTTAGTGGTGGCACCATAAATGTTGGTACTATGTTTCGGTGTCCTGACATGGGTCAAGCCGTTCTGAATATGAGCGGCGGTACGATTAACGTTAGCGGCACGTTTTATATTGTCAGAAGGGGAAACAATGGCGATGACAATACTGCCGGCCACCTGCAACTCGATGGCGGGACTCTTACCACCGGCGATTTCGAAATGGACCCGGAAAACAGCGGCAGACCAGCCACTATGGATATTACCGGCGGTACATTGATAATAAACGGCGATAAAACCGACAAAATCAATACATATATCGCCAATGGCTGGATTAGCGCCTTCGGCAGCGGCGGGGGCGGAGTAAACGTAGAACTTGTTGGCCTCAATACCGTGGTAAGTGCGGGACTTTCGTGGAACCCCAGCCCAAAGGATGGAGCAGCAGATGTGCCAGTGGATGTGAACCTTAGCTGGTCGTCGGGATTTTATGCTCTCAAGCACGATGTGTACTTCGGGACCAGCTTCGATGATGTGAACAGTGCGACCGCGACAACCGATCCTGCGGGTGTTTATATGGGTCCTCAAGACGTCAACACCTATGCGACCGCTCGTTTAGAAATGGTTCAGACCTACTACTGGCGCATAGACGATGTCGGTGCTCCGCCCGACAATAGGATATATAAAGGCAGTGTCTGGAGTTTTACGACCGAGCCGTTCGCTTATCCTATTGCCGGTGAGAATATCAGCGCCACCGCTTCCAGCTCGAACACCGCAGAGGAAGGGCCTGAAAATACCGTGAATGGTTCAGGTTTGTCTGACGACCAGCACTCGTCCACCCTTTCAGATATGTGGCTCAGTAGCAGTAGCGAACCAGGGTCGGCCTGGATCCAATATGAGTTCGATAAATCCTATAAGCTGCATCAGATGCTGGTATGGAACTATAACGGAAGTACGATTCTTATCAATTACGGTCTAAAGGAAGTTACTATAGAGTATTCAACCGATGCCGTCAACTGGACGCAATTGGGTAATGTCTCTGAATTGGCTCAGGCAAGCGGGGCAGAGGATTATGCCAACAATACAACCGTTGCTTTTGATGGTGCCCCAGTAAAGTATGTCAAGATTACCGCTAACAGCAACTGGGGTGGTGGTGTCTTTGACCGATACGGTCTGAGCGAGGTGCGCTTTTTGTATATACCTCTGCGTGCAAGAGAGCCACAGCCGGACTCCGGTGCAACAGATGTGGGCCCGGATGTGACCCTCAGCTGGAGAGCAGGAAGAGAGGTAGCCGAACACGATGTCTATATCAGCACCGATGAGCAGGCAGTGATAGACGGTACTGCTGATGTTACTACCGTGAGCCAGGCACAACATGGTCCTTTATCGCTCGATTTGGGCGCGACTCACTACTGGAAGGTTAACGAAGTCAATATAGCCGAGACCCCCGCAATGTTGGAAAGCGACATCTGGAACTTTTCGACACCTGAGTATCTTATTGTGGACGATTTTGAGCTCTACAATGACGTTAACCCCGATGAGCCCGGGAGCAACAGGATATTTTTGACGTGGATAGACGGATACGGAAAAGATGAAAATGGCTCGACTATAGGTTATCCCGACCCGAATTGGGCTGCGGACGAGCATTTTGTTGAGACTAAGATTGTTCACGGCGGCAATCAGTCGATGCCGTATTTCTACGACAACAACCTCAAGTATTCAGAGGCAGTGCTGCCGCTGAGCCCGGCCCAGGATTGGACAAAGAATGGTGTTACAGTATTGTCACTATACTTCCACGGAGACCCGTATAATGTTGTTGAGCAGATGTATGTGAAGGTCAACGGCTCTAAGGTGGTATACGACGGTGACGCGACTGACATAAAGCCGACTGACATAAAGCACATAGAGCGAGCATTTTGGAAGCGGTGGAACATCGACCTTGCCTCGTTAGGCGTGAGTCTGCAGAGTGTTACGGAGCTTGCTATTGGCTTTGGCGACGAGACGAATCTGACGGCTGGCGGTTCAGGCGTGGTTTACTTTGACGATATTCGGCTGTATCCATCGGTTCCTGAGCCTCCTGAGGAAATATGGTTGGAAGCAGAATCTGCCGGCACCATTGGCGCGAGCTGGCGGATTTATGACGACCCGGGCTCATCGGGCGGACGTCACATCGGCTCACAGGACGGCGACGGCGACGACAATAGCACTCCGCCGGGAGTTGGATGGGTCGCCGTTTACAATTTTGATGCTGCCGGTGGAACCTACAAAATGCTGTTTCGCGCCCAGCAGGCCAACAGCGACTCATTCTGGGTCAGGTTCCCGAGTGCTACGAGTCAAAACCTTGAAGATCAAGATCTGCCTGGCACCGGCTGGGTGAGGTTTGATGGGATGGATGTCCCGAGAGGCGAATGGGGCTGGGACGAGGTTTACAGCGAGATAAGCCACGGCATCCAGGTTTTCGAGGTTATGAATTGGACGCTGCCGGCCGGAGCGAACACGCTGGAAATCGCTAAGCGTGAAGATGGTGTGCTGCTTGACGCTATCGTGATTACGGACGACGTTGACTGAACGGCGTTGGCGAATGTGCTTGCTGCGTGGCCTGCCGGGCCGGCCAAGTTGGACGCCATGGTTGACTTCAAGGACTTTGCTGTCCTGGTGGCTCAGTGGCTTGATGAGCAGTTGTGGCCGGCGCTGCGATTGGCGGCACAATGCAGAAGCTATGGATGAACTCGGTGAAAAGATTAAGGAGCACCGAAAGGATTGGCCGTTGTGCAAAAAAGGGCTCGGTTTTGCGCATTGTGTTCTTGTTTCGGCGAGTTTTCGCCGAAACAAGAACAAAGGAGTAATACTATGCACAAATCAGGAGGTTTCACGTTAATAGAACTTTTGGTGGTGATTGCTATCATAGCATTATTGATGGCGATATTGATGCCGGCACTACAGCGGGTGAAGAAACAGGCACAGGCAGTTGCCTGTCAGTCAAACCTGAAACAATGGGGTCTTTACTTTTCGATGTACACGCAAGATAACGATGGCCATTTCCAGGAAGGCTGGTGGTCAGGAAGGGATTATCGGGGCACTTGGGTGGCAGTATTGCGTCCGTACTACAAGGACAGTAACCTACTCTTATGTCCGGTCGCCACCAAACCTCTGACCGAAGAAGGCCGGCATCCGTTCGCAGCCTGGGGCGTCTATGGGAGTGAGCGTCCGTCTTTTGAAGGTCTTTCCGGCAGCTACGGAATAAATGCCTGGGTTCGTAATCCGCCGATAGAACAGAAAGTGATGCCGGATCGCTCAGAGCGGCCGACTATGAATAACTGGAGGAGTCCTAATGTTAGAGGTGCAAGTAGGGTGCCTCTTCTTTTGGGTGAGCAGTATTATGCCGGCTATCCACTGATGTCCGATGAACCTCCGTATTATGATGGTCAGTCATACGTCGGTGTCTCAGATTACATGACGGCTTTCTGCCTCAACCGGCACAACGGATTTGTAAACGGCGTTTTTTTGGATTGGTCTGCCAGAAAGATCGGACTTAAGGAGTTGTGGAAGTTGAAGTGGAATCGACACTTCGACACAAATGCCCCATTGCCGGTCTGGCCGGAATGGATGAGAAGGTTCAGAGAATAGTGCTTTGTCGCAGTTCTATTGATGGATTACTCTTTTTCGCAAGGCTGTCACCCCGAGCCCGTTCGACTACACCTTCGGCTGCCCCTTCGGCTGCGCTCAGGGCTTCGGCTTATTCAGGGTAAACTGCGTCGAGGGAAACAACAGCCTACTGGGATGCGGTAAACGAATTGTTGTGCCGTGCACAACCTACAAAGCTGGATTTTATCAGGGACACCGTTTTTGCGTACTGTCCCCAGCCATTAATAGGTGGCTGTCCCTAGTTTCCTAGTTTTATTAGTTTTATAGTTTTAAATCTATCTTGGCATAAAGCCAAATTAACACAAAAAACAACGTGTGTCAAACAAAAATAG
>CAYQKF010000164.1:0-10151 GCA_964417935.1 uncultured Pirellulales bacterium
CAGATATTTACGTGCCTATAAGGCACTACATCTGTCGAGAACCCTCTACAAATCAACCCTTTTTATGCAAAACAAACCCAATTTCCGAAAAAGTCAAATGAACGTAAGTATCTTTTCAAAAACGGATTATGAAAATATTGCCAATGGGACACTTGGTGAAAACAAACCCAATCAAACCCAATTTCCAAAAAGCCAAAATGAATGTAAACTTAACTTTAACAAAGGATTACAGAAAAAACGATGATTTCGTAGTCCGAATAAACAAACCCAATTTCGTTAAAGGCCCAAAATGAACGCAAACGCTTTTTCACAAAAGGATTATGAAAATGGAACCGCCTTCAGGCTCAAAAAAACAAACCCAAACAAACCCTGTCCTGAGCGCAGTCGAATGGGCCAATTTCAAACCCGACGGCAGACAGCCTCATGAGCTGGCCCGTACAAGTGTTGATAAAGCAGGGAAACACAGACGGACTATTTTCGATATAGAAAAAAGCCCAGACATAAAAGGAGAGTAAAGTGGAAGAGTTGACTCGCCGACAATTCGTGAAAATCATAGGACTATCCCCCACCGTTTTGCTTCGCGAAACGAAGCAGTGGGGGCAAGCCACAGCGCTGCCAAAGGCCGTATCCGCACCTGTCTCGGCTTTGCCGAGCCAAGACGGGCAGGCCTCGCCGGATAAACCGAACATCGTAATCATGTTTCTCGATAACATCGGCTACGGCGACCTGGCTTGTTACGGTAATCCAGTGATGAAAACGCCACGGATCGACCGGCTCGCTGCCGAGGGAGTTCGTTGCACCGACTTCTACATTGGCTCGCCGTCTTGCATGCCCTCTCGTGGGGCCTTGCTCACCGGTCGGCATCCGCTCCGCAACGGTTTGAACGAACAACTCTATAAGATCGATGAACTTCTGCAGGTCGCACTGCCGCAGACCGAAGTGATTTTGCCTCGTTATCTCGCTAAAGCCGGGTACGTCAGCGGCTGCTTTGGCAAATGGAACCTCGGCTTTGCCCCCGGCAGCCGACCGACGGACCGTGGCTTCAATGAATACTTCGGAAATATCTCCGGAAACTGCGATTATTACACGTATATCTACAATGGTCGCAACGACCTCTATCGCAACACCGAGCCCGCAAAGGCCGATGGCTATAGCACCTTTGTCTTTGCCGATGCGGCGTGTGAGTTCATCGCACGGAACAAGAACAGGCCGTTCTTGTGCTATATTCCATTCAACGCCGCCCACTACCCAAATCCGAAAAACAAGCCGCCCGGCACGCCCTGTTTGTGGCAGGCCCCGGACGAAGCCTTTGCATGCTACGGCTATTCGCCGAAAACACTCGATGAACGCAAGCGCTACCGGGCCGTGGTCACGGCGTTGGACGACGGTATAGGCCGGGTTCTCGACCAGCTCGACCGATTGAAGTTGACCGGGAGAACAATCGTCATCCTGCTTTCTGACAACGGAGCTTTTCTCATTCCGACGCGTGGGCTGGAATGTGCGTCCAATGCGCCGCTGCGAGCTGGAGGAACAACACTTTGGGAAGGCGGCATCCGGGTACCGTGCATCGTTCGCTGGCCTGGGCGTATCAAGCCGAGGACAGTTTGCAGCGAGCCTCTCGTCAGCATGGACTTCGTGCCAATGGTGCTCCATGCTGCGGGTCTGGCTCTTCCAGCCGACCGCGTGCTCGATGGCAAGGATCCGACAGCCGCACTGGCCGGCCTGGCTCATTCGCCCCACACGTATCTCTACTGGCGATGGGGCACAAGCAGTGCTGCGATTCGGATGGGCCGCTACAAACTTATCCGCGAACGATACAGCACTAACCAGAACTGGCAGTTGTTTGACCTGCAAACTGACATTGGTGAATCCGCCAATCTCCTTGCTGCAAGACCAGAACTTGCAGAACATCTCAAAGCTGAGTACGAGCGTTGGGAAAAGGAGGCAACGAGCAGACGCTGAAGTTTATCGCGGGTACTCCGCCTATGGCGGGCTAAGATTCCCAAGCCTACCATCCTCAAAGAGTCGCGACGTGTACTGCCACATACACGTAACTGTTGTGTCTGCCGTCTATGCTTTTTGAACGTTCAACTCCACGGCGGAAACAGAAGCCGGCGGAAAAGCCCATCGACCAGTCAGGGGCAGATTTTTTTCCACAGGAACTATCTCGTTGGGTTGCGTTTCAATAACTTCATATTCCGGATCCCCCGCCATCTCAAAGACGCGGCCCGACTTGATCTTCATGCCGTTTATTACAAGCTGGACTGTGATGGATCGATCCCTATTTGTGTTAACCGCATGGAGATATATCCGATCTCCGGTTCGACTGGCCGTAACATCGAGGTTCTCCGGTGCCTTGTCAACATTGAGAGCTTTATCTCCCGTATGATGCCGATATAGACTCATAACCAGAGCAACCGGCATCATATATGATTTTCCGCGCGGCACGGGAATCATTACAGCGTTGACTTGCCATCGAGTGCCACAAAAATCGGCCAGTGTAGCAATCTTGAGCTTGTCACCGTGCCTTTCATGGACATTCAACAACCGCGCATTCGCAACACCTGCCGCCCATGTGGATAGAACCTCACATCGGTTCCGGCCCGGTAGGGCAAAATGGCATTCAGTAAGAGCCAGTGGGATTGGGTAGTCCGCCACCTGCTCCCGCATCCATCTGATCCGAGCTTCGTGAACCTTGGAGGCATTCATCAGACGTTCCCATGTCCAGGCCGGGTCCTTGCGATACTCAATTCCCCGCAGCGGCGAATTAGGAAGGTTTCGGTCAGGATTGAACATATGGTGAAAGGCAATGTATCGGAGATGTTCACCGGCGATATCAAGCATCCGGCGGGCCCATCCGCTGTCACCCCAACCAATCAGCTCAATATCCGGGTCTTCCTTTCGCATGGCCTGAGCGAAAGCGACAGTGCGCTTTGCCGCAGTCTCGCAGTCGAAGGCATTGCGGTCGTAGGAGGTCTCATTCCCAATCTGCCAGAGGCGGACGTTGTAAGGTTTTTCTACGCTGTGCTTCCGTCTTTCCTTGCTATCCGCGGCATTGCAATATCTCACCCACTCAGCCGCTTCCTCCGGACCGGCAGAGCGAATGTTGCCCTTAGGGTCGCGCTGCCAGTTTTTCCTTCCATCCGATTCAAAGTTCACGCAGATGAGCGGATCTGCGCCTGTCTGGCGACAAAAATCGACAAATTCATGAGTGCCGACTTGATTAGTCTCCACTCCACCCCAAAGCAAGTTAAGCATCGGCTTCCGTTGGTCACGTGGGCCCACGGCCTCCTTCCATCGGTAATAGGAAATGAAGCATCCGCCCCATCGAATAAGAGAGGGCGACAGCTTCTTTGTAATTTCCACCACGTCTTGGCGCCAACAGTCCCGTTTGAAATCCCATGCTGCGGCGACAGAGCCGTCTGTGGTTCCCAAGGGCTCCATGAACTGCATGTACAAATAGGGCGATAAGTCGAATCGTGGCTCAGGATTGACTGCGAGTAGGGAACCACGATCTTTGGCATGCCCTGAGGGCATGGCCAATGCAGCCGCCCCAAGGCTGACAGATTTTATGAACTCGCGCCGGCTGCTACTGTGTTTGCTCATGTTTGATTCCTTTATATTAGTTGGAAAGAAAACCTATTGCATCTGACGATTTGAACTTAGCTCAACGCACCAAATTCTGCTTCTATTTAAACGACCGGCTGGCCCAGCACCAAAACGGCGTAAGCTGAAGTTCTTTTGATGCTGTGTGATTAGCCTCCGGGCGTTTTCTTCTCGAAAATCGATGGTTTTTCTCTGGCGAATTCTATCCCCCTGCCGGTAACTATCTCCTGTTTTTCTTTGACGAATTGGATGTACTGTAGCAGTTCCCATGCCGAGTTGTGCCACCTCATCTGATAGCCTCTCTCGTGAGCACGCTTTTCCATCTCAAGGCGTTCTTCTCTGTTGAAGACAAGATAGTCAAGGGCCTGAGCTATCTGCTCGACTGAAGGCTCACCAGGATCGACCAAAATACCCCTGGCATGAGGGTCAATAATGGCGCCCTTCTCACCTTGAGCCTCTAAATTGATCAGCTCCACCGCGTACTTAAATTTGGTTGCAATAGCTACTCTACCTGAACCCACAGTATCCGCTAATATGCCGCTTGATATTTGCTGCAAGTTAAGATAAGGTAACACCATGATATTTGTAGCACCGTAAAGGTTCAGCAGAGTACCCTCATCCAGAAATGTATCGAGAAAGACGACGTCATACTGCCCAAAATCCACAGTGCCAAGCTCTTTGACCTTGCACCATCTCAGCTTGGAATCTTCAAGAGACAAATCGAGTGTCGCTTGATATTTCTGGTATAGCTTTCCACCCTCTGTTTTTACAAATTCAGGGTGGCATACCCCCGCAATCAAGTATATCAACTTTTTTCTTTGAGCCTCTGTACACGACTCATGCAGAAACCTGGCGTAAGCTCGAATGCCGTATTGTAGCCCCTTGCCCGGCGAGTGGAGCCCGAGGGTTGTTATAAGAAGCCGATTTTGCAATCCATATTCCTGTTTTATTGCTAATCGATCATATTGAGAAGGATTTTGCATTCGAATCCCGTGATCTATATGCTTGATTTTTGAACGAGCAATTCCATAAGTAGCTGATTCGAGTATGTCAACTGCATTGTCTGTTGTGACAAGGAGCCCGTCACTGTTGTCGGCAAGGTCCTGTAAAACCTTTCTTTGATGTTCATTTGGACTATCAAGGACGGTATGCAGATAGACCAGGGTCATAAGTCCCTGCTTACAGAGTGTTTTTGCCATAACAACAAAATTTGTGCCTCTTGAGTCGATGCCATCTTTATCCGGATCAAGTCCATACTCGTGCTGCAGCAGGACAACAGTGGGATTATCACTTTCGTTTGCTCTGGCAACTATATCCTTACCAGCTTTGTGCCAGGATTCCGGATTGTACTGATGGACAATGAGGTCTACTGGAATGTTATACGGCAGCTTATCTTTATCGATTGCCGCAACTCTTATATGGTTCACTTCTCCTGTGAAGTTTTCCAGCGCCCCGGCTAAATCGCGCGAAAATGTCCCTACACCGCACTTTCGTGGTGGATAAGTACTCACAATTCGAATGTTATATGGCATAGCTAAACCTGTGCTCTTTGCTTTTGGAGCAACAACTATGTTTCTACATTATTGCCAATACTGTTTGTAGTCAGAATATAGACGCTGTGGTGACATACTTTCAGTAATCCTTAAACCCTCTCATCCAATCCGGCCAGACCGGCGAAGGGTCGTTTATTCTGTAGCCTCGATGCCATTTCAACTTCCACAGCTCCTTAAGCCCTATCTTTCTGACAGAAAAATCCACAAAAGCGCCATTCACAAACCCATCGTGTCGGTTGATGCAGAAACGCTTCATCTCATCTACTACTGTTATCAATCAAACCGTTTAGAAATGAGCCGTCATTCTCATTGGCATACATCAAAAAGATAGCACCCCATTGTTTCAGATTTGACTGACAAGCAACCGCTTTTGCTTGCTCCTTTACCCGCTGCAGCGCCGGCATCAATATTGCCATCAACAGCGCAATAATGGCAATCACCACCAAAAGCTCTATTAACGTAAATGCTCTTTCTTTATCCATACTAATACTCCACTTTCTCTATTAGCGAGATCGCAAAATCAAAGACAATAATACACGATATGAGGCGAAGAATCAAGGCGAATGCGGATACGCACGCTTCTAACAGGCGTGTCGCATTATAGAATATGTGTCTCGCTCTTTTCAGCCATCATCCAACCCAGGCCTTGACGCAAAAGCTGCGTTCATTGCTTTCGCCCATCTCAGTGAATAAAAACATTGTTTTCTGACGCAATTTTTGTTAGAGTTAAGCAGTCAACCGGCTTCAGAGTTCGGTGGTTTCAGACCACACGTCAGATATTTTGATGCTCGTGAAGCCATTCGTTTAACGATGACGAGTCTTTTATCTTTTCAGTAAAGTGCTTATGAGTAGAATACTGGTGCTGATAACAGTTGTCGGCTTGCTATTGGCCGTTCCGACCTCAGGCTCAGATTGGCCCCAATGGCGAGGTCCTGATCGAAATGGTATCTGGCGCGAACAAGGTATTGTCGAGAAATTCGAGACTTCACGGCTTGAGACCCGGTGGCAGGCCACAATTGCTAACGGCTACAGTGGGCCAACCGTTGCCAACGGCCGGGTATATGTCACCGACCGCTTAGCTTCCCCGACTCAGATCGAGCGCGTTCATTGCTTCGATGCTATGACTGGTGAGAGAATCTGGTCTTATGACTATGAATGCAAATACGAAAGAGTCGATCACAGGGACGGCCCCCGCGCTTCGGTTACCATCAACGAGAACCGTGCTTATTCGCTCGGCACAATGGGACATTTTTTTTGTTTCGACGTGACAAAGGGAGAAGTCCTCTGGAGCAAAGAACTCAATGCCGAGTATAATATCAGAATACCACTTTGGGGTATTGCAGCTTCTCCACTTGTTGAAAACGACCTGGTCGTAGTACACATCGGCGGCAGAGACAATGCCTGCCTGGTTGCGCTTGATAAAGTTACCGGAAAGGAAAAATGGCGGGCTCTAAACGACCGAGCTTCGTATTCGGCGCCTATCGTCATTGAACAGGCGGGCAAACGCGTGCTGGTCTGCTGGACAGGTGAGAGCGTCGTTGGCCTTGATCCGGTTACCGGAAACCTCTACTGGCGATACCCATTTCCCCCATCCCGTGTGGTACACAACATTGCCACTCCTGTCTTCCAAAACAATTATCTCTTCTTCAGCGGCTTCTTTAATGGTTCACTCCTGCTGAAAGTTAACCCGGACAAGCTCTCCGTGGAAAAAGTATGGCAGCGCAAAGGCCCCAACGAAAGAAACACGGATAGCCTCCATTGCTGCATATCTACTCCTCTCCTCCAGGGGGATTACATTTACGGTGTGGACAGTTACGGCGAACTCCGCTGTCTGGATCTGCACACAGGCGACCGCATCTGGGAAAGTCTCGACGCCGTCCCCAAAGCCCGCTGGGCCAACATTCACATGGTACGACATGAAGACAAGATATGGATGTTTAACGAACGTGGTGAATTAATTATAAGCAAATTGTCGCCAAATGGATTTCATGAAATCAGTCGTACGAAGCTTATCAATCCTACACAAGGACAACTTAGCCAACGCGGCGGGGTGTGCTGGTCCCATCCCGCATTTGCCTACAAGCACATTTTCGTTAGGAACGACGAAAAACTTCTTTGTGTAGACCTTTCGGCAAAAGATTATATAAGTAAATAGATTGACCTTATAACTTGTAGACATCCTTCTCGGCGATCAATAATGTGACCGCTCGTATCTGCTGGTGCCTTGGAAAGGTCGATTTCAGTAACGGTGTGCGTTTGACTTTTGTCTTCATTATTGCACACAACAGCTCCGTTTGGATATGTTCATCTTCGATGTGGATACACACGCTTCCAACAGGCGTGCTGAACGCATCGCAATTTATGATAGCGTAATAAGCCGTGCGATTCAAAACTATTTTGAGGCACTTTGTGAATTGCAGTTCAGTCTCCCGCCCCAACACCACTATATGGAACGACCGCCCTGCTCCGGCGTCGCTTCGCGCTATGGCAGGCTCGGCCCCGACGAGGCGCCGAGCCGAGGTGTAAAGTCATTATGTGTGGTTGTTTTATTGTGTACGATGGCTTCATACACCAGAGGGTCGGGCGTTGCATATTGTCTGAGCGAGGCGAGCGGGAAGGCCGAACTATCGAAATTTGGATGACTGATGTTCAATCATTGTCATCGCTGCTGCTTGATGGCCTCTGCTTTCTTCTCAAATAATTCCAGCCAGGCAAGCGTCAAGGCATCCTGCAGTTCTCTCGACCGGCGGCATTCTTCGGGTGTCTTGCCCCAGTAAAAACCAATCCAGCCATCGGCAATCGTGCGCGAAGCGTCAATGAAAGCGTCCAGCTCCTCCGTATTACACCTTAATGGGAAGATCTCCTCCACGATTAGGGGCTTGCCGATATCGTAAGCCGCAAGTGCTGTTAGTGCCTTCTCGACTTCGCCGCTTTGAGGATAAAAATGAACGCAGGCGAAATCCAGATTCTCGCTTACTTCCTTTGAGTAAAAGAGCGGCTTGGCTTTTGGGAAAGTGTAGACCCAGGGGATAACGCCTACTGTTATCATATGAAGCTCGTCATGCTTACGGATCGCCGTGACGAGCTTGTCAACCCAGGCCTTGGCGACCTGCTTTCTCGTACGCCCTGCAAGGTCAAGGGTGATTCGCTGCACAAAGTGCTTACCTGCAAACTCACCCGCCAACCACTCGGTCTCGTTCTTTTTTGCGCCGGCCAGGATGGGCTCATTCATAAGGTCATAACAAAAGATTGTGGGGCTTTTAGCGCAAGTCTTTGCAACCGCCTCCCAAAAACGTGCTTGTACGTCCCAACGGTCCTTTTCCGACAGATCGTCATACCAAAGGGGAACGTCTTTCTTGTGGTAGCAACCAAGGCCGGTAAGGTCGAGATATAGATGCAATCGCTCAGCCAACTTAATCAGACGGGTAAGCTGGTCCAACTCGGCATCATTCGGCTTCTCAGGCTCCTGCATGAATTTACCAAGCTGAAGGTGGACTCGAATGACATTGGCGCCGAGTTCCTTCATTTCGCGGAAGTCTTCTTCCACCTTGGGCCATTCCACTTCCCAGTAATCCTCTATCAGTCGCCCTCGTTCATCATGGTCGTAGTTGAATCCCCACGGCACAAATACGCTACGGTCTTCTTTGAAAATGAAGGTGCGTTGATCCTCGGAGACTCGAATAGCCCCCATCTTGCCCGATGTCGCCCGGGTCTGAGCCATGAATGTCGAACCGCAGAGAAGCCAAAGAAGCAACGGCCACCATCTAAGAGCTCCTGCTCGTCGCAGCTTGTGCGATGGAAGATGGAGGGTGCTCTTTCGTCTTTGTTCTGGCTCTTCCGTATTGGGCATCTTTCTACCTCGTATGACACGGTTTGTGCTCTCTCTATTTTACTCAGTAGCACCCAAGAACGCAACCGCGGAGTTTCACAAAGGAAACTGCACTGAGAATCAACAAAAACTTCGTGTCTGTAATACCAATTTGTTGGTGGCCTCGGCCCATGCAAATCCGTTATTACGAAGCCCTCCTCTTCCCCCAACACCCCGATATGGAACAATTGTTATCAAGTAAAAGACCGGGGCTTTTAGGTTTTTTTGGCAAGGCTCATGTTTGCCTCTTGACAGAAGATATTCTATAGTGTTTGCCTATATGACAAACTCAGGTTTAGCCCGTGAGATAATTCCTTATATCTCACGGGGTGAATCTCATACGTATAGGAACTTGAAAGAATGCCCAGAACAAGAATTATCGCCACATTAGGCCCTGTTAGCAGCAACTATACTGTCCTGCGGAAAATGTTCACAGCCGGTCTGGATGTAGTCAGGTTGAATTTCTCGCACGGCAGCCATAAACAACATTTTGACTCTATAAAGCTTGTTCGCCAGCTAAATAGAAAGTACAGACGACACATTCGGATAATGCAGGACCTGGAAGGCTTGCGAATCAGAATTGGGCGATTCAAAGGTGCCAAAACCAGATTTTTAAAGAATCGCACAGTAGTGTGGCTGACCAACGACGCCAAAGCGTGTGGGCCGCGAACAATACCATTTGACTACAAAGGTGATTTGGGCCGGTTAAAGCCAAAACAACTTATCTATATTGATGATGGAAACCTGGTCTTGCGCATAAAGAGCACCTCCGTCAATAGCATAAAAGCAGTCGTTGTCGAAGGAGGTGTCCTTAAGGAGAGAAAAGGCATAAATATTCCCGATGTGGACCTTGGATTTGAAGGGATAACGGAGAAAGACCAAAGAGACATTGAGTTCGGCATAAAACACAAAGTCGATTACATCGCTTTGTCGTTTGTACGGGATGAAAACGATATTCGGCAGGCCGCTGCACTAATAAAGCCGGGATTACCCGACTGTCGGCTCGTGGCAAAAATAGAGAATAGACAAGCTATAGAAAACATAGACGGAATAATTGAGACCGCGGATGGAATAATGATAGCTCGCGGCGATATGGGTGTTGCCATCCCAATCCATGAAGTCCC
>CAYQKF010000165.1:0-9976 GCA_964417935.1 uncultured Pirellulales bacterium
TTCTCCGCCCCCCGTACGGTGTGATTAATCGCAACCCAGGACTCACGGAGCTTCAGTGGCAATGCAGCACCCAATACCATTTTCGCTGGCTCTCGGGAGACGATGTCCCCCAGTCGCTGGTGCACAACCTGGACCGTTCCAGTTGGGTGATGCACAACAAAGCCCCAGTGAAATGCCACGGCTTGGGCGGACGCTCTTCAATGGTAGAGCCGATATATGGCGATGTGTTCGATCACCATTCGGTCGTTTACGAATTTGAGAGCGGCGTGCCTATCTACGCCTTCTGCCGCACCACAACCGGATGCCACAACAGTACTTCCAGCATAGTGCTTGGCAGTAAGGGTAGGGCGTCTGTTCTACGGTGCCGAATCTGGGGCGAAACAACCTGGCGCTGGGAGGGCAGATGCGATCCTTATCAGAGAGAACACGACGTACTCTTTGCGGCGATTCGCTCGGGCAAGCCCGTCAATAACGGCGACTACATGGCCCGCAGCACAATGATCACCGTGATGGGACAGATATCCTGTTATACCGGCGAAGAGGTTACCTGGGAGAAGATAAACCAGTCCGATTTCTATTACCCGCCCAGGCCGGAAGAGTGCCGAGATGGTATGGAGCCGCCGGTCAAGGCTAATGCCCATGGCAGCTATCCTGTGCCCAAGCCAGGTGTTACAGACATGATTTAAATAGCAGTCATTTCAAGAGGACACTCCGCGTGCTCCAGCCAAAAAGCAATGCCCGTCTTTGATTTTTGTGCTCGGATGGAGTTTATGGTGGGGACAGGCGTCTGGGTGGCCGCACGGTCAGTCCAAATTGGGCTGGTGTTTGTTCAGTAACACCGAAAATGAACTGTTGCCCGTCGAAGTAGTCTTGCACAAGTTCGAAGTTCTCATAGGCAACGCCGTTGGGGATAGGGCTGCGGGACATCCAGTAAGTGAAGCGCCCGTTCACGCGGATGCGTACAGGGTGTTCTCCATGGGGATGGGTCTTCCAGTACTGAGTGACCTTACGCCCTTGGTAGCGCCAGAGGGCCAGTTTCGGCACGACCTTCGACTGGCCGTCTTCGTCGGTCGTGATCGCTGCGATGAGGGAACCGTCTCTCAAACGGCACATGGAGCCTTCCTCGAAAAACACCGGGCGGGTGAATCCCCCGCGTCCCACACCGGCTGACACCGGGTCCGGCCAGAGCGCTTTGCTATAAACGACCTGGCTGCGAAGCCAGAGGCGTCTTGCCCGAATGTAGTTGCCCATCGTAGCGGTCAGGATGCATCGCTCCATTGTTGCGCTGTCCGGCGCCGCATGTATAGTGAAGACCACTTCCTCGGTCTGATCGCTACGGATTGACGCCACAATCCAGGGGTGGGCACCGTTGTTGAACTTCTCAACATCGAAGGCGATGTTGAGCTGCTCCACTCCAGGTAACGGGCGCGAAAACCATCCTGCCACCGAGAGACGTCGCATGTCCTCGATTGTGTTGGGTCTGTTTGTGCCAGTCCGCGGCGGATACTCGGACGAGGGCCAGATGAGTTTGCCCTTTCTCTGTCCTGATGGCTTGTCCTGCCTGGCAACGGAGCTGGGCTCCAACTCGCTGAACCCTCTCTTGTTTGCGACGATGGGTTCGACGGCGATAAAGTTAATCAGTCTCATCTCGCCGTCGCGCTCGTATCCAATCCGAAATAACCCTCGAGGCCCTCCAACTCCTTCTTCCCGAAAACCGCTGGGCCAAACCGCAATCACCACGCCGCCTTTGCGCCCCCAAATCAATCCACCTTCTTCACCAGGACGAATCCACTCAGTTTGCGCCGGTTGAGAACAATGCGTTCCAGACGGCAAACAACCAGAGAAGCCAAATACCATTCCAACGATTAAGAATAACTTCACATTATTCGCTTGTGAACGGATTGATTGCTGGATTATGCCGTTTCGGATCATAGCAGATTCCTTAACTTTACGTTTCGAGTGCTATAGGACTTGCAGGCGGTAAACCAAAGCCGTAGTAATTCGCACTAAATATCGCATTAGCTAAGTCATGCGCGCACCTCTAAAAATTTGTTCACAATCTTGCAGAAAACTGCCCTTTAATCCTTTCTTCGTCAAAACCCAAGACATTTCTTGAAATCTCGTTGCGATGCTCAATATTAAAATGATGATAAAGAGACGAGGTTGCTATTCTTGTGCAAGGTAGTTAGCCCTTTGAGCCAAAGCCGTCTTCGCAACATCCGGACCAATCTCTGTAATCTTCCTGACGCCGCTCAGGTCATTGGCCATAATCACGACGCGTTCGCTTTGCGACCCTTGTAGATTCAAGAACAACTCCGTACCTGTCCCTGGTCTACACCCGCGTACAAAAATCCCTTTTGCGTCAGTTAATCGAATTGTTGCTGCGGCCCCCGGTGAGTAAGTTGTATCGAGAGCATCGATTAAGACGTCTTCTACATCTTCACACACTACTGCGTGACGCTGGTCAGATGTGGTTGTCTGCAATTGCACATTAGTGAACGTTAATCCTCTGACATGACGGCAATAGAATCCGTATGCCGGGAGCACGCCAAACATCGTGCTTTCCGGATAACTTTCAGCTTTCTCCGGTACTTCTTTCGACGCATCTTTTTTAGTTCCGCCCCCCTCGAAACTCAACTTGATATTGCTCAAAGACACATTTTCAACCGGATGTCCCGGCAGACCGGTGATTGAGCAGCCGATGTTAGACGTCTCGGTTGCCACTATGTTGTTTATAACGACGTTTCGAAGAGTCCCTACACCGGGCTTCGGCTCGTCTTTATCATATTGCCTTGCCCTGTTGCCCAGACGCATGAAAATAGGGACACTTACTCCCTTCATCACAATGTTTGAAATTGCCACGCGGTCTAAAATTCCACCATCAACAATCTCCAGAGCTAAGCCTGCGAGCCCTCTTTGCCTCCCATAGGTGACTTTGGAATAACGAGGAGAGCAAATTGTGCAATTGGTAATTGTTATGTTCCGAAAGCCCCCGCCGGATTCGGTGCCCATTTTGATTGCATTGCAATGGCTGCTTATCACACAGTTAACGATCGTCACATTCTCACAAGGTTTGAGCGAGAGGCTTTTCAGGACTATGGCGTCATCGTCTGAATCCACCATACATCCGGAGATGCACACATCCCGGCAGCTATCGATGTTTAAACCATCGTTGTTGTATGCGGCATGGTTGAACACTGTGATGCCTCGGATGGTCAGCCGATCACAGTTGCGGTAATGCTGCATCCAGCTTCCGGCATTGCGCATCTTAAGGCCTTCAACGAGGACATCACGGCAATTCTCCAGATATATGCCTTTAGGGCGGTTCCTGTCTTTGAAGCGAAATGCAGAACCCTGGCCGTCGATTGTGCCTCGCCCCCGTATGGCAACACGCTGAAGGCCCGCTCCTGCAATGAGACTCCAATAGCTGAAGCTTCGGCCCTGTTCTGCTACGGCGTCGGCCTTCGCCGCTACGAGTGAGTCTTTGCTTGGTGGAGTGTGGGGACGAGCATAATCGTTCGGGTCCCGGCTTCCCAGCAGCGTACTGCCTGAATCGAGCAAGACAGTTACATAGTCCCTCATATAGACAGTGCCGGAGAGCCATTTTCCCGGTGGTAAGTAAACAGTTCCCCCACCATCCGCGGCACACTTGTTGATAGCCGCCTGAATCGATTTAGTGCATAGTGTTTTTCCATCTGCTTTAGCGCCGTAGTCGCGTACATCATATACAGCTTCGGTACCAAGAGCTAAAGCTGATACTAAAAAGCAAATGAATACTGATAAAGTCCAGTATCTTTTCATGGTCATCGCTTCCCCTTTCATAATACGGCCGGTCTTCCGTAACCGAGATGTTAATAAAAGAATCTTACTCGAACATGAAAAAAGAATCGAGTTTATTACACCTGATTCGCACTTTAGAAATTGCAAGAACATTAGATATAAGATATAATAGCTTACAGAGTCAAACAAGGCTAAAACAGCGTAAATTGTAAATTGGCGGAACAAAAGGCCCGTTTTGAGCATCTTGTACGTTGAGTAAACAGTGATGTGGCACGGGCTTCCAGCCCGTGAAAACACGGCCAATATGGCCGTGATACCGGGAGGTAATTATTATGGATAAATCAAGAGGCTTTACCCCATTAGAAATTAACATTCCTGATCGCCAAAGCGGAAGTTTTCTAACGGCGTTTACATTAATCGAACTTCTCGTCGTCATTGCCATCATTGCTCTTTTGATGGGAATACTCTTGCCATCCCTTCAGAAGGCCAGACAACAAGCAAAGATTATCTCGTGCGGCAGCAATATACGCCAGTTGATTATTGGCCTGGTAACCTATGCGGAGGACAATGATTCACGATTGCCTCCACATCCATCTACGATTCAAGCTCCCGTGAACTACCATCGGCCTTTCGAGCTGAACTGGAATCACAACAACGTAGGTCCTGTGGCAGATGTTGATAGCACGGGTTACCACCATGCCGGCAGGTATTTGTCTTCTTATCTGAAGGACGTTCGTGTTTTCAACTGCACCCTCTCGGCGATCAGAGACAACACGCCCTGGCCTCCGGAGAACTCCGGACAGCCCGCGCAGGGAAGCTATGGCCAATTCTATTTGACCGGATCCTTTGCCCCTCTGCATTCAACATACATGTTGTTGTGGAGCTATCAGGGGTATAATCACAAGTCGTCAGGATATGTGGATAAGGCCCAGGCCCATTTCGAGGGCGCCAACCGGCTCGATTCCAAGACAAAACTGGTTGTGCAGGATGCACTTTTCTATCTCACCAACAATACTAATTTGCTGTGGCCGAGCCCCCAGCAGACCTGGTGCTCATCTCACCCCTTCAGGCATGGTGCAAGAAGCCATCCGTACTGGGTTTTCAAAGATCCCACTATGCAGATACAGCCTAAGATCCGACTCAATGCCGGCTATCTTGATGGGCGTGTGGAGTCTTTCAATGCCTGGGACGCTAAGGGGGTGAAGAACTATGGGGCTCAGGCGTTTATTACACCAAAGTATCGCTAAGAGAGACTGTGTGTGCTGTTGTTAGGATGATACAGAAAACAACCGCATACAATAACCTGCCAACGGTCGTTCCATAGCGGGGTGATGGTTGGTGAACCAAAAAAGAAAGGGAATGGAAGTAAAAAGGAGTCGCCTGGCACGGCCATGCCGAGCCATGACGGGCACCCCGTTGTCCGAGAAACCTACAATATTCCTGATTGTATGTACAACAGCAAATTACTTATAGCGGTGTTGGCACTTTCTATTGCTGGTCTTTTCCACGTTGAGGGCTTCACTTTCAACCTGTCACGTCTTGGCTCCGCCAAGCGAGACACGAAGGGTAGGAGCAAGGATTTGAAAGCCTCACGTGAACCGGCGGAGCCACTTACGAAGCAACGCCACCAGTCCAACTATTCCGAACCTCACTCGTCGCGGCGAAGCCCCAAGACGCAGCCGGAAAAGTACGAGTTTCCACCTGTACAACAGCTTCCTGAGCAGAAAAGTCTTCCAGATCCGTTTTTGATGTATGGCGGTTCGAGGGTCAAGACTATGGAGGACTGGCACAAACAGCGTCATTATTTGAAGGAGATGTTGGCCCACTATCTATATGGGCACATGCCGTCCCGGCCAAAACAGATCCAGGTTGACGGTGTCTCGGCTTCAAAGGTCTTCGACGGCAAAGCAGTGGAAGAACACCAAAAATTAACTATTACCAGAAACAGCAGGAGCCTGTCATTCCGGATGGCATTGATTCGCCCAACCAGGAAGGGACGCCGTCCGGTCATTGTCAAGAACTGTTTTACGCTTTTCGATCCAAACGCTCTTCCGGAGGGACACATGGGTAGGAAAACAGCCGAAAGGGACAGGAACGCTGCTCGAATGGCGGTCAAACACGGCTATATCTTGTGTAAGTTCATCCGGACAGATGTCGCTGCTGACGGCAAAGACAACCGTTCCGCTGGTGTATTCCCTTTATACCCCGAATACGATTGGGGAACCATTGCAGCCTGGGCATGGGCGCATCAGTTGGTTATTGACACCCTGGACCGGCTGGGCCATGCAGATATGGGCAAGATCGTTGCTACCGGTCACTCCCGTGGCGGCAAGACGGCGCTCTGTGCCGGTATTTTTGATGAGAGGATTGCCGTTACTGCGCCCAACTCCTCTGGTACTGGCGGCACGGGCAGCATGCGCTATTTTGAACGGGGCCAACGTCCACAAACCGTTGACTATCTCAAAGGGGCATTTCCCTACTGGTGGGTGCCCAGGTTTGCTGATTTTGCCAAGCAGCCGGACAAGCTTCCTTTCGATTCGCATTTTATGAAGGCATTGATTGCTCCCCGCGGCTTGGTCAATCCACATGCCCGGCAGGATTACTGGGCGAATCCTTATGGCACGGAATTGACCTACCGTGCCGCACAAGTTGTCTTCGATTGGCTGGGGGTCAGCGAACATCAGGGGATACACTGGCGCCAAGGCGGCCACGCACAAAACGAAGAAGACTGGCGGGCCCTTTTGGATTTCGCGGACAAATACTTCTTCAGCAAGAAAATCGAGCAAAAGTTCGATGTGCTTGCCTACCCTGAAGTAGAAGTGCCTATGACTTGGAAGAGTCCCGAACCCATACACGACCCCTTCGATTCAGGGAATTGAAGCAGCAATAAGTTTTGATTGAAACGGCGGTAAAAAAAAGGTAAATTATTCATTACAATGGATCAGGATGTTCCGGCTTAGTTCCATTAGGATCCACAATGTATGTCCGGCTCGGCTCGTGCATTCCTGATTTCATCCTTCAACAATTCTTGCATTTGGTCTAAAATTTCTTCGTACATTTTTTTTGCCCTCCAATGGCAGAAATGCTTTGGGGTAAATTTTCAGCTAATTTACCCAAATCGCATCTATTGGAGAGCTCTTTTTACCTACAAACATGACGTGCACCCCGGTTACAGTTTTAGAGAAGTTTTTTTGATTTAGAGAAGTTTTTCTTGAAGGGAAGGTGGCTAATCTGGTATAAATATAATTGGTGGAGTTTGTACGATCATTAGGTAAGGATTTGTTGATTCTGATCCTCTGACGTGAGGAATCTTTGTAGTTTTCTGATAGAGGAGCGGTTATTGTGTGAAGTACGAAATATTAGGGAACACTTTGTGCTCGCACCTGTGGTAACGCGAGTACAGGTGCTTCGCAGTTAAGATTTTTTACATTTCAATTAATGGCTCATATTGGGCTTTTAGAAGGAAGGAGGTAATGTCAAGTCGTAAAAAATTATCCTGGGCAAATGTTTTGGTATGTAGCCAAAGCATCATTATTTTTAACTTTTTTAAAGGAGGATTATTATGTGTAAGAAATTGATTTATTTAGTTTCTTTTGTTTTGGTGCTGAGTATTGCTTCGACCGCTTCAGCAGGCCTGGAGGGCTATTGGCCTTTGGATGGCGATCTTCTGGACGCTTCCGGTAATGGCCGTCACGGCTCGTGGATGGGCGATCCTAATGCGGTGGTCGATCCCAACGCATTCGAGCCCGGAGCTGCTGGTCTAGGATTAGCCTTCAATGGCGTCGACAACTACGTCAACATTGACGGCTATAAGGGCATCAACGCCATTGATGGCGTCCAGCAGGAATTCAGCGTCGCCAACTGGTTCAAGATTGCCACTGGCGCAGCCGACGGAAACGTCGAAATGGTGACCTGGGGTACGAACGCGGCTCCCCAGCGCTTGACCTGGCGTGTCCATCAGGGCAGATTGCGCACCGAGCACGCTGGCGGTAACCTGCGAGGCAACACCTACGTGGACGACGGTGAGTGGCACCATGGCGCCCTGGTCGTGACCGAGGGAGCTAACTTGAGGGTCCCGGCGACCCTGCTCTACGTGGACGGCGTGGAAGATACGACCTTCTCCGGTGACGACGATCCCTACAACCTCGTGCCCGGCGCAGATGTCAGAATCGGCATGAGTGGCCCACAGGGCGGCAGGTACTGGCCCGGCTCAATAGATGAAGTCTACATCTTCAGCCGCGTGCTGGATGCGAACCAGGTACAGCAAGTGATGAACGGCGAGGTTCCGAGCTGGCCGAAGGCCGACAAACCCAGCCCGGCCAATGGCGCCATGCTTGAGGAAGTATCGACGTTCCTCAATTGGCGAGCAGGGATGGGTGCGGTAGCGCACGATGTCTATTTCGGCACAACCGCAAACCTTGGCCCGGATCAGTTGGTAAGCCAACAGCAGACAGATACCCAACACCTGGCCGCTGGGTTGGTCCCGGACCAGACATACTACTGGCGGGTCGATGAAACTGACGCCGACGGAATCGTCAGCACAGGCGATGTCTGGAGTATCTGGACACCCCCCAAGAGCGCGTACAATCCCGAGCCGGAAGATGGTCAGCCAAACTTAGACACTGAGGCCGATCTTAGTTGGACGGGCGGTTGGGTTCCGATTATGCATGCCGTGTACTTCGGGACCGACGCTGATACGGTCGCCAACGCCGCAGGAGCCCCTCCGGCCATGGACATAGGTTTTGATCCCGGCCCCCTAGAGCTGGAAACGACCTACTACTGGCGTGTCGATGAGTTCTACGGCACACACTGGGCCACAGGTCCGGTCTGGAGTTTCTCGACGCTGCCCCCGGTTCCGCTCACCGACGACCCCAACCTGGTCGCTTTGTACCCCCTTGATGAAGGCGCTGGCAAAACGGCTATTGATTGGTCGGGCCATAACGCTCACGGCATGTTGGGTGGCAACGCACAGTGGGTAGAAGGTATCGATGGCGGCGCTTTGGCATTCGGCAGTGGTGATTTCGTGGAAGCTTTGGATTACGCCGGCGTGACCGGCACCCATTCGCGTACTGTGACCGCCTGGATCAAAACCGCCGACTACGGTGAAATCGCATCGTGGGGCCAGAACGTAGCGGGCCAAAAGTGGATATTCCGAGTACAGGAAAGCAATGGGACCCTGGGCGCCATCCGCGTCGAGGTCAACGGCGGATATCAAGTAGGTAGCATCGACGTACGCGATGGTGAGTGGCATCACGTGGCAGCAGTGCTCGCCGATGACGGCTCGCCGGACGTTATAGAAATCTCGCTCTATGTGGACGGCTGTCTGGAAACCATCAGTGCCCAATTAGACGAGCCGATCGATACCGCTGACGGAGTGGTTCGGATCGGTCAGTCCCCCTGGGGCACCCGACCGTTTATGGGCCTAATCGACGACGTACATATCTACGATAAGGTGTTTACGCGGGACGAGATGAGGCAGACTTTTGGTAACGTACTGCTTGCCTGGGTCCCGAGTCCGGTTAATTACGAAACAGATGTGCCCTACAATGCCGTCCTTAGCTGGACGCCGGGAGATGATGCAGCTCAGCATGATATGTACATCGGTGCCGATGAACAGGCTGTGGCCGATGCCGATGCGTCCGATACGACCGGCATATATCAGGGCCGACAGGACCTCGGCAACGAAAGCTTTAGCCCTGCTCTTGAACTCGAGCAGAGTTACTACTGGCGCATCGATGAGAATAATAGCGACGGGACAATCAGCAAAGGCAGACTTTGGACATTTGCTGTAGTTGACTCCATTATCGTGGATGACTTTGAAGATTACAACGACTTAGGACCCAACGAGATATTTGCTACGTGGATAGATGGATATAGCTCCGAGACGAACGGCGCCCTGATAAGCTCTGTTGAGACAGGGATAGTTCACGGCGGTTCTCAGTCGATGCCGTATTTCTACGACAACAATCTCAAGTACTCTGAGGCGACCATGACATTAATTGACCCGCGTGATTGGACAGAGGGAGGTGCTAGAGTATTATCGCTGTGGTACAGAGGTTATCCGGTATCTGTCGGCGGCTTCGCAGAAGATCCGGCCGACACCTATACGATGACGGCCTCCGGCGCAGATATCTGGGGTCAGGCTGATGAGTTCCACTTCGCCTTTAAGCAGCTTGGCTTCGGCCCCTGCACGATT
>CAYQKF010000166.1:0-9818 GCA_964417935.1 uncultured Pirellulales bacterium
TGATTTATGGGCGGTTTTGAGGCATTAGATTGGATTGCAATTGCAGGTTATTTCGGCGTTATGTTAGTGATTGTCTGGTGGGTGGTTCTGCAGAAACAAAGGACATCGACGGACTACTTCCTTGCGGGCAGAAATATGCCGTGGTTTGTAGTGGGGGCCTCAATCTTTGCCTCAAATATCGGCTCAGAGCATATTGTCGGATTGGCGGGACAAGGCTCCACCAGTGGTATGGGGATGGCGCATTGGGAATTGCACGCCTGGGTAGTGGTAATGTTAGCCTGGGTATTTGTGCCCTTTTATTACCGCTCGAAGGTATTTACTATGCCGGAGTTTCTTGAGAAGCGATTTAATGCGACGGCCCGCTGGATATTAACAATCGTCTCACTTGTGGCATACGTTTTTACAAAGGTATCAGTGACAGTCTATGCAGGTGGTGTAGTATTCAATGTACTTTTGCCTGAGATTAATATACAGCTTACTGATACATTCGTTCTTGATGCGTTCTGGATAGGGGCACTATTGACAGTTGTCCTCACGGGTATCTATACCGTTGCGGGCGGTCTGCGTGCCGTGGTCTATACTGATACTATCCAGACGGTTATTTTAATACTCGGTTCAGCCTTTATTACAATTTTTGGCCTGAGTAAGCTCGGCGGCTGGGGTGAGCTGCAGACAATATGCCGTTCGAATGCTGAGAATTTTGCGCTATGGCGGCCAAATTCGGACCCGAATTTCCCATGGCTGGGCATACTAATCGCATCACCTATAATCGGGATATGGTACTGGTGTACCGACCAGTATATTGTACAGAGGGCACTATCGGCTAAAGACCTTAAGAACGCCCGGCGTGGCGCTCTTTGGGGCAGCTTCCTGAAGGTTTGGCCCGTGATGATTTTTCTTGTACCGGGTCTTATCGGTTATGCTCTGCATCAAAAAGGACTTATTACAATCCCCATGAAAATGGCCAATGGCCAGGAAGTACTCGATGGAGATAAGGTCTTTGCGGTTATGGTGAGCTCGTTATTGCCGGCCGGTCTGCGTGGCTTGGTGGTAGGGGGGCTATTGGCAGCATTGATGAGCTCTCTGTCATCACTTTTTAATTCCTGTGCGTCTCTTTTTACCGTTGATATTTATGAAAAGATAAATCCGAAGGCCTCCGAACGGCATCTCGTTACGGTTGGTCGAATCGCAACGCTGGTCGTGGTTGTGATGGGGATAATCTGGATTCCAGTGATGCAGCGAGTTTCCCAGGGGGGATTATACAGGTATCTACAGGACGTTCAAAGCTATCTGGGACCGCCAATTACGGCGGTTTTCCTGCTTGGTCTTTTCTTTAAGCGGATTAACGGCAAAGGTGCGGTGGCAGGGCTGGCGATTGGTTTCGTCGCGGGGATGGCTAAACTGGCTCTACAGGCTCTTACAGGTGGCAATGACCCCGTGATTACATCGCCCGACTGGCTGGTCTATATTGGACAATACAACTTCCTTTTCGCTTCGGGCTGGCTGTTGTTAATTAGTATTGTGGTCATAGTCGGGGTGTCACTATTGACCGCCCCGCCGAAATACGAACAAATCGTCAACCTGACTTATGCCACCACCACACCTGAACAAAAGAAAGAACGCCGCGAAAGCTGGGGTCTTGTAGAAGTACTGATGACTGTTGTAGTATTAGGTCTAGTGCTTGGTCTGTATTTGTACTTCAGTTTCTGGTTAAATTAACGATCCACGTGCGGGAAATTCTGCCGGGGATGATGGCTAAGGTGTGCAAAATTCAAAAAGATTTTGAAGTTTTGGTGGAATCAAAAGGCGGAAAAGTGTTTTAGAAATTGCAAAAAGAGAAATGTTGACTTAGCTGTCACCTTATCCTTACTGAGCCGTTGTGGGTTCTTAAATAGACTTTACCAACACAAAAGAGCTGGCCTGCGCCTACGGTTTCTGTTAGTTTTCTCCGTTTCTTTCCGATTACCGTTAAGGGAAGGTCTGTTTTTACAGAGCCATTATGTGTCCAGGCTGGTTTTAAGTAACGATTATCTTTCATTGTTCTATTCCCTTGTATTATTTAGCATTCTCTATCTATTCTGATAGACGCTTGTTATGAGCTATTTATTGCAAACAGCCGATTGAATTATTTCGCAAAATTTGGAGTTTTTCAAAACCAGATTGAACACTTGACAGTTAAGGTAAAAACGCTTACTATCCACAGCGGGAATAATTATCAATTTAGAGGTTAAATTATGGCATATACAATCGGCCTGGATTTCGGGACCAATTCTGTAAGGTCACTATTAGTTGATGTTAGTAACGGTAATGAGCTGGGAACAGTGGTATATGAATATGAAACGGGCGAAGCGGGAATCATTCTTGATTCGGCTGACCATAATCTGGCAAGGCAAAACCCGGCTGATTACTTAGAAGGCATCGAGGTTACTATAAAAGCAGCAATTGCCGAAGCTAAGCAAGCCGATACTACTCTGCGAAGTAGCGCTTCGCTACGTAGCACGAGTAAGGATTTTGACACCGACCAGATTATAGGCATCGGTATCGACACAACCGGCTCAACACCAATCCCTGTGGATGAAAACGGCACACCTTTGAGTATGTTAGATGAATTCAAAGATAATCCAAACGCCTGTGCCTGGCTGTGGAAAGACCATACCGGCTACGCTGAGGCAGCCGAGATAACTGAATTAGCTCAAAAAGAACATCCCGAATACCTCGCCAAGTGCGGCGGGACATATTCGTCGGAATGGTTTTTTGGAAAAGTTCTTCATTGTTTGCGAACGGACCCCGTGGTTTTCGATGCGGCATATAGCTGGGTTGAATGCTGCGATTATATTCCGGCGGTTTTAACGGGCACTACACAGCCGGATAAGGTTAAACGAAGCCGCTGCGCTGCCGGCCATAAAGCTTTGTTCAGTGAGCAGTGGGGGGGATTACCCGCCAAAGACTTTCTTGCCAAGCTTGAGACAAAACTCGGCGAGCTTTCCGACCGTCTTTACAAAAAAACCTACACTATAGAAACGCAGGCAGGAACTCTTACAGAACAATGGGCACAGAAACTCGGATTACCTGCCGGTATCCCCGTAGCGGTAGGGGCCTTCGATGCCCATTTAGGTGCCGTTGGCTCCGGTATTGCTCCCGGCAAATTGGTTAAAATAATTGGCACCAGTACCTGTGATATGCTCGTGTCCGAGTCGAGCCGGGAGCTGGCTGATATTCCGGGGATATGTGGTATAGTCGATGGTTCTATTCTGCCGGGTTTCTTTGGACTTGAGGCAGGGCAATCAGCAGTGGGTGACATTTTCAACTGGTTCGTTAATTACATCCAGGCCGGCGGCAAAACGGCGGGCTCTCACGAAGCTCTTACCGAGAGGGCGGCAAAGCTCAAACCGGGCCAGTCCGGCTTGTTGGCACTGGACTGGAACAACGGCAACAGGACAATACTCGTTGACCAAAGACTGACCGGATTACTGGTAGGCCAGACGTTACACACAAGGCCGGAAGAGATTTACAGGGCGCTGCTCGAGGCAACCGCTTTCGGGGCCCTTACCATTATCAATAGATTTGAGGAATACGGCGTTAAGGTTTCAGAAATTATAAACTGCGGCGGAATCGCTGAAAAGAATCCTCTGCTCATGCAGATTTACGCTGACGTTACCGGAAGGGAGATGAAGATATCACGTTCCGCCCAGAGTTGTGCGCTGGGCGCCTGCATCGCCGGTGCCGTGGTAGCAGGTAAGAAGGCCGGCGGCTACGATAATTTCGCTGATGCTCAGGCCGCTATGTGTGGAATTAAAGATGCCACTTATAAACCGGCGCCGGAAAATCACAGGGTCTATCAACAGTTATATGCCCTCTATAAGCAACTGCACGATGCCTTCGGTTTATCGGATTACTCCGGCAAATTGGCCAACGTCATGAAAGAGCTTTTAGATATCAAAGACAGCGTGTGACAAAAGACAGAGGACAGAAAACAGAGGACAGAAAACAGAGGGCAGAAGACAGAGGGCAGAAGACAGAGGACAGAAGGCAGAAGGAAGACAGAGGACAGAAAACAGAGGACGGACTTTGACTTCTGATTTCTGACTTCTGTTACTGGCGGCCGCTCTAAAAGCCGGCGAATTGGGAAATTCTTACAGGGACTTATTGTGTACGGAGACTTAAGAAAAGCTGTTTGCGATGCAAATGTTGAACTGCAAAAGCAAAAGCTCGTCATTTACAGTTGGGGCAATGTCAGCGAAATAGACCGTTCGAGAGGTGTGATAGCCATCAAACCCAGCGGTGTAGCATACGGTGAGCTTACGCCCGACAAGATTGTATTAGTTGATCTGGACGGAAACATTATCGAAGGGACTCTCAAGCCCTCATCAGATACGCCGACCCATATTGAACTTTATAGAAATTTAGAAGCTATTGGTGGTATATGCCATGCCCATCCGACCTACGCAACTATGTGGGCACAGGCCTGTCGGGAAATTCCCTGCTTCGGCACAACCGGCGCCGATTATTTCTATGGTTCGATACCAGTTACTGAAGTAATGACCAAAGATGAAATACGAAGCGATTATGAGCTAAACACAGGCAAGTGTATAGTCAGGCGATTCGCCGGTATGGACCCAATGAAAATGCCGGCGGTACTTGTTGCCAACCATAGTCCTTTCACCTGGGGTAACAGTGCCGCAGCGGCTGTAGAATCTATGGTTGTGCTGGAGCGAACGGCAACAATGGCTCTTGGCACTATAACAATAAATCCCGAACAGGGACCGATTAGTAAGGCCCTTCTTGATAAGCACTACCTGCGGAAACACGGCAGGAATGCTTATTACGGCCAGGGAAAACAAAACACAAAATAGTTCGTTTGGTTGTTTAAATGAGTTCTGCAAAATGGAGGAACGAAAATGAAGAAAACAACGTTTGGAGTCATCGTTGGAAACAGAGGATTTTTCCCGGATGCGTTGGCGAAAGAAGGACGAAAGAATATACTTGAGGTGCTCAAAAAAAACGGCTTCAACTCGGTTGCTCTGTCAATGCAGCAAACAAAATACGGCGCGGTTGAGACCTTTGAGGATGCTAAGAAATGCGCTGCACTTTTTGCAGAAAAGAGCGGGAAGATTGACGGGGTAATCGTAACGCTGCCAAACTTCGGCGATGAAAAGGGAGTGGCCGAGACAATCAAACGCTCAAGGCTTAATGTACCGATTCTGATTCATTCTGAGCCGGACGTACAGGACAAAATGGGCATAGCTAACAGGCGGGATTCCTTCTGCGGCAAGATAAGTGTTTGCAACAATCTCAGGCAAGCTGGTATTCCATATACGCTGACAAAATCACATACGGTTAAGGTTACCTCGGCTGAATTCAAGAAGGATTTGGGCGATTTTGCCTCTGTGTGCAGGATTGTTAAAGGTCTGAAGAACGCCAGGTTTGGTGCTATCGGTGCACGCACAGGGGCTTTTAATACCGTCCGTTACAGCGAAAAAATCCTCGAGCTCTCAGGCATCTCGGTAGAAACGATAGATTTGTCTGAAATCCTTGGAAGAGCTGCACTGCTTGCTGATAACGACAGGGGGGTTAAGAGAAAATTGAATGCTATCGAGAAATATATTCCGACCAAATCAGTTCCCGCCGACAAACTTTTAAAGATGGCCAAATTCGGTTATGTCGTGGACCGATGGGTCAAAGAGACCGAGCTTAATGGCACGGCGATTCAGTGCTGGACATCTCTGGAGGAGTTCTTTGGGATAGTTCCCTGCACTCTTATGAGTATAATGAGCGAGTCGCTGGTTCCGAGCGCGTGCGAGGTTGATATTACCGGCTTGTTGGGGATGTACATTCTTCAATTGGCAGGAGGTACACCCAGCGCCATTCTGGACTGGAACAATAACTACGGTGCCGAGCCTGATAAAGCTATTTTATTCCACTGCAGCAATCTGCCAAAATCATTCTTCAGAAATCCGAAGATGGACTACCAGGAAATAATTGCAGGGACAGTGGGAAAAGAGAACACTTACGGAACCGTTGTCGGCAGGATAGCACCGGGCAAGGCAACTTTCTGCAGAACCACTACTGATGATACTGCCGGCATTATCAGCATTTACGTCGGCGAAGGTGAATTTACAAACGACAAACTCGATACATTCGGTGGTTACGGCGTGATGAAAATTGCGAACCTTCAGAGGCTTATGCAATATGTATGCAAGATGGGCTTCGAGCATCATGTCGCTGTGAACCGGACGGAAAAAGCCGATCCGATTGCCGAAGCTCTTGAAAACTATATGGGCTGGGATGTCTATCGGCACGAATAGAAAGGAGCATATCATGAGGGTAAAACAGATAAGTATAGTAATACTTGGGATTTGCCTGGCAGCAGGTATTCAGGAATGTGATGCCGACGCAAAGAGTAAGGTCTCAAAGGATTACCCTATTAGGCCGATACCTTTCACAGATGTTGAGCTAACGGACGGATTCTGGGCGCCCCGGATTGAAACGAACCGAAAGGTCTCGATTCCTTACGCTTTCGGAAAGTGCGAAGAGACCGGTCGGATTGATAATTTTGCCATAGCCGGCGGCCTGATGGAAGGTGAGCATCGAGCCAATTATCCTTTCGATGATACGGACCCGTATAAAATTCTCGAAGGTGCCGCATACTCATTGAGTGTCCATCCAAACGCAAAGCTTAACAAATATCTGGACGAGCTGATTGTTAAGATTGCGGCTGCACAGGAGGACGACGGCTACCTGTTCACTTGCCGGACGAATAACGCAAAGAAGCTGCTCAACTGGTACGGCGAAAAACGCTGGTCAAATCTTAGGCGCAGTCACGAATTGTATAACATGGGCCATCTTTATGAGGCGGCGGTGGCGCATTACGAGGCCACCGGCAAACGTAGCCTGCTGGACGTTGCGATTAAGAATGCCGATTTTCTGGATACGGTATTCGGTCCGGGCAGGAATGAAACAGCACCCGGTCACCAGATAATTGAGATGGGTCTGGCCAGACTCTACCGGGCCACCTGCAACGAAAAGTACCTGAGACTGGCCAAGTTCTTTCTTGATACCCGCGGCCCCGACGGTAGTGAATATAACCAGTCGCACAAGAAAGTTATTGACCAGGACGAGGCGGTCGGTCACGCCGTCCGCGCCTCTTATATGTACAGCGGTATGGCGGATGTGGCGGCACTGACAGGGGACCGCAGTTATCTTAAAGCAATCGACCGGATATGGGAAAATGTTGTTACGAAGAAACTGTATCTGACCGGCGGTATCGGAGCGCGTGGTTCCGGCGAAGCATTCGGCAAAAATTACGACTTGCCAAACGAAACCGCTTACTGCGAAACCTGCGCAGCTATCGGCAACGTTATGTGGAACCATCGGATGTTTCTGTTCCACGGCGATGCAAAGTACGTCGATGTCTTGGAGCGAACTTTGTACAACGGTTTGATTTCGGGTGTATCTTTAACGGGGGACAGCTTCTTCTATCCCAATCCTCTTGCCTCACACGGCCAGCACAAGCGCAGCCCATGGTTTTCTTGCGCCTGCTGTCCGGGAAACATGACCCGTTTTGTGTCTTCGGTTCCCGGATACATATATGCACAAGCAGGAAATAATCTGTACGTCAACCTGTTCGTCGGGGGCACCGGCACTATCACAATGAAAAAGAATACGGTACGTATAAGACAGCAGACTCGATACCCGTGGGACGGGGCCGTGAAGATGACGGTTGAACCGAAACAATCGGCGAGGTTTACAGTTTGCGTTCGCATCCCCGGCTGGGCACAAAATAACTGCATGCCGAGCGACTTGTATCACTACAAGAAGATTAGCGATGAAAAAGTGAGTCTGAAAGTAAACGGCAAAACAATTCCTTTGAAGATGGAAAAAGGCTTTGCCCGTATTAATCAAAAGTGGAGGAAAGGCGACGTAATAGAATTAAATCTGCCGATGCCTGTTCGGCGTGTGCTCTGTCACGAGGACGTAACAGACAACGTTGGAAAAGTGGCGCTGGAGCGGGGGCCAATCGTATATTGTGCCGAATGGCCAGACAATAACGGCCATGTTTTTAATGTTGTTCTGCCTGATGACGTAAAACTAACGAGCGAATACCGCGGGGATATGCTCAATGGCGTTACAATAGTTCGCGCTAAGGCTGTCGGCTTAAGTTATGCCAAAGACACCAAAACTGCATTGAAGAAGCTACAGGATTTTGTGGCGATTCCCTATTATGCTTGGGCTCACCGCGGCGCCGGTGAGATGGCGGTCTGGTTAGCAAGTAACGCCTCGGCGGCGCAGCCCGTGACGCCGGCGGGAATGATACGAAATCCTTCATTCGAAAAAGCATTCGGTAATAAACCTGCCGGATGGGAAACACAAATTTATGGTGGAAAAGCCGAATTTAAATATACCCCAGGCGGCCGTTCAGGTAAGCGGAGCGTTATAATAGCTTCCCCAAACGGTGCTGATGCCGGCTGGCTAACTACGGTAGCCGTCAAGCCGCACTCGCAATACAGGTTATCCGCCTGGATTAAGACGGAAAATCTGGCTGCCGGAACAGGCAAAGGCGCCCTCTTAAATCTGCACAACATCCAACCTTTACAAACACCGGCGGTTACCGGAACCAAAGACTGGACGCGGGTCGAGCTTGTGTTTGACTCGGGAGATAATGCCGCTGTGCAAATTAACTGTCTGTTCGGCGGCTGGGGATTGGCCACAGGCAAAGCATGGTTTGACGATTTGGGTCTTGAGCTGCTTTCCACGAAAACGATCCCCGTTTTCACGGGGACAAGTTTACCCCTGCGAAAGCAGGGGCCGGCTGTTAAGATTGATGCGAATAAGACCGGAGAGCCAATCTCGAAATACATCTACGGTCAGTTTATCGAGCACCTCGGCCGGTGTATTTACGGGGGCATCTGGGCCGAGATGCTTGAAGACCGCAAATTCTATTTCCCCATCACCCCCAATTATGATCCCTATCGCGGCACGCGGAACGTCTCCAAAGACCGTCCGTTTGCGGTAGTAGGCGCCTCACCCTGGCAAATCACGGGAGCGCCCGATTCGGTGGCTATGGTCAAAGAAGATTCCTTTGTCGGTGAGCACACCCCTCTCATTCAGCCCGGCAGCGGCATCCGACAACTCGACCTGGGATTGGTTAAAAATAAACAATACGTCGGTTATATATGCCTTAAACCACAAAAACAAAGTACAAATGTGACAGTATCACTTCTCTGGGGTGACAAAGCCCAAGAGCAAGAATCCATTCAAATCCTGGTTGTTGCGAACGAGTATGGCAAGTATTCATTTAAGTTTACAGCCGGTGCCGAGACAACCAACGGAAGATTGGAAATTGAGGTAACAGAAATAGCCATGGGGCCATGCCTTGTGGGCACGGTCTCGCTTATGCCGGCGGACAACATCGAGGGCATGCGCGCCGATACGTTAGGGCTGCTGAAAGAACTCAACGCCCCGATGTATCGCTGGCCCGGCGGAAACTTCGTCAGCGGCTACGACTGGCGCGACGGAATCGGAGACCGGGACCGTCGGCCTCCTCGTAAAAATCCCGCCTGGACAGGGGTGGAGCACAACGACTTCGGCTTCAACGAATTTATTTGCTTTTGCCGTCTTCTCGACACCGAACCGCTGGTAACCGTCAACACCGGTTTTGGAGATGCCTACTCTGCAGCCGCTCAACTGGAATACTCCAACGGCTCAGCCGATACACTGATGGGCTCTTTACGGGCTAAAAACGGCGAGCCGGAACCCTTTAATGTTCGCTACTGGGCTATCGGTAACGAAATGTTCGGCTCCTGGCAGCTCGGTTATAT
>CAYQKF010000167.1:0-9544 GCA_964417935.1 uncultured Pirellulales bacterium
ATGGATTTACATTCATTTGACTTTTTTGGAAATTGGGTTTGTTTTGCATAAAAAGGAGCTGATTTGTAGAGGATTCTCGACAGATGTAGAGGTGCCTTATAGGCACGTAAATATCTGCTGCCTTATAGGCAGGTAAGTTAGTGAAGAGTGAGCTAAAGTGCCTAAAGTGAGCTAAAGTTGGATTCTCGATGCTCATGATTGGTAATTCCCCATAATTTACTATTTACTATTGACTATTGACTATTGGCTCCGCCAAAAGACGGCGGATCTTCGATATTTACGAACGATGCTATTTGGCGTGTATCTGCTGATACGAAAACGTGCGGTTCTCCGCTAAATCTTCGCCTGCGGGCGGCTTATATTTGCCTGCTGGCTAACATACGGGTATTTTAATATATTATCAAACGATGTCAACAAAAAAATGACAAAAAAAAGCACTTTTTTTGGCCGTCTTGTATCCCTGCACGTCGTAGGCAGGAACCCAAACAATACTCCCTGCACGCCTGCCCTCGACTCCGATCGTGGGTCCCTGCATGTCGTAAGCAGGGAACCGGAATATTTAGCAGCGGTCTTTGTACGGGTGTGCCAACGTAAGGAATGCTCTGCCCTGCCCCCTCACCTCCGGACGTAGGCATGTACTCTCTCTGAATTTTCTGTACACTCTTGAGATTAATATGCCTCATTCGAAAACCTTGCTGGAAAAAGATTTGACAAATCTTATTAAATCACGCAGAATCCACTTTTGACTTTATACTATACTCAGAGGAGCGTTGAAAATACCTTAATTTCAAAGGACGCATTAAAATGATAACAGATGTTCTGATTAGAAATTTCAAATGCTTCAAGAGCCTCACAGTGCCCGAACTTGGCCGCATAACACTAATCGGAGGTAGAAATAACGTTGGGAAAACGGCATTGCTGGAAGCTCTCTTCCTGTTTCTTGACCGTGCGCGTATTGATAGGATCCTTCGGCAGTATGGCTGGCGGGGAATAGAAGGGGTCCTTTCTACCCCAGAAGCAATGTGGGCTCCTATCTTTTATGATTACGATATGAATCATGAAATTATTATTTCAACAACTATAGACGGTACACCGGAAACTGCTAAGTTCAGTTATAATCCCAAATTTGTACCTCCTGTCCCTACGACTAATACTCCGCTGGAAGAACGACAAATTTCTACAGATGAGAAACCGGTTACTTCATTTTCTTTGGATATTGAGTATTGCAATAATGAAACTAAAAAGCAAATTTCCCACCTTTTTATCAATCCTCGAGGTCAGCTAGCGTTACATATAGATTACGCTCGCATTTCAGGTCACCCTTCTCAATTTCTCCCGTCTAAAAAGCACATAGCTTCAAAACAAACAGCAGATGAGTTTAGTAAATTGGCAAAAGAAGGACGGGAGAGCGAGGCCATCGATTTCCTTAGAATTATTGAGCCTCGTCTTGAGGCTCTGAAAGTCATAACCGAAGGACCTAACTCATCCGTACATGGCAAACTTGAAGGTTTTTCACATAGCTTCCCTATCCACTTTATGGGTGAGGGCATGGAAAAACTCTTAAACCTCTTAGTTGGTATGGTTTACTCTAAAGGTGGCTGTGTTTTTGTAGACGAAATGGAAAATGGTCTACATTATTCGGCTTTACCTATCATCTGGAAAGCAATCGGTCAGACCATAAGTAAATATGATTGTCAGATTATTACCACAACTCATAGCTATGAATGCCTCCAGGCAGCATACGAAGGTCTTTCCGAAATGCCAGAGGAATTCAGATATATCCGCCTGCATCGAAAAGACGATGAAATATCCGCCAAACTTTCAAACTATGACATGATCAGCACTGCTATAAGAACAAATCGTGAGGTAAGATAATTTGTCCAAGCCCGAACTGATAACCCAAAAAAAACTTCTTCTTGCTGAAGGTCGAGACGCTGAATTATTTCTTGTATGGGCAAGTAGACACTTTCGCCATGAGATTGACTTTCAGGTAATGAACTTTGGAGGCATTAAGGAGTTGACTAATTTTCTCTTGTTGTTAGCTAACGACGAATCTTACGACGACATCGAAACCATAGTAGTAGCTCGTGACGCCGAAACGGATGCTAAAGCTGCAACAGACAGTATTAAACATTCTATGAAGCAGGCAAATATACCGGTACCCGAAGAACCTTTTGAGTATATCAGAAACGCTACTTTGAAAACTGCATTTATGATTTTCCCAGGCCCCAAAAAACAAAAGGGGCGATTAGAAGACCTCTGTCTTTCGACAGTCGAAAATGATCCTTTATTGGAATGTGTGGACGATTATTTAGAATGTGCAAAAGTCAAAGGCGAACAACTTCTTCGTATCCACAAGAGCAAGCTCCATTGTTTTTTAGCGGGGAAAAAAGATTTTGCTGGTTTGCCTATCGGATTAGCATCGCGTGAAAAGGCTTGGGATTTTGACCATCCTATCTTAGAGCCATTTAAGAGGATTATCCAGGAAATGTAATACCTTGGACTACCCCGTCTGCCTCAAGAAGATCAAAAGGAGAGAATTAAAAGGTCCAGGAATGTTCTGCAGAAAAGCTCTTTGCTTAACTAACCACAAATCCACAATTCCCGCCAATTCTGAAAATCCGCGTAATTTGTGTAATCATTGTTTAAGTAACAGATTATATTCTTTGATTTTTCGGTAGAGCGTTCTCTCGCCGATGCCGAGGATTTTTGCTGCCTTTTCACGGTTGCCTTTTGTTTTGGCCAATGTGTCTATGATGGCCTGCTTTTCCAGCTCGTTTAGTGGCAAACCTGCCAAGCCGGCTGCCCCCCTGCTTTCTTGTGAAAGCAATAAGGGGGGCAATTGGCGTCTCTGTGCTATATCGGGTGGTATGTCCTGAACGTCGAGTTTGTCGCGGTCGCACATTACAACCATTGTCCTGATGCAGTTTCGAAGCTGACGAATATTGCCGGGCCAATCAAAGTTCGAAAGGATTGTCTGTGCGGCATCGGTTATGCCTGTAACTTTGGAGCCGACCTCTGCGACGGCTTCTTTGATAAAATAATCAATGAACTCCGGTATATCTTCGGCCCTGTCTCGAAGGGCCGGCAGGGAAATGCTTACGCCCTTGATTCTAAAGTACAAATCCTGCCTGAATCTTTTCTCTTCTATAAGCTTTGTTAAGCTTTGATTGGTTGCGCTGATGATGCGGACATCCACAACTGTCTGTTTGTTCGAGCCGACCGGTATGACGATGCCGTCCTCAATGACCCGCAGGAGCTTGGCCTGGGAATTCATGGCCATATCGCCGATTTCGTCCAAGAACAATGTCCCTTTGTCCGTTATTTCAAACAGTCCCTTTCTGTCGTTAGCCGCTCCTGTAAAGGCGCCTTTGACGTGGCCGAATAATTCGCTTTCCAATAGAGTTTCGGTCAGGCCAGCACAGTTTATCGGCTTAAAAGATTTATCCCAGCGCAGTGAATTGTAGTGAATCGCTCTTGCGAGCAGCTCCTTGCCCGTTCCGGATCGGCCTTCAATCAGGACGGATATATTGGTCGGCGCTACACGTCTTAGGGTCTCGAATATACCCTCAATCGTGGGGTCCTTGCCCCAGACACCCTCAAACTCGAATTGCCCTTTGTCTGTTTTAGTTTTTTGTGTTCGGCGTTGAGCTGCAGCCGAGACTTTTCGGCCGGCCTGGGCCACAAGTGTACGAAGCTGGCCAATGTCAATCGGCTTGGCAAGATAATCGTATGCCCCCCGCTTTATGGCTTCCTTGCAGGTCTCGATGGTTGCGTAGGCGGTTATTAAAATAACTTCCGTTTTGTCGTTTTGCTTCCTGACTTCTTCGAGTATGGCCAGTCCGTCAATGTTACCGCCCAATTTCAAATCGGTAACAACGACATCGACCTGCCGGCTGCGCACAATCTCCAGCGCATCTTTTCCGGTATAGACAGCGATTGCCTTTGTACACAATTTTTCAAGCGCTTCGGCAATTCCGTCCGCATGGTCGCGCTCATCATCAACAATTAGGATTATATTTGCCTTTTGCTTCAAATTGACACCTCATTAGGTCTGGACAGGTAATCTTATAGTAAATGATGTCCCTTTGCCCGGCTCACTGTCAACTTTTATTGTGCCGCTATGTGCCTCGATAATCTTTTTTGCTGTCGGCAGACCCAAACCGCTTCCCCGCGGCCGAGAGGAATAATAAGCATCGAAGATGTGTGGCAATCTGTCCGGAGTAATGCCGCTGCCGGTATCGTTGATTTGAATGATTGCATCATTTTGTTGCCGGTCTGTTCTTATCATCAGTTCTCTGCCCTCGCTCATAGCTTGCTGGGCGTTAATAAACAGGTTTAATACCACCTGTTTTAACATATCTGTATCGACCTTGCAAATAAGCGGCTCATTATGCAGGACGTGGCGAATAGTTATCGAGTGGCTGTGGGCTTGTGGCGAATAAAAATCGACCATATCACCGATAAGCTCATTGATGTCGGCACTTGCGAACTGTAATTCGCTCCTGTCAACATAGCGTAGGAAACTGTCGAGTATCTGCTCAAGTCTGTCGGTTTCTTTTTGAATCACGGCTATTTTTCTCAGGGCCCTTGTGAATCTCCGATTATCCTTTTCTGCGCCGATTTCGCTGAATTCACCAGAAGCTGAATCCTCCAGCTCTTCGCTGACAAGTTTCAAATTAATCTTGATGGTAGAGAGGGGATTTTTGATTTCATGGGCAAGCTCGCCGGTCAGCTTGCTTAATTCTTCAAGGAGATGCCCATTTTTACTTCCCTGAGTTTTAGAAAGCTTTTTTTTGTGTAGAATGAACGCAACGACTAGCACAACAGCCAATAAAGCAACAACAAAACCACATATAAACTGCTGCAATTATTTTCCCTCTGATTTTTGATGACACAGCGAATCGGTCAGTTTAAGAATGTTATTTTTTTCTCTGGGCTTGCGTTTTTTCTACTTTTTCTGTTTTTTCCGCTTTTTCCGTTTTGCCCATCTCAGCAAGGGCAGCTTTGCGGGAAAGTTTTAATCTGCCCTGATCATCGATAGATATTAATTTTACCGGTATCAAATCGCCCACTTTGCAAACTTCATCGGCGTTCTTGACGTAACCATCACTTAGTGCGCTGATATGGCACAGGCCTTCAATGCCCGGTATGATTTCAACAAACACTCCAAAATCCTTCACAGAGACCACTTTTGCCTGGCGATATATTCGGCCGACTTTTGGCGGCTGTGTAATCATCTCGATAATCTCTTTGGCCTTGAGGTGACCATCGCCGCCGAGACAGCTTATGTAAATAGTTCCGTCCTCTTCGACCTCAATGGTTGTGTCGGTCTGTTCCTGAATACCCTTGATTACTTTTCCTCCCGGCCCGATTACCTTGCCAATAAACTCGGGGTCGATTTCAATGCTTATCAGCTTCGGTGCATACACACTTAATTCAGGTCTGGGTTCGCTGATTGCCTGGGCCATAGTCTTCAGAATTTCCAGCCGAGCTACTTTTGCCCGCTCCAATGCCTCGACCATAATATTATGCGCCAGCCCTTCGGCTTTTATATCAAGCTGTATCGCCGTAATACCGTCAACAGTGCCAGCAACTTTGAAATCCATTTCTCCGAAGTGGTCTTCCTCACCGGCAATATCGGTCAGCAGCTCGTATCGGTTGTTTTCGTCGCTAATCATCCCGATTGATATGCCGGCAACGGGTTTTGTTATTGGAACGCCTGCGTCCATTAAAGCTAATGTTCCGCCGCAGACCGAAGCCATTGAGCTGGAGCCGTTCGATTCGGTAATATCGGAGATTACCCTGATGGTATAAGCGAATTCATCGTCCGGTGGTCTTACCTGTAGCAATGCTTTTTCTGCGAGGGCGCCGTGCCCGATTTCTCTTCGGCCAGGGCCGCGAAACGGCCGGACCTCGCCGACGGAAAACGGCGGAAAATTGTAATGCAGCGTAAAGTTTTGAGCGTACTCATCCAATAAGCCGTCTATAATCTGCGCATCCCGGATAGTACCAAGCGTTACGCTCACTATGGATTGCGTTTCCCCACGTGTAAACAGTGCTGAACCGTGAGTCCTGGGTAAAATACCTACTTCGCAGGCAATTTGACGTATATCATTATAGGCTCTGCCATCGGACCTTTTGCCGCTTAACAGAAGTTTCTTAATGACCTCGCCTTCTATCTTTCCAAGGATTCGCTTGACCATTGCCTTTTTGTATTTGGGAGCAGCCTCATTCTGCAACTGCGGACTGTCCTCATCAGGACAGTATTGGGTCATAACCTGCTCACGTAGTTCATCAATAGCGGTTTTACGCTCCTGCTTGGCTGGTGTTTGCTTGAGCTCGTATAGTTTATCTGATATCTGCGAACGAATTTCTGAAACGAGTTGCTCATTGGTTTCCACAAGTGGGATTTCCTTTTCGACGCCGACCTTCTCGCGGAGCTCTTCGATCATTTCGCAAACCTGAGTGACTGTTTTTTGTGCTGTTGCTATAGCATCAGCGATAACCTTTTCCGACAGTTGCTTAGCGCCGACTTCAATCATATTCATCGCTTCTTTGTGGCCGCCGAGGAGCAGGTTCAGGTCGCCGTCAGCAATCTGCTTATGCGTGGGATTGACTACGAATTCCCCGTTTACCCTGCCCAATCTGCAGGCCCCAGTCGGCCCTAAGAAGGGAATCTTGCTTATCGTAAGTGCCGCACTGGCACCTATCATTGCCAGAATATCGGGGTCATTTTCCTTGTCCGCACTTAAAACATTCGCTGTGATCTGCACTTCCTGGAGGTAACCCTCTGGAAACAAGGGGCGAATTGGCCTGTCAATCTGCCTTGCCGTCAGGGTTTCCTTAGTGCTTGGCCTTCCCTCGCGTTTAATGAAGCCGCCTGGAAATTTACCTGCGGCACTTTGTTTCTCTCGATATTCAACACTCAATGGGAAAAAATCAATATCCTCGAATCTTGGCGGCGCCGTTACCGCAGCAACAAGCACGACAGTATCGCCGTATTGAAGTACGACTGCCCCGTCCGCTTGTTTGGCAACTTTGCCGGTTTCGATGGATAAGGTTCGGCTCCCGATTTGCCTTTCTACTCTACATACATCAAACATATACTACCTCTTATATTACCTCTTTACCTCTTTGGAATGTCCAGAAGTGGACCCCACACATAAACGAGCAAGATATTTGTGTGCTTATGCTCATTTATTTTCGTAAGCTAAGCCGGGATATAATCTTCTGATAGCGTTTGACATCTTTGTTGCTTACATATTTGAGTAACGCTGACCTGGTCCCGACCATTTTCAACAAACCACGTCTGGATGCGTGGTCTTTGCGATGAGTCTTGAGATGCTCGGTAAGCTCGTTGATCTTGTTTGTCAACAGTGCAATCTGCACTTCGGGTGAGCCTGTATCCCCTTCGTGAGTCTCAAAATCACCAATAATTTTTTGTTTTTCCTGCTTTGTTATCATTTTTTGGATAAATCCTTTCTAACACCTTTCAACATATTACAAAATACAAACTAAGAATTCTAATCGGCTATTATAATATTTGCAAGCCTTTTTCTTGACGGTAGATAAAAAAGGTGTAAAATCATTTTCTGGCAGGCGATTTTTCGGTTGTCAATCCTCATTCACAAGGTGTAATAACGCCACTTTTGTCATTGCGAGCACCTGATGTGATTCTCAGGAAGTATGCAAAAGAGGCTCAACAGCAAAAAAGTTGGTGGGTTGATAAGAAATAAACCCTGTAACTCTTTTGGATTTAACGCTTCAAGGCAACAGCATGAATGAGTATAATGCCACCGCCATCGGGGAGGATAGTGCAACGCGCCGAAGCGCCCCGAGCGCCCTGATGGTGGCATACAGCATAGGGCGGTATCTTCAACGGTTCCGCCCACTTATGACATTATGCTGGTGCCCAAAAAGCGATAAATCCTTTTATAATCATGTGTTAATCAACCAACTTTTTTGCAGTTGAACCACAAAAGAAAATGGACCAGCAATGTCATTTCGAAGGAGTACCGCCCCAATTGAGCTTAAGCTCAATTGGGGCGAGGCAACTGTGGCAATCCCAAACCTCAAAATGCGAAAACCGTTTATTTTCTTAAGAGGCCCCCGTCTTGCTTTTGCCTGCTACCTTGTCTTGCAACGATAGTCGCAGAGGCAAGCAAGAAAGCAGGGGGCAGGGAGAGCTGTTACCGGCGTTGCAGGGCAAGGGAGTAGTTGCGGATTCCCCTGCGGACCCGGGCGGGAGCTCCTTCCATAAAGCAGAAGGCGTCAAGGAGGCGGTGACATTCATCAGTCGTTAAGGTTTTGGGGGATTCGGAGCTCATAGGTTACCACAAGTCATAGATATCGATTTGCTCAACGCGCTCAGCGAGTTGGCTTTCAACAATCTTTCCACCGGAAATGCGATATATAGCTATCTCGGTGTAGTATTCGATGATTAAATTATCAATATCCCAAAAGTCCCATTCGAGACGAACCGCCACCATGTCATCCTCTGCGATGATGTCCTCGAATGTAACTGGCGTATAACGGATGACACGGCCTTCAAGTTCGTGACCTCTGGAATAATGTGGAATTGGTTTCTCCTGCCCTCCAGTAGTGGGGCCGTATTGTAAATAATTTGGGTCATAAAATTCTGGCAGGGTGTGATCGTTCGGGTCTTCGTCAAAAGCAAGAATCGCCTGCCTGACGAGGACCTTGTTCTGCTCTTCCTGCGTCAACTCCGATGGTTTCTCTGCTGAGCCGAGAGCCAGTGCTAAGCAAAACAACACAGACAACGGAATCAGTAATTTGATCATTTTTTTGTAGTACCTTGACATGATTTTATCCTTTCTAAAGAGTTTGAGAAATTTAAGAGCGCTCATACGTTGTCCTCACCTGCAGGACGTGCAGCTATAGACGCTGAGCGCTTCAACTCTTAAACATGATCTATAAGACTTCGGACATTCGAGTAGGCCTGGGCAAGCATGGCAAGTGCGGTGTCGTAGTCACGTGCTTCGATCTTTGCCTGGGATGTTTTAAGACAAGTCTTAGCGTTGCACATGTGGTTCTCTATGTTCATAAGTTTTGACTACTTTATCCGGCCGGTGGGCCGGTCAAAAGTAAACGGACATTTCAGAAATGTCATTGTAGACAAAACGGACATCTTGTCAACAACAAATCGAAAGAGTTTTTATCGACCTTTTTGTAGTAGCCCTGGCAAATCAAATCATCCTATATAGTTGGAAGACCGCAGTCATTTGACTACTGCATTTGACTACTGTGTTGCCGAAAACAAATCATCCTAACCTGGGCGAGCCGGAACCAAAGAGGCGACTAAAAGGCTGACGCCTTAGCGAAACCGCCTTCTGCTGCTAAACATCTGTCTGATTCACACGACCGCAATCTCCCTCCCACCCTCTTTCGAGGGAGGGAGATTGCTTTCTCTGTTACTAAAAAGCTTTGCCTCTGCTGCCGGGTCGATCAAACACCACGCCAAATAACAACGATTTGGCATGTCGTTTGAAGCGCCCCTCGGTTTATCAACTTCGAATCATCT
>CAYQKF010000168.1:0-9536 GCA_964417935.1 uncultured Pirellulales bacterium
TTTGAGGTTGCGCTCTTTTTGGTCGCCTTGGGCTTTGAGGTTGCGCTCTTTTTGGTCGCCTTGGGCTTTGAGGCGGGTATTTTTTTAGTCGCCTTGGCCTTGGTTCCCGGTTTTCTTTTAGCTGATGTTTTTCCCATTTTTAATTTCTCCTAAATAACTTAAATAATTGTTTCTGATACTTTCTTTTTTTGTCAAATACTGCCCCCGGGCATCTGAAGCGGTATAAACGCTTATCGACTTACTAAATGGGGTGAATAACTTCTTTTTTTTTGTTTTTTTTGTTTTTTCACGAAAAAAGCCGATTTTCGGCTGTATCCCGCAGATTATGGGCCGCAACTCTGGATTATCCTTCACTTCAAGAAAAATGTAAGACCGATAACTTCCAGAAGTCAGAAGTCAGATTATCTGTCTTCTGTCCTCTGTCTTCTGTTCTCTGCCTTCTGTTCTCTGTCTTCTGTCCTTAGTCCGCAGAGTGCAACATTGCCTGACAGGATTGTATCGCACGGGAAAGTCCGCAGGTTACAGCGGAAATGTTGCTTATCTCCTCGGCGGTCAATTTGTTTTCCGATGAACGACAAATCAAAATAAAGCCTAATGATGAGCCGTGCAGACCCAGCGGGATTGTTACGCCTGAGATTTTATTTAACCCAATCAGGTTACCCTGCAGACCCATTGCAAACATATCATCGAGTGTGCACACTTTGTTCGACTTGCAGATACTGTCCTTCAGCTCAGCGCTGAAACAATCCTCAAGGTGCTGCTTTTCGAGAGTGATTGGCTGCTCACTTTCGAACCTATACAGTTCAAAGTTGTCCGACTGATGCAAAAAGAAGGTAATATTTGCGTCGGCGTTTTCCTCTTTGATAAGTTTGACGGCGGTGCATAAAAGACTATTCAAGTCCGTTATCCCGACGATTGACTCGTAGAAATTCGCTATAAAGCTTATCGTCTTCAGACTTTTGATAAAGTCTCTCTGGGCTGCAATAAAGTCATTGCAGAGTATATCTATTTTTTTCGCCTGCTTTTTGCGTTTTTTGTTCAGATTCTTGATAAGCAGACGCAGTCTTCTATGTCGCTGTTTATCGTCCACGATTACTCGTTTTTTTTGATAGTCCACCGAAATTCACCCAAACCCTTTTGCTTCACAAAGTGAAGAAGCAGGGGGCATTTCTCTCAGGTTCGGCTTAACAAAAGGGGGGCTTTAAGAATAAAGAAATATTAAAAGGGCCGATTCCGGGTGGCCCTATAAACAACCGGTTATCAGTTTTACAGCTATTCACTCCGGTTCAGGAGCGTACATCAAACTAAATTGATGTGTACCGCTTTATTTCTGTTTTCGGACTTGCTCATTAAATAGTTCAGCCTAACGGCAGCCGACGTGTAACACGCAGAGCTTGCGCGGAGGCAGTGCGAAAGGAACACGGGTCCTGAGTCCTTTCACTGTGAACTCATGTGCAGCTATCGGTGTTTGTCCTCGAGCGTTCTTGCTTGCGATGGCAAGTGTATAGTTACCCGGCTTCAGCAAATACAGTTCGGCTGACATCGGACGTTTGCCTTGGCCAAAGTGGAAGAGTTCTGCTGTAAAGTGGTCTGTTGCCGATGCGGTAACCAACACAGCGATATTCCGAGGTGGCGTCAGCCAGCGCACCATATTGAGCGGAAAGTAGCCCGCATCACCCGGGTCGCCTGTTACCGTGGAATACAGCAGCAAAGTATCAGGCTTGCGAATCCTTGCCTGGGCTTCAGGTACAAATCCGTTTTCTCCGAACAAACTCGGAAACCGTAGTACCCGGTCGGTATAGCGGACTTCGATGGTGTAACCTTCGAAGTTGACCCGTAAGGCCTCGGCATTGTCCCTCAGCGCCAGGACCAACGAGTTTATGTCGCCACGCATACGAAAACCAACGTACGCCGCTCTCTCTTTGGATAGAAGCTCGTCAAACTCCGAGTTGCCCGTTAGGAACCTGTATTTGGCGATAACGCTCGACAGGCTGCCTAATTTCGATGCGCACCAGGCCTCACTGCCGGGATCCGGTTGACTTCTCGGCGGCGAGGTAAGGTACCTAAGACGAACCCTGGTCATAGAACGGATTGGTTCGAGGTACTTGGCTTGGCCGGTCATGTAATGGGTCAACAACAGCGTGTGTGTCATTAAGCTCATCGCACTGGGGTATAGATACAGGGTGTATTCACCATGATTCCTCGGGTCCCACCAGTCCGGTCCCGCTCCACCCACTCTCCCGTCAGGCCAGTGGATTGCGGTGGGCAGGATACCGGCCGGCTTGCCACGTTCGGCACGTGCGGCAGCATCCACCCACGTATCCATCCAGGCACTGAACAGCCGCGTCAATTTCTCATCACCTGTCCGCTGCCAGTAAAGCAGCGCAGGCTGAACCACCCTTGGATGATAGACCGTGTCGCATGCTCGTGTCGGATTTGTGTCAATCTTGTTTGCGGTAAAATAAGTGCTCTTGAATTGCAGCAAACCACGTTCGTTTCGACCGGTCCAGAACTCATCCATCAACCTAACAAGGTGAAGGGCGCGTTCTCGCCAGAACTCGCTGTCCGTGTCAAGATGCATCATAGGCGTTATGGCATCCGCAGAATCTTCGGCCGTATGTTCCACGTCCGACATTCGCGTTGTGTAGCCAGGCTTCATGTGCGGCTGTGCAAGCAGAGCTTCAGAAAAGCGTTCCTGTGCCAGAGTAATCTTTGGGCTGTCGAACCCGATGAGAACCGGAACCCACCAACGCCACATCTCACAGTCATCACCCCAGCCGCCCCCGTACTCGCCGTTTTCCTGCATACGGTTGTCGATCCACCACTCGATGATATCGGCCAAACGCTCAAGAGCCTCACGTTGATAAACTGCCCACTGAGGTGCGCCAACCACAGCCTCGTAGTTCTTATACGGCCCGGTTGGCTGACCGAGATACATCCGGGCGATTTTGTTTTCGGGAAAGGTCTTGACGTATTTCTCGAAAAAACCCCGTGCTGTGCTGAAGAATTCACGTCGCTTTTGGGTAATATTCCAGACGCTGCCCGACTCCATTGCGTACCAAATCACCATCCTGCCGCGGTACAGCCACGTCAGCGGATAAACCACGGAACTCTCGGGAATCTGGAAATCAAAGTCCTTCTTGCGCCTTACCTCTCGACCAAAATAGTCCAGTCGTTTTTCGCCCAGCCAGCGGTCGATCTGGACGATGAGCTTATCGATATCAGCCTTGAGCGATTTGTCTATTTCGGGCCTGTTTCGAAGTTGCTTCAGGTAAGTTAGACGTGCCGTGTCACTGTCACTGTTGCCGGCCTTTTGAATCAACGCATGAATTGATTTGCTGTTACCCTCAACCTGCCCGCCATAAACTGTGACGGGCAACACTATCACAAACAACACAGCCGAAACCAGCAAATTGCTTTTAGCCCATGCCTGAGTGCCAATTGGTTTCACAATTGTCTCGTTTCCAATATTAAGCTACCTTAGCTATCCGGCGAGCGAGTAACTGGCTCAGACCCTCCCCGACCGATACCTTGCGAGTACGCTCGGCGAAGTCATCAATCTCTTCGACTTTCTCGAAACCTACGACCATCGCATCCATACAGCCCGACTCCAGTGCATATTTGATCGATCCATCGCGTTTCTCGTCACTGTTGCCGAATGTCCCCTCACCTATTATCTTCATCCCTATCACAGCCTTGCCCTGCCTGCGCATCGCTTTGACTACTGCTTCGACCTTCGGTATCTCTTCGACCGTCTTGACGTCCATTTTCACCGCGTAAGGATTGATACGAACGTGCACGGAATCCACCCAGGGCTCTTTCACACACGCTTGAAGCGCTGCCAGCGAATGACACGATACACCGTGTGCACGGATGACGCCTTTCTTCTTGAGCTTCGCTAAGATGTCCATCTGGTCACCCAGTGCTTCCGGCCATTGGCCCGATGTAACACAATGAAACAAAATCAGGTCAACGTAATCGGTCTTCAGCTCTTTCAAGAAGCGCTCCACAACAATATCCGGGCTTGGACGTTCCGGCTCCGGTATCCCGCCGGGATGGAACCATATCTTGCTCGTTATCACGTAATCTTTGCGCCGCATCTTCTTCAGTGCTCCAGCTAAGAACGGATGCGTCCCGTACAAATCCGCCAAATCAAACATTCTGACACCCCGTTCATAGCACCCCATTGCCAGCGCGTCAAATTTCTCTTTGCCCATACGCGTATGATTCGACTGCCGGCCGCCGCCACGCATTCCGGTGCCAAGGCCCACGCGAGAAACCTTTATCTTCGTCTTTCCTAACGGCACAAGTTCGTACGGGTCATACTTTGCGGATTTCTGTTTTGCAGCATCCAAGCACACCGACCCTAACAGAACTCCGCCCATTCCCGCAATTGACCTGGCTAAAAATTCACGACGTTTCATCTCCATCGCTGTTCGCTCCTTAAATAAATGTGTCCCTATTGGCTTTGGTTTTATTTCATAATCAGCCCGGATAAACCCGATTTTCCGATAGCCGGTACTGAGCTTCTGTGTCATAGAATATTGCTCTGTTGAAAAGCCCATATGTCATTTCGACCGAAGCGATGCAAAGCATCGCGAAGTGGAGAAATCTATTAAAAACAGATTCCTCGACTCCGCCTTCGGCTGCGCTCGGAATGACGCCTACAATGTTTTCAACGGAGCAATAGAATATCTGAATCCACTCGATAATGCAAGAGATTTTCATTCAAAGGCAGTTCGATATTCTACGCCCAGCTTTTAAGCTTTGCCGATGCAAGAATTTTTCTGCAGGTACAGTGATTTCCTAAGTGACATAACGCAAGTTTTGAGGCGGTGAATTTGAATGGAAAGGAAAAATCATTTATTTCCCCGTATCCGATTGTTATATGTGGGGAAAATTTCTCGAAGCTCGATTTTTCAGGATAGTTCTTAATCCACAGTAAGGTTGATTCGCTGGCCTTTGGTGGAGAAAGCACCATATCCGCCCTTACATCATAGCTAAAATATGGCGCCAGTCTTTGTATAACTTGTTCATGAAGTGATTGAAGTGCTTCTGTTCTTTCTATCTGAAAAATCGACACTTGTTCGCCGGCTGAATTTGTCCCGGTATGGATGCCAATAACGCTTAGCTGTCCCAAAGAGCATTGTTTTGCGATTGTTTGCAGAACCGTCTCAATATCGGCTATGTCTCTTTCGTCAATACAGCCCATAGCCAGGGAAATATGCGGCATACAGTTTTCTTTATCCAGAACAATTTTGTCGGGACATTGTTTCAGCAGCTCTTTATTCGCTGCGATAGCCTTATCCGCCATCTCTTCCGATGGTAACAATACAACATCAACTGCTATTTCCGCCATTATTCTCTTACAAATGAAATTGTGCGCAAAATGGTCACAAAATAGTGATATGAGGATAAAAAACTCCCTTTCCCCCAAAACTGGGTTGAAAGGGCCGGTAAAACAAAACTGTACTATGGAGTCCGTTTAAAAAAGTTGTGGCATAAAGCCCCTGAGAAAATCAGGATACAATAAGCGTCGGACTCAAAACGCGTATATTCCCCTTTACGGGGTGTTTTCATATATCATTTTTTTATAGTATTGGAATATTATGTTCAAGAACTTTTTTGGTGCCTGTTCAGTTTGTTATTGGAGACAATATTAACTTTGATAGCATATAGATGATTCGAAGTCGGCAAACTGAGGGGTGCTTCAAACGACATGCCAAATCGTCGTTATTTGGCGTGGCGTTTGATCGACCCGGCAGCAGAGGCGAAGCTTTTTAGTAACAGAGAAAGCAATCTCCCTCCCTCGAAAGAGGGTGGGAGGGAGATTGCGGTCGTGTGAATCAGACAGATGTTTAGCAGCAGAAGGCGGTTTCGTTAAGGCGTCAGCCTTTTAGTCACCTGTTTGGTTCCGGCTCGCACGGGTTAGGATAATCTCGGTAAAACAGTTCTATCGTTTTTGTCTAAACAGAACTACGCCCAAACCAAGCAGCAAAAGTTTCCGCTGTTTGTTTTCAATCGTAGTCTTTAAGACTATTCATCCACTCCGGCCACACCGGCGAATCAGCGTTTGTATCGAACTGGCGATGCCATTTCAGTTTCCACAACTCTTTAAGCCCAATCTTGCGAACCGAAAAATCCACAAAAAGACTGTTTATAAATCCATTATGTCGATTGATACAGAAGGCCTGGATATTAGGTCCCAAAGGGCCGTATTCAACTCCACCCTCATATTCCGGAGGCTGGTCGAAAGATTCCGCAAGCCCCCCAAGCCATGTGCAATCCAGAAACAGCGGGATATTATTTGCACCCTTCGCATTGGGACTCCGCCAGTTCTTTGTCGTGTCTCGGCCGAACGGGTCCGGCTCACCTCCCGATGGTGGTGGATTGGAAACATGACCGTTCATCCCGTAACTGCCATAAACACCTTCAAGGCCCATCTGAGCATAGCTGCTGTCAAAGGCACCCCAGGCCAAAAACTTGCTGCCGGTAGGGTACGGGCCGCCTTGGGGTGAGGCAAGATTCCTGGCCATCGGACACAAACGCAGCCCTGGGTCTTTATAATAGGGATCCAGAAAATCCGTCCACATCTTCCCGCTGATGCCGCCGGCAAAATATCCGTCATTGTCCGTAGTGTACATAGCGAAAACCTTACCCCATTGGCCCAGCACAGACTGACAGCTAACTGACCTTGCTTGCTCCCTCACACGTGCCATCGCCGGCATCAATATAGCCATCAACAGTGATATAATAGCGATGACCACCAAAAGTTCTATCAATGTGAACCCCGTTAGAAATCTTCCGCTTTCCCGACCAGGAATCTTAATTTCTAACGGCGTAAATGCTCTTGTCTTACCCATTAAAGACGACCACCTCTCTTACAAATAAAGTTTCAAAACAGGGCACAATTATACACATATTTAGAGTTGCAAATCAAGGGGAAAATAAGGCGGAACACTATTTTTAAGCAACGTACCGTAACTGATTACGAACAAACCTATGCACGGAACGTAATGTTAAGTAACACTTCCCCTCTTTCAAAAATAAAGGGGGAGCAATTAAGATGCTCTCCCTTTATTTGCTTGGCAGACAAACTGTCACGGTTGTTCCTCTGCCGGGCTCACTTGCAATGTTCAGCGAGCCTTTATTTAGTTGTATGAACCGCACGACGTAGGCAAGACCCATTCCGCGTTTTCGTCCTGCTGCCTTTACCGAGAAAAACGGCTGTGTTGCTTTTTGGACGGTTTCCGCGTCCATTCCACAGCCGGCGTCCTTGATTTGCAATTTCACCGAATCGCCGGACTCCCCGGCAACAGCGGTAATCTTTATTGGCCCGGGTTCGTCACCGTAGGATTCAACCGCGTTGGAAATAACATTTGCAATTGCTGATACAATCTGGGCTGAATCCACGAAAACGTTCCCAACGTCCTCGGCAACTTCAATTTGAACATTGATGTGTTCTACATTTGTTTTTTGGCTGGCCAATTGTATAGCTTCATCGAGCATCTGTTTTGTATCTGTCGGGGCTGGTCTGGGCTGCGGCGGCTCGGCAAAACTCATCAGGTCCTCGATAATTGCAGATGCCTCCCTGGCGTTCTCATAAATCTGTTCTAAGATTCTTTTCTTTTCCCAGTCGCTCTCGGCTTCGGCAAGCAGCTGCGCGCGGCCGGATATCACCGCCAGGGGATTATTTAATTCGTGCGCCGCACCCGCTGCTATCTCAGCTAAAGCGTTCAACGAGTTTTCCGCCGGAGCAGCCCAAGTTTGGGTATCCTTAGGTTTTGAAATAAGCCGGGTAAAACGCTCGGCAAAATGCTGTTGTCTCTGCTGCGCCAACGCCATACCTAAAACAGACCCCGCAATCGAGGCGGATGCCTTGAACTTCTCTTCGAACAGCTCCAAGTCGCCCGGATAATGAAGCTCAAAAGCAATTGCTCCGACCGCTTTTCGGCCTGAAAGTAACGGCATCAATTTGGTTCGATTCACATCGAAGTCAACGTCTAATTGCTCAAACAGCCAATCGATATAAGCGTAAGCATTCAAAATCGCAAAGTTGTTTGCCATCGTTTTTGGTATGACGGATGTTTCGGTCGGAGCGTTTAAGCAAACCATCCTGCTTTGCGAAAGATTTTCTACAACCACGGCTTCAAATGTTTGCGAGCCGGCCGAAGGTGCTAAATACAGACAAACCATACCTGTTTGATAGAACTTCTGCCAACGGGCTGCGAAGTTTTCTGCTATATCAGTCGCTACACTAATCGGATTTGTACTGAGCAGGAAATCTGTTATAAAATCGAGATGGCTCGAATCGCTTTGCAGCCGACGATTTTCGTCGGACAATTTCGTATGTTGTCGGGCTAATTGAGCGGCGGCTGTGTGAACAATCTTGCAATAATTTGCCCCGGCCTTTGGTAGATACAGGCCTAAAATGTTGCTCTTTTGTCTGACAGTTTCAGGCAGTTTCCGGCGAATCTGTTGTAGTTGCTCAGGGCTTATTGCAAGCCACTGCGATATGGACTCTGCCGGTTCGGGCAAATCAAAACTGCCGGAGGAGCCGATGCCGGATTGACGCGCAATAGAATCTGCCAGTTGTACAACCGCTGCTATCCTTGCTTCAGGCATGTCCTCAGCAATTGTTACGGTCTGGCTGTGGTGAAGCCAGATGGCAAGGACAATCAGATTCGGCAGCCGCCACTTTTGCCCAAGACGTTTGCCTATGATTGTATGGTCGGTGCCGAGATGTTTTTGCTCGATGGCACGCGAACTTCTCTTTGTTGATTGTGCTTCTTCGACCATACTGGCAAAACTTTTCGGCATCGTTTCTTCCAGTGCGAGTTTCCCGATATCATGTAGCAGGCCGGCAGAGTAGGCCAGTTGAGAATCCATTTGAGGTGATGCCATCTCGGCGATATCTTTAGCACAGCAGGCAACCGCAATACTGTGAAGTAGAAGTCCTTTTTTAGCTGTGGCCCTGTCCTTGTCAATTCCATCCTCAAGGTCGAAAGCCTGCAAAACATTAATAGATAAAACAGCATCGCGAACATCGTGTGCAGGCAGTTTGTCAAGTGCCTGGCGAAGTGAGAATCTTCCGTCGGGCAGCCCCACCCCACGCTGCTCAATAAGCGAAAGAATCCTTGCGGTAAGTGCCGGGTCTGATTCGATAATATCAGCAATCGCCGACGGTGAGAATTGGCCTTGTAAAAGCTTGGGGACAAATTGCACCGCAATGCAGGGCAGGGTCGAGAGAGAATCGAGCCCGCTAACCGCAAGCTCTATCTGCTGGGTGACTGTCGTATTAGCAGGTTCGTCCGGCATTTAGTCGTCCATGTTTTTTGATATTGGCATTTCGCATTAGGTACTCATAACGAGGTAATATCCGGCCTTATCTTTGTTGAACACCGAGGTTCCAAAAAGCCCCACTATATGTATGTTTTTATCTTATCTGGAGAACAGCGGTGATTTTGTCGGTAAGTTCAGGGATGTTAAACGGCTTTCTTATGAAATCTTCAGCGCCGGATTTTAGGAGCTGGGCG
>CAYQKF010000169.1:0-9511 GCA_964417935.1 uncultured Pirellulales bacterium
ATTGTAGCCCGAGCAGCACTACAGAATTAACCCACCCATAACTGACCGGTTACAAAAGTAATTTGATTTTACTGACAGTTTGAGATATAGTGTACGATAAGAGGAGATTTGGGTATTTCAACATTGGGTGCGTTGCCCAATGCGTTCAAAATACCCGTGAACGGTTACAAAAAATTAAAGGAATATTTTCTCTGCGAACTCCGCGAACTCGGCGGTAAAATAAAGCAGCCTGCGGCGCTTGGGTCACATTGGAAACTGATAAAAAAACTCTCAAATTGGAAAGGAAAACTGATATACAGACACACGATTACACAAGACGCGATTTTATCAAAGCCGTTGGACTCGGAGCCACCATAGTGTTGGCGATGCCGGCGGACCGCCCGAAAGCGAACTTAGCTTTTTGACTATTTGTTCCGGTGTGTGAAATTTACGTTTCATTTGGGTATCCCTTTCATTAAAAACTACTGATTTTATCGGATACCCTCTAATCCACAATGGTACAGTTTTTGGGGGTCAGGCCAATCCATTAATATTAATGTAACGGCAACCAGCATGCGTGATATTAAGGAACTTATAATATTCCGTAACAACAAACCCGTATACCGATTGGAACCAGGCAAGAAGGAGATCGAGTTGGATTGGACAGACACTCAGTCAACTGATGCCGAGACCCTTTGGTACTATGTCCGGATTCCAGGCCATTGATGACGAATTAGCTTGGTCAAGCCCGATCTGGTTTGAACGGTAGCACATTAGTGTGCGTGTAACATTCTGCCCTCACCTTACCGAATAATACGAACTAGTAAGGAAGGTATCAAATACGGGCGTAATTATATTCAAATATTAATTAACGTGAGTTCGGTATAAGCAAAATTTATTATTATCGAACAATCATTTCTATACACAACGCTGCGGGGATGAAAAATATCTACAAAAAATATTGGAAATTTAGATGCGGTAGCCCTGATTCTTCTTGAAGTAGAATGGCGAGTATGGTATAAAGTAGCTGGTATGTTCTATCACTCTGGTCCACGGAACCTTTGTGCTTCTCTGATAGGAGGTGGCGTTAAGTCGCAAAAGACCATTCTTAGCAGGCATTGAACTTAGTGAAGGTGCGAGTTCTTGCTTGTTTTGTTGAAAATCGGTGAGTCCTTTGGCGTGTAGCCAAGGCTTGATTACTCTTAACCTTTTTTTAGGAGGATTATTATGTACAGGAAATTGAGTTGTTTAGCTTCTTTTGTTTTGGTGCTGGTTGCTGTGCCGCTGGTAACTCATGCACAAGTCGTAAACCTACCGGAAGATCCAAGTTTTGAGAATGAGATTATCATAGGCAATACGGCTTGGGATAAATGGCTTACTTGGGCTGCTGGTGGTGCTGTAAACAGCACTATCGAAATCGATAAAACCGAGTTCATTGATGGCAAAAAAAGCCTTAGGGTTATGCCAAGTGGAACCGGCCAATTCGTCGTGATCTATGCAGCCATCCCGCTCACGGTTGGCGATAGGTATAGTGTAAGCTTCTGGGCCAAGGCTGAAGCACCACGTCCAGTTCAAGTGAGGTTGCAAGCGATGGATAACTCTTCGTTGGAGAGTGCAGATTTTCAACTGACGACCGAGTGGGCTGAGTATACATTTACCGCTGAAGCCCCGAACGCTTCGATAAAACTTCAGTTTCAGTGGGATGCTAGCGTTGAAGTTCCATACTGGCTGGATTTTGTTTTTCTCTATAAAGGAGAGTATGTTGCCGGAATTGAACCGTCGGGGTCGAGTCGAGTAAAGGCTGCTGATCCGGATCCTGTTGATGGGGCGGCGGATGTGCCGAGAGATGTGGTGCTTAGCTGGACGCCAGGTGCTTACGTAACAGAACTATCCCCCAAGCACAAGATTTTCTTTAGCGAAAACTTCGACGATGTCAACGACGGTATCGGCGGCGTCACTCAGGATCCTAATACATACCCTGTCAGCGCTACCCTGGATTTTAGCAGAACTTACTACTGGCGGATTGATGAGGCCAATAGCGTCTCCGGGTGGGACCAAGGCGATGTCTGGCAATTCACGGTCGAGCCGATCGCTTATCCTATTTCTACCGAGAATATCACCGCTACAGCTTCCAGCTCGGACAGCTCAAGTGTGGGGCCGGAAAATACCATTAACGGTTCTGGGCTGGGTGCCGATGACCTGCACTCGGTAGAAAATAATGGTATGTGGCTCAGCAGTTTTACTGGGGCGCAGCCGACCTGGATTCAGTACGAGTTCGACAGGATTCATAAATTGCATCAGATGTGGGTATGGAACCACAACACAGCGTTTGAATTTATGCTCGGTTTCGGGCTAAAAGATGTGAGCATTGAGTATTCGACCGATGGTGCCGACTGGAAGATACTGGGTGACGTGCCTGAATTTGCCCAGGCGCCCGGAGCAGATGGTTATGCACACAATACCACGGTTGATTTTGGTGGCACAACAGCAAAGTACGTCAGGCTTATGGTTAACAGCAACTGGGGAGGCCTCTATTCCCAATATGGTCTGAGTGAAGTGCGCTTCCTCTACTTACCTATCTGGGCAAGAGAGCCCAGCCCTGATTCCGGGGCGACAGACGCGGGTGTGGATGCGATCCTCAGCTTCCGAGCGGGAAGAGAGGCGGCTAAGCACGATGTGTACCTTAGCACCGACGAGCAGGCTGTTATCGACGGCACTGTCCCTGTTGCCACCGTGACTGAGCCCAGCTATGCTTCCTCCCTTGATGTAGCCAGCACTTATTACTGGCGGGTCGATGAGGTGAACGATGCCGAGACTCCAACAACCTGGCAAGGTGATATCTGGAACCTCTCGACACAGGAGTATCTTGTTGTGGACGATTTCGAGTCCTACAATGACATTCCTGCCGCCGAAGAGGGCAGCAATCTGGTATATTTGGTGTGGAAAGACGGATTTGACAATCCGTCCGCAAATGGCTCGACCATAGGTTATACTGAAGCATTCCAGCCTTCTATGGAGACATCCATTGTTCATGACGGCGAACAGTCGGTGCCACTTTTCTATGACAACGCCACTGCCAACTATTCCGAGGTCACAGCGAATGTCGCTGATCTAAAGGTCGGCCAGGATTGGGCCAAGCATGGCATTAAAGCACTAACGTTGCGGTTCTCGGGCGATCCAAACAATATTTTACAGCAGATGTATGTGAAGATTAATGGCTCCAAGGTGCCATACGACGGCAGCGCCGAGGACACAAAGCTGACGGGTTGGCAGATGTGGTATATTGACCTGGCCTCGCTCGGCGTGAGCCTCAGCAATGTTACTGAGCTAAGCATTGGCTTTGAGCGTATCGGTGGGGTCGGTGGTCAAGGAATGGTTTTACTCGACGGTATCAGGCTGTATTCTTATGAACGTCAGTCGATCACGCCGGTTGACCCCGGAGCCGTTGGGTTGCAGGCACACTATGAATTCGAAGGTAATACCAACGACAGTTCCGGCAACGCACGCAACGGCACTGAGATGGACAATCCTTTCTTTGAAGCAGGCAAGATCGGACAGGCCATTAGCTTTGATGGTTTCAACGACTATGTGGAGATAACCGGCTACAAGGGCATTCTCGGCTCGAGTGCTGTTACTGTTACTGCGTGGATCAGGACCAGCAGCGCCGGGACCACCAACACCGGTTTAGACTCAACAAACGCAATCGTAGGCTGGGGCCCTGACGTTGCAGGTGAGAGATTCGGCTTCAGGGTGGACGCCGGCAGGCTGCGGGCAGAACACGCTGGTGGCAATATCCAGGGAGACACCTTAGTGAGCGACGGTGGTTGGCACCACGTTGCGGTGACGGTACAAGAGAATGTCACAATCTCATATCCGGACGTGATACTCTACCTCGATGGCGCGGACGACACCAGGCCCACCACAGACGCGGATCCCGTGTTCAACATCACCGCAGGGGAGGATGTCAGTATTGGCAGGCGGCCCGCAAGCAACGATAGATTCTTCCTGGGTCAGATCGACGAAGTCCGTATTTACAGCCGAGCGTTGACACAAGAGGAGATTGCATGGTTGTCCGGCCGGACTAAGCCGTTTGACAAGCCGTTTTGACATGCACAAAGACGGTGTGGATTATGCCGAAGTAGCGGATTCGTGGTTTGATGAGCAACTGTGGCCGCAGCCGTAACAACATTGATACGAGGCTAATTGGATTCCCGCCCCGCACTACGATGCGGGGCGGGAATGACATAGCGATTTTGCACCACTTGTACTTGCCTGCACCCCCGTGCTTTCTTGCCTGCACCTGTCGGTAACGCAGGCACAGGTGCGAAAGCAAGAACGGGGGTTACGCAGGCACAGGTGCGGTTACGCAAGTACAAATTCTTACATCTAAATTAACAGTTCGTATGTTGAAGACAATCCCGAAAGGTCGGGATTTTGGTGTGTGGCCAAAGCACAGTTATTTATTTTAATTTTTTTTGAAGGAGGATTATTATGTCTAAAAGATTGATTTGTTTGGTTTCTTTTGTTTTGGCTTTTGGATTGTGCGGGTCAATCGCCGGCGGTCAGGAAAATCAGATCATAAACGGCGAATTTGACGAAGGCCTTGGGTCGTGGGGCACATACACCTACGAAAATACTACCGAAGGTTTCACTGTGGAAGTGGTGCAAGGTGCCGGTCTATCCGGAAGAAACACCGCAATGTTCGATATTACCAACTCCCCTGCACTCGCGAGCATAGGGATTGCCCAGTCAGGTCTGGTTATTGAGCCGGGAGTAACATATCCCATCGGCTTTACTGCCAGAGCAGAGCAGGACAGGGGAATTGTAGTATTACTTCAGGCGAACATTAATAACGCTTCCTGGCCAACCTATCTGACCGAGACAGTGGAACTGACAACCGCAGCACAAAATTATGTCATTGAGTATACCCATAGCGGTGACATTATCGGAGATGATGATAACGAAACACTGAATCTTTACCTTATGATTAAGGGGCCCTGGTGGCATCCGCCTGGTGAGAATCTAAACGGAAAAGTCTGGATTGACCGGGTGTACTTTGGTGCTGAGTCCCAGCATCAAGTCCTTGAGCTTGCAACGAATCCAAACCCAACCGATGGTGCAATCAATGAGGACACATGGGCAAATCTTAGCTGGTGGCCGGGAGATTTCGCAGTTTCTCACGATGTGTATTTCGGTGATAATTTTGACGACGTGAATGACGGCGTCGAAAGAACATTCCAGGGTAACCAGCCTTCGACAAATTTTGTTGTCGGTTTTCTCGGATTTCCTTTTCCGGACGGTCTTGTTCCAGGCACAACTTACTATTGGCGAATCGATGAGGTCAATGACACCGACCCGAACAGTCCGTGGAAAGGTGATGTCTGGAGCTTTACGGTTCCCCCTAAGATTGCCTATGACCCGGACCCGCCTGATGGCGCTAATTTTATAGACCCGAATGTGGAGTTGAGTTGGACGCCAGGTTTCGGCGCGAAATTGCACACGGTGTATTTCGGTGATAGTTTTGATGACGTGAACGATGCCGCCGGGGGGCTCTCCCAGACAGATACAACTTATCGTCCCTTCTTCGGCCCACTTGAATTAGAGAAGACTTACTATTGGCGGGTTGATGAGTTCGATGGAGTCGTCACGCGTAAAGGCGATGTCTGGAGCTTTAAGATTAGAAAGGCCGGTGGCGGCTTCAAGGCGGAGTATTTCAACAACAGGACCCTCAGTGGTCAGCCGGTGCTGACCCGCCCGGACCCCGAAATCGACTTTAACTGGGGTAACGGCGATATCCGTGGAGAGAATTCTCCGGCAGAGAGCATCAACGTGAACAACTTTTCGGCCCGCTGGAGCGGCGAGCTTGAGGTGGACCTGACGGACACATATACGTTCCAAATCACCGCCAACAACGGCTTCAGGCTGTGGTTGGACGAGCAGCCCATCATCGATTTCTGGGACAATGGTACGGCAAGCAGCCGCCAGAGCGAACCGCTCGAACTGCTTGGGGGCAATACCTACTCCATTCGGATGGAGTATTTTGAAGGTGAGGACACCGCGATTGCCCAGTTGTTCTGGGAGAACAGCGCCAGGGAAAGGCATATCATTCCACAGGCTGCACTATCGCTGCCTGTAAAGGCAAATCGCTCGAATCCGTCTAATGGAGTTGTGGATGTAAAACGGACACTGATTCTTAGCTGGTCGCCGGGAGACTATGCCGTTTCACACCAGGTCTATTTCGGCACTGATGAAGAGGCGGTGAAAAGTGCCAATGCAGGTTCGCCAGAGTACGAAGGCACTAAGGCACTTGGTTCCCAGAGCTATGACCCCGGAAAACTCGCCTGGGAGACCACTTACTACTGGCGTGTTGATGAGGTCAATAGCGTCAATCCCGACAGTCCGTGGATAGGCAGCATCTGGAGCTTTACGACAGCGGACTTCATCCTCGTGGACGATTTTGAGGACTACAACGACTATCCGCCCGACGAGATATTCAGTACGTGGATAGACGGATGGGAAGTCCCGACGAATGGCTCTATGGCAGGTCATGCTGAGCCTCCTTTTGCCGAGACTACGATTGTTCACGGCGGCTCTCAGTCGATGCCGCTTTATTACGACAACAATTTCATGTACTCTGAGGCAGCCATGACGTTGGTCTCGGCGCGTGATTGGACCGAAGAAGGTGTTGGACTATTGTCGCTGTGGTTCTATGGTGATGCCTCTAATGCTGCTGAGCGGATGTATGTGGCTCTCAACGGCAGCGCGGTGGTCTATCACGATAATCCCGATGCGGCGTTGATAGATGAGTGGACGGAATGGACTATCGACCTGCAGGCGTTCACAGGCGTGAACCTTGCCAATGTCAATACGATTGCTATTGGTTTCGGCGATAAGAACATTCTGAAGGCCGGCGGTTCAGGTTTAGTGTTTTTTGATGACATTCGGTTGTATCGACCGGCACCAGAGCCAGAACCGGCACCTTAAACCGAGAATCAGGTAGCAATTGAGACTGCGTGGTTGATACGAGGCTGCATAAGTCTAAGATTACGAGTCCGCCTTGGGTGGTTAGGCGGACTCGCAATGATGTTTTGGTATGTGGCCAAAACATAATTCATATTTTTTTTAACTCTTTTTGAAGGAGGTTTATTATGTGTAAGAAATTGATTTATCTGGTTTCTTTTGTTTTGGTGCTGGGCCTGACTTTGACAAGTGCGGCCAGTGCGGAGCTTGTCGCCTGGTGGAAGCTCGATGAGACGTCCGGTACCATTGCTTCCGACTCGAGCGGTAATGGCTACGACGGCACCCTCAACGGTAACGCAACGTGGGAGGCCGGCAAATTAGGTGGTGCCCTGCAGCTTGATGGATCTGGTGATTATGTTAATTGTGGGCTTATAGACATCGACACGGCCGTAACAGGCGGCATGACGGTTTGTGCTTGGATCAATAAAGCTCCGGGTGGGGATATGAAATTTTGCAGCAGCCGCCAGGGAAACAATGCTGCTGGTGGCGGCTTTACGTGCACTATATACAACGACCGGATGGAAATGGATTTTACGAATGCTACCGCCCGCAACCTCAACAGAGATACCGACGGACCCACCGTGCCGGCAAATACTTGGGTGCACGTTGCATGGGTATATGATGATGTTGCCAATACCTTCAACGAGTACCATGATGGAGTGTTGGCCGATTCGTCGACCGAGAATGTGTCTGTCGGCGTTTCGACACAAGAGTTTCGGATTGGCGCCGACGCCCCCAATCTTGGCCGTTACGTCAATGGTCTGATCGACGATCTCCGCATCTACGACTTTGCATTGACCGAGACAGAGATTCTCGGTGTCATGGCAGGTGGTGGAGCAGAGTATCCACTCGCATCCAGACCTGACCCGGCTGATGGTGCCATGCTTACCGATACATGGGTGAACCTTGGCTGGAATCCGGGAGGTTTTGCGGTCTCGCACGATGTGTACTTCGGTGATAATTTTGAGGATGTAGATGCCGGCACTGCCGACACGTTCCGGGGTAACCAGGCCACAACGAACTTAATTGCCGGCTTTCTTGGATTTGCTTATCCGGAAGGTCTTGTTCCTGGCACAACTTACTACTGGCGAATCGATGAGGTTAATGACACCGAGCCAAATAGTCCGTGGAAAGGTGATGTCTGGAGCTTTTTCATTCCCCCCAGGACTGCCTATGACCCCATACCGGCTGACGGCGTCAAATTTGTGAAACCGGATGTGGAACTCAACTGGACGGTTGGTTTTAATGCTAAATTGCACTATGTATTTTTCGGAGACAACTTTGACGATGTCAACAATGCCGTTGTGGGTCTGCCCCAGTCAGATACAACCTATACTCCCGGCACACTTGAATTGGACAAGGTTTACTACTGGCGGGTTGATGAGTTTGATGCCATCACGACACTTAAAGGCGATGTCTGGAGCTTCAAAACCCAGCCTGATATACCCATTACTGACCCTGATCTTATCGGCTGGTGGACGCTTGACGAAGGTATGGGCAGTAATGCCCTTGATTGGTCCGGTCATGGCAATCACGGGGTACTCTTCGGTCCGGAATGGGCAATCCCTGGTTTGCTTGGTAATGCTGCACTGGACTTCAGCAGTGGCGGCTACGTGGCGATTCAGAATCTCAGCTACAACAGCATGGATAACACTGAGGTGACTGTCTGTGCCTGGATCCGCACCAGCAGCGCGGCTGCCCAGTACATTGCCTCATTTGACCGCGACAATTACTGGCGCCTGGAGATTAACGGCAGCGGCGCCGGTGACGGCCAGGTAGGCTGGGATGTGATGACCAGTTCAGGACAGGTTGACTACGGCAGCGTCACGCGCGTGGATGACGGGCTGTGGCATCATGTCACGGGCGTATATGACAATGGCAGGCTGACTATTTACATCGATGGTCGTCCGGAGGCATCGGCTTCCGGTGGCAACACTTTTGGAAGCGGAAACACCCGTTTTGGCTTCATTGGTTCTAACTCCGAAGCAACCAACTTCAACGGAAGCAGGGGCAGCGGAGCCCCAATCGCCGGCGAGATTGACGAGGTGCGCATTTACGACAAGGCTCTGACTCAGGAAGAAATCTTAGTCGCTATACGAGGCGATCTGCTGCTTGCCTGGAACCCGAAGCCGAGTCAAGGCTCAATACTGTACATCAGAGATGCGACTCCCCTTAGCTGGTCGCCGGGAAATAATGTATCTGGGCACGATGTTTACTTCGGGATTGATAGAGACGCTGTTGTCGATGCCAATGCATCCGATACGACCGGCATATATCGAGGCAGACAGGGTATTACTATTTACACTCCAGCCGAAGGCGTTGAATGGGGCGGCGGGCCTTACTACTGGCGTGTCGATGAGTATAATACCGACGCGACAATCAGCAAAGGCAACGTATGGAGCTTCTCGGTAACCGACTTCATTGGGATAGACGGTATTGAGGATTACAACGATTATCCACCCGACGAGATATTCAGTACGTGGATAGACGGATGGGAAGTCCCGACGAATGG
>CAYQKF010000170.1:0-9500 GCA_964417935.1 uncultured Pirellulales bacterium
CAATTGAAATCTTGTGTACCGTGTGAGCTATAACTATGTTGCGCTGTAGTACTAAGTCTTGGATTCAAAAGAATGTTTTGGAAAGTCTCAGTCAATTAAATAAGGAGATAAGTATCATGACAAGGTCGAGAATTACCTGTTTGTATGTTGTTTGCCTAATCTTTTTGTGCAACTCCGTTGTTTCTAATGGGCAAGGCAAGCCTCCAAAAGATGGTGATTTTGGCTTCATAGAACGCCAGATCGGTCTGATTCTGAATACCCCCAAAGCCTACGAAGGTTATACCCTGTTTGCCCCCAAACATTATACCCGCACCTACCTAATGGATAATCAGGGCCAGATCATCAATACCTGGGACAGCCCGTACGAACCGGGGCAATCCGTACATCTGCTGCCTAATGGGCACCTGCTCCATAGCAGCTTTATCAAAGGGTCCGGCGGTACCGGGGGTGGTGAAGGCGGACGCATTGAAGAGTATGATTGGCAGGGCAACCTGGTTTGGGAGATGGATTATTATTCCAGAGATTACGGCACACACCACGATATCGAGCCCTTACCCAATGGCAATATTCTGGCCCTGGTGGTGGAAAGAAAAACACTGTCCGAGTGTCTTGCAGTTGGTTTTACGCAGCAGGCCTTGCGTGACGATGAACTCCTTCCCGACTCCGTGATTGAGATTGAACCCATCTATCCCGAAGGCGGCAAGATCGTGTGGGAGTGGCATGTGTGGGACCATCTGATTCAGGACAACAACCCGACCAAGCCCAACTATGGCAATCCAGCAAACCACCCGGAACGTATCTGGGTAGAATGCAATGGTAGCGGTCGCAAAGCCGCGGCCTTCTGGAATCACATGAATTCCATCGACTACAACCCCGAGCTCGATCAGATCATGTTGAGTGTACGCGGCTGCAGCGAGCTTTGGATTATTGATCACAGCACCACTACGGAGGAAGCGGCCGGCAGCACTGGAGGGATTTATGGCAAGGGTGGGGATCTTCTCTACCGCTGGGGTAATCCGGCTGCCTACAATCGAGGTGATGCCCCGGATCAAATGTTATTCCAGCAACACGACTGCCAATGGATCGAACCAAATTGTCCCGGTGAAAGTAATATCCTGATCTTTAACAATGGGCTCCGTCGCTTACCCGAGGGCTACACCGATTCACGGGACTTACCGGCGTATGAGGTTGGCCTGGATTGGGGGTATTCGTCGGTGGATGAGATTATTCCTCCCATAGATGTCAACGGAACTTATGTGCTTGAATACGATCGGGCTTATGATCCCAACGAGCTTCTATGGACCTATGTGGCGCCTATACCCACTGATTTCTTTGCCGAGGCCATCTCAGGCTGTCAGCGTTTGCCCAATGGTAATACGTTGATATGCGACGGCACCAGCGGTGTGCTCTTTGAAGTTACCTTGGAAGGGGAAAACGTTTGGGAATACGTCTGTCCTGTCGCCGGCGACGGTCCCATCAGCCAGGGAGACCCTATCCCCTTGGATCACCGCGCCCATGCTATGAATGCGATCTTCAAAGTGCATCGTTACGATCCGAACTATCCAGGACTGGTGGACAAGGATCTTACTCCGGGAGCAGCGCTTCCTTCGAATTGATTGATGATCATTTAGATTACACGTGAGGTGAATAGCAATGACGGCGTTAAATAATGTGGGATGGGCTTTAGCCCAAGCGTTTCAAAAATCACAACGGTTTCGTAAGTGTGTCATCTGGGTGCTGTGTTGTTTGAATGTGGCCCATGCCCATGAAGCCCTCCAGGGTCCGACCGAGGCACGTTACTGGGACGCAGCCAGGGCCTACAACGGTTACACGCTCTTTGGGGCCAAGGGAGCGTATCTGGTCGATATGGAAGGTTATGTAGTGCGTAGATGGTCTAAAGTGCGAACCAATCCTCGGTTCTTGGACAATGGGAATATACTGGATTCGTCCACAGACGACCCCAGTCGGGGCGGCGGCTTTGTGGAAGTGGATTGGGATGATAATGTGGTGTGGCGTTATACCGAGACGCGCTCCGACTATGCCCCCCATCACGATTTCGTACGAATCTTCAACAAAAAGCTCGGGGCCTACACCACTCTCTACATAGCTAACAAGTCCATTACCCACGAGCAGGCCATCGCTGCGGGCTGCGACCCATCGCGTAAATACAAAGATGCCCAGATGGATACCATTGTCGAGGTGGATATGGATGGCTACATCGTGTGGGAGTGGTGGTTTTTTGACCATGTTGTTCAAGATATCGACACGACCAAGGACAACTATGTAGGCGAAGGCAAGACCATTGCCGATTATCCGGGACGCATTAACATTAATCTGCCCGGCCGACCGTTGAAACGCGATTGGCTCCATTGCAACTCGCTGGATTACCATCCGGAACTGGGGCATATCGTGACTAACTCCGTACAAGGCGAGTTTTATGTGATCGATCATGACGGCACGTTTGTAGTTGGCGATCCACAGGCCAGTATTGACTTGGCGGCCAGTGAGGCAGGCGACTTTCTGTATCGCTTTGGTGATCCGGCCCGGTACGAACAGGGCGACCCTCCGTCAATCCTGGAAGACTGGACTAAGTGTACCAGCGGCCACAAACAGATCGGCGGGGCCCATGATGTGCAATGGATAGATGCGGGCCTGCCTGGGGCCGGACACTTCCTGGTCTTTAACAACGGCCAGTATCTGTTCGAACGAACGAACCAGTCCTATATACTCGAGATCAATGGGTTCCTGGATGTAAATGGACGTGATACAGGAGGTTATGTGAATCCGCCAGACGCGGGATACACCAATGTAGAGTTCCATCACGATACGCACAAACCCAATAAGCTGATGTCTAACCAAATCGCGTGGGAATACCATTCGAAGAGCAACCAGGGATTCTTCAGCCATATCGGGGGAGGCGCTCAGCGTCTACCAAACGGTAATACCCTGATCTGCTCGGACACTGAGGGACATTTATTTGAAGTGACCTCCAAGGGCGAACTCGTCTGGGAGTACATCAACCCAATGACTCGCCAATACGGTCCAGTGACGGTCATGCCCGACAGTCTGCCCATGACCAATTCGGTATTTCGGGCCTACCGGTACGGCGCGGACCATCCAGCTCTTGTTGGCAGAGACCTTACACCAGGAGACACCATCACTGGCAAAGCTCCTTCTTACAACAGCCCAGCTCCCGGAACCAACGTACTCGCTCCCCTGAAGCCGGCAAAGCCCAAAGACCTGTTGTTGACGGTTCGAGCCGCCGAATGCCGTACATCTCCGGGCTTTCAGGATAACCTTGCTGTTCATTATGCTTTATTTCTGGACACACAGGACCCAAACGCATTCGAAGACTCAGCAGAGAGCTTCAGTGGGTCTCGACTAACCGATACCGGTCAGGTAGATGACTATACGGATACTTTTGGTGAAGACTCCGACTACATCATTAATCCACCGTCCTATACAGACCATGGCGACGGCACCATCACGGATAACGTCACGGGCTTGATGTGGCAGAAAATTGACGGAGGGTCCATGACCTGGGAGGATGCGATCTCATATGCCGACGTTCTAAGCCTGGGTGGTTATGACAACTGGCGAGCCCCAACAAGTGACGAACTCTTCGGCATCCTTGATCACGGCCAACATAATCCCGCCTTAAATACAGCTTACTTTCCGCCGAGTGGGGCTCAGTATTGGTGGACGTGCGAAACCAGGGCTGATGATCCGAGCCGCGTCTGGGTAGTCAATGAAGGAGGTGGCATTGGAGCACATCGTATGAGCGAATCTGCAGATGCTGGTGGAGATAAGCGCATCCACGTACGCTGTGTGAGAGGACAAATAACTCAATCAACACTGCGCTGGATGGATAACAATGACGGTACCATCACAGATCTTCTCACAGACCTAATCTGGCAGCAAACCGAACCTGCGTTGAAGATGACCTGGGAACAAGCCTTGGTTCATGCAGAGGATCTGATCTCGGCCGGCAAGGAGGATTGGCGTTTGCCGAACATTAAGGAGTTGCGTTCTCTCACTGATGTCACTTTAACGAATCCGGCCGTCGATTCTACGGTATTCCCAGACTTGCAGAGTAACGATTATTGGTCCTCGACTACCCTGGCAGGTCATCCTGACAGGGCCTGGACTACAAACTTTCGCTTCGGTACTGTCAGCTATCAACCCAAAACAGCCGGCTTGCTGATCCGCTGTGTACGTGGCCCTGTAGCTATCCTACCGGATGTCAATGTGCCAGTGATGCAGCACATTCAGGGCGGGACCTTTGCCATGGGTGACCACCATGACCTTGGCGGCGCCGAGCATCGTAATGACGAGGTTCCGGTTCACCTCGTGACTCTGGACAACTTCTATATCGGGGTTTATGAAATCACGAATCAAGAGTACTGTGACTTTCTCAACGACGCCCTGTTGCAGGAACAAATCGCGGTTGACGCAGGATATGTGACCGATACCCGCACAGGCGAACTGCTTTGTGACACCTACCAAAGCGATGGCTACAGTCGCATTCATTTTGATGGCCATGTTTTCGGTGTAGCTGTGGACAAGGATGACCATCCGGTCGTGGGTGTCCGTTGGTTTGGTGCCGTTTCCTACTGCAATTGGCTGAGCCGGCAATACGGCTTGTCACCCTGTTACGACTTAAATACCCAAATCTGTGACTTTTCCCAGAACGGTTATCGCTTGCCCACTGAGGCCGAATGGGAGTATGCCGGTCGTGGCGGACTGTATGACCCGTATGCCATTTATCCATGGGGCGATGATCCGGAAAATGCCAAGGCCAACTGGCCGAATTCCGGTGACCCTTACGAGGCTGGTCCAATGCCGTACACCACACCTGTTGGTTTCTATGACGGCCAGGAACACTTCAAAGCCGATTTCAACTGGCCAGGCTCGGCAAATACCTATCAAACCAAAGACGGCTCCAACGGCTACGGTCTGTATGACATGGCCGGCAATGTGTGGGAATGGACCAATGACTGGTACCACAGTGATTACTACAGCACCAGCCCACGTTATAATCCCCAGGGGCCGGGCACCGGAAAACCAATGCCGGATGGGGATATCTACCACGTCCTGCGCAGCGGCAACTGGTATAATGGTCAGCAGGGCCACAGCCGTGTATCAAACCGTAACCCCGCGCATTTTCGTGGCCCGCAGGACCCCTATCACCCCTGGTATCATATTGGTTTTCGTATTGCCAAATGCGGCACATCTGTTTCCGGACTGACTCCAGAGACAGTCACGCTACCAGGTGCACAGGCCATAATCATAGCTAACGGGTTTGACTTTGCCGAAGGACCTGCTGCCAATGGCAACGGCGAGTTATTCTTTAGTGACCTACAGGCCAGCAAAATCTACAAACTCAATAACAAGGGGCAGCCATCCGTTTTCCTGCAGAACTCAGGTGGCGCTAATGGCTTGTTCTTTGACACATCGGGCAATCTCATAGCCTGCCAAGGTGACTTGGGACGTGTCGTATCGATATCTGAGCAGCGAAACGTTACTGTCCTCGCCGACACCTATCAAGGTAAACGTTTTAATAAACCTAATGATCTCTGGATCGATTCACATGGCGGTATCTATTTCAGTGACCCGGCTTACGGCACCAAGCTTACTCAAAACGGTGAGCATGTTTACTATATCAGCGCCGATCGAAACAGCGTTACCCGCGTCATCAACGACATGGTGCGTCCGAACGGATTGATAGGAACTCCGGATGGGCAAATTCTGTATGTTGCCGACCATGGGGCCGGAAAGGTCTATATCTATGATATCACGAATCCTGGAACCTTATCCAATAAACAGTTATTTGTGTCCAAGGCTTGTGACGGTATGACCCTGGACAGGCTTGGCAATGTCTACATCACCAATGAAAGCTCTGTGCTGGTGTACAGCGTATCCGGTGAATTGATTCAAGATATCCCAGCCGGAGGGCAAGTCACTAATGTTTGTTTTGGTGGCCTGGGTGCCAGTACATTGTATATCACCAGTACACATGCTTTGTATTCGATCGACATGCAGGTGAGTGGGTATTTGCCTAATTAGTTCCTGTTGTGGAAAGCAACAACCGACGATGTCACCCCTGCGAAAGCAGGGGTCCAGAGCGAAAAAGCTGGATTCCCGCTTTCGCGGGAATGACAAATACTGTTTCCGCAACAGGAACTAATTAGCGGTCGCTGAGGCCGACTGGACAAGGGAAGTGAATATGTCATACCAGACTATTATTAAAGGTATATCGTGAAACGCCGTGACTTTCTAAAGAAAATAAGTGTTGGAACAGCCGTACTTGCTGTGGGTACAGCAGACGTTGCCTTTCTTGCCGACAACGGGCCGACAGGCATCTTTGATGGGACGATAGTTCTGGGTCGCCCCACTGACAGCAGTATTACAATAAATGTACTCTCGAATGAACAGCTTGAGGCTTACTTCGAGTATGGTACACAATCGGGCGTGTATGCTGACTGGACGGCTACTTCTAAGATTGCTGCAGGGGTGCCTTTTGAAGATGTTATCGCGTATCTGCAGCCCAATACGAGGTATTACTATCGAATGCGTTTTCGCGGGTCCGGTGGGGACGAGTTCAAGGAAGGCCAGGAGTATACCCTTCATACTCAGAGGACGCCGGGCAGTACATTTACCTTTGGTGTCCAGGGCGATTCGCACCCCGAACGCACAAAGCGGTTCGATCCCAACCTGTACACCCGCACGCTGCTCACCGCTGCATCCGACCTGCCCGATTTCTACATATTAATGGGCGACGATTTCAGTGTTGATAGGTACGGCCCGGACACCATCAACGCCGATTTGGTCACCGAACGCTACACACTTCAGCGCCCGTACTTGGGACTGATCGCCAACTCCACACCACTTTTCCTGGTCAACGGCAATCACGAACAGGCAGCCGGTTATCTACTGGATGGCACGCCGAACAATGTCGCCGTTTACGCTCAGAATGCCCGCAACCTGTACTATCCTCAACCAGCCCCCGACGGTTTCTACACGGGCAACACGGAGCCTGTAGAATTCATCGGCTTGCTCAGAAACTATTATGCCTGGACGTGGGGCGATGCCCTGTTCGTCACCATCGACCCCTACTGGCCTTCGCCCGTTGTCGTGGATAATGTGTTTGGTGGAGGCGACAAGACAAAGGACAAGTGGCTGATTACCCACGGCGATGCCCAGTACCAGTGGCTCAAACATACCCTGGAACAAAGCACTGCCAAGTGGAAATTCGTCTTTGCCCATCACGTGAGCGGCACTGGCCGTGGCGGCGTAGAAGTGGCAGACCTTTACGAATGGGGTGGCTATAACAAACAAGGAGTATGGGAATTTGATACAGAACGTCCCGGGTGGGAGATGCCAATACACCAGTTGATGGTTCAAAACGGAGTTACTATTTTCTTTCAGGGACACGACCACATGTTTGTCCGACAGCAACTCGACGGCGTCACCTACCAGACAACGCCCTACCCGGCCGACCCAACCTACGGCCTCGACAATGCGGATCGTTTTACATCCGGTGACCTGGTTCCCTGCAGCGGTTACGTTAGGGTCAGCGTTTCCAAATCTTCGGTGCTCGTCGAGTACGTTCGGACCTTTCTTCCTGAGGACGAGACGACTGAACAGATAAATGGGAAAGTTTGCTACAGCTATACCATCACCGGGCAGTAAAGAGAGGTAACAAAGATGAGGATATTGGAAGTGAATAAGTCGTTTTACTGAACTATTGATAAGGAGTACATAATGAATCGCCGTGACTTTCTCAAGCGTAGTGGAGCTTTGCTGGGTCCTTTTGCCGGCGGACCAAGACTGCTTCATGCTCAGTCTTTTTATGCCAAGCAAATGGAAAACGGGACAATTCATGCAGCAGATCCCCGTTGGGGCAACGGACTGCCGGATTTGGAACCTCTGAGTCATGGCATCATCCTGGGACGCCCGACAGATACATCTATATGCGCCCAAGTGATGGCCACCGAAGATATGTATTTCTTTATTGAGTACGGCATAGACCCGCAATACTTGGTAGACCGAACCGAGACGATAACACTTCCGAAGGGCCAAACGGCTGCCGTTACGGTCGAGGGACTCAATCCGAATACACGTTATTATTACTGCCTCTGGAAAGGCCCTGTTGATGCGAATGCCTGTGAGCCGGGTGGTCTTTTTAGCTTCCATACTCAACGTCCCCCGGGCACGCCATTTACCTTTGTGGTGCAGGCGGATCCCCATCTGGATGAGCAGTCGATTCCAGAGCTTTATGAACGAACGCTTATCAATGAATCGGCAGACAATCCCGACTTCGTCATCGATCTCGGGGATACCCCTATGTCGGACAAGGTCCGGCCCAAGGTCTATGAGCTCATCGAAAAGCGTTATCTCGTGCAGCAATCGTATTTCAGTCTTCTATGTCACTCGGTTCCTTTATTCCTGGTCCTGGGCAATCATGACGCCGAGGCAGGTTGGGAATGTGACGGCACAGCCGATAATTTAGCAGTGTGGTCAACATTGCTCAGAAAGAAGTATTTTCCCAATCCCCTGCCGGATGGGTTCTACACTGGCTTGCAAATCGAAGAAGAGTTTGTCGGTTTGCGTCAGAACTACTATTCCTGGCAATGGGGTGACGCCCTGTTTGTGGTGCTGGACCCTTACTGGTACACAAAAACCAAGCCCGGCGAAAAGGCAGACGGATGGACCTGGACCCTGGGCGAAGAGCAATACCATTGGTTCAAGCAAACTATTTCAGATTGCAACGCTACCTTTAAGTTCGTTTTCTGCCACCAACTCATTGGCGGCGACGCACAGGGACGTGGTGGTGTCGAATGGGTCCCTTATTATGAAATGGGAGGCCATAATATCGACGGCACCTGGGGCTTTGATCAACACCGGCCTTCGTGGGACAAGCCGATTCACCAATTGATGGTTGACAACAATGTAACCATCTTTTTCCACGGCCATGATCACTTTTTCGCCAAGCAGGAACTCGACGGCGTTATCTACCAATTGGTTCCCCAACCCAGCCACCACAATTTCAAGAGGGCCAATCAAGCTGACGTTTATGGCTACCAAAGTGGCGATATCCTGCCAAACTCCGGTCACTTGTGTGTGAACGTCCGTTCATCAGAGGTAATAGTAGATTACGTGCGGGCATATCTGCCAGAGACTGAAAGCGCCGAGCGGATCAACGGCCAAATATCTCACACTTATCGCGTTGAACATGACACTGATACTTATGCACCAAAATAGCCTTTGTCAGAAGATTCGTTGCACAAGGATTCTTGACACTGTCAGGAGCAGCCTTGCTGGAGAGCCCTGGCAAGGGGGAACTCCGAGATGTTAGGCTAAAGCCGAGACCAATCCCACAAGCTAACTATTACTTCGTCCACGCTAGCCCAACTTTCGCAGTTAGGCGGTGAAACCACGATTTTTAAAAAATTTTCAAAAAATCCGATTTTTGCTCGAAGGTATCCTCACTTTTGGTT
>CAYQKF010000171.1:0-9442 GCA_964417935.1 uncultured Pirellulales bacterium
AAATCCTAAACAAATCCAAATTACACAAAATTAAATGTTCAAAACGGTTCCCTGCTTAAGGCATGCAGGGATTCGGGCCTGCTGGCTCTTAGTATTTGGCCGCTTTTTGCCGGAGGCGAAAAAAAGTAGCGCCTCTATAATTAGAGCTAACTGCGCTTTTGATGCGAAAAAAGTCATCGGTTCATGACTTGGGATTCTCGTAACTCGATGTCAGAAAGGCAGTTAGGAATTTTTCAAAAATTCTTGTTTTTGCTCGAGGGTACCCGCGCTTTTGGTCAAAAATGTGGAAATATAGGCAAGCGTGGTAAAATAGGTAACTACTGAACAGACAGTGGTCTGCTCCTGTTATAACTGCTGAGTATCCAATTCGACGGTTGAGACAGAAGACCCCCGGCAGAGACACAGAGAAGCCTGCACCCCCCGGCAGAAGAGCCGTGTAAGTACACCCGGGGATAAACTCGGGTAAACTCCAGGACGGATGGCCCCCTGCAGAAAGTCAAGGGAGTAGTTCTCGGGGGTAAACTCCAGAAAAGGAGAATCTTGACTGTCGTCAGACAAGTATTGAATATCCACCGCTATGCAATTAGTTTGTCGAATTGCCCAAAATTAATTGATAATCCAAGGATTAAAACGGTTGAGTACACCGTTGCCTAAGTCAGAAAGAAAGCGCCTATTTGTTTGTCAATTCTTTCTTGACAGATCAGAATATTTTTGTATTTTAGGAGAGTACAATAGCGGCTGGGATTCCTATGGATGACGAGAAGTTCGGGATGTTATACGGAAACCATATATACATAGTTATGTGAAAAAGGAAAATGGAACTCTACGTCGGATTTGACCCAGGAGGAAAAGGCAAATTTGGCTGGGCAATGTGCTCGCCAGAAGGTGAGCGTCTCCGAATCCTTCACGCTGGTAACGCCGATCACGCCCAAAACGCGTTGTTGGCAGTGAAAAGTCGCCTGCCTTCTCAAGTAACAATAACCGGAGCTGGTATTGATGCCCCATTGCTCTGGGTCTCTAATGGTGAGCGCCATTCTGATCATTTAGTTAGAAATGCCATTAAGAAGTTGGGCTCGAAGAGTCCAGGAGGCACTGTCCAGCAATTGAATTCGCTTTGGGGCGCATGTCTTGTTCAGGGACCACTGATCGCGAAACTGTTGATGGATGAGTTTCCAACTATCGCGATAACAGAAACACATCCCAAAGCCCTGCTTTATCTGCTCGGCTTGGCCAATAAAAAAAAACCACCGAACGATATAGGTATCGAGAATTTATGTAAGTACGTTCACGCTGATGCTGGCCAATACTCTGAGCATGAGAGGGATTCTGTGCTTGGTGCAGTGGCCTCTTGGGCGTCGTTGAAGAAGCAAGGTGAATGGCGCGATCTTGCTCAAGAAGAACAGGGACTATTAGTCCCTTTTGACTACAAACCGGCATACTGGATGCCATGGGATTTAGTTCAGTAAGAGCACATATCAATGCCATTCAGCGGATTCACCACCGCTACGCGGCGGCTCTCCGCTGATGCTTGTCGTTAGCCCTGAATCATGGGAGTTGAGATGAAGGAAATAATTCGGGACGTTTACTATTTTTAGGCTTCGTTCATGAGCAGTAGGTCGTGCAAAGAAGAAAAAGCAGGCTGAAGCTGTAAATAAACAAAAGTAAAAGAACTGAATAAGGTAACATAAATACGTAAACGTCCCTATTAAACTCCCGTAATTAATGAGGAACTTAATGAGTTATTTTTATGAAAACATGCAGAAAGAGTTTGAAGAACGCGGAGAGTCTGAACTCTTCGATGATCTTCAACATACATACCGAGACTTAACCGAGAGGAAGCTTTTACGTATCGATTACCCTATCGAAAGTCGCACAAATCCTCCAATGAGACTGAAGGTCAATTGCTATGTGACTCGCCAAGTACTCCTACATCGAGCGACCTATCTATTCGACGCAACATTTGCAGCTTTGCGCAACAAGAATGCGTATGCACTTGCACTCTGTATTCAAGGCCATTATGAGTCTACCGCAACTATCGGGTATCTGTACAAACGCATAACATCCTACCAACACAAGGATATTTCACTTGATGACTTTGAAGACGATGTGTTCAAGCAGATCGCTGCATCAAAGTACAAATCTAAGACGGATATTCCAGATACTAAGAACATCATGACTCAACTTGACTTTGCTGACAAGGTTGTAGATCGAAAGCTTTTTAAACTCAAAACGGGACGCAAGGCAATTCTGCGAGACAATTACGAGTTTCTGAGCGAGTTTGCACATCCCAATTTCCATTCCAATTCAATAGCCCTTGACGTTAAAAAGGGCTCTGACTCTGTTGTATTTCGATACGACTTCCCTCTTCGAGACATCGAGTTCTCAATGATTGGCTATCTAAGTATCAGCAATGAGATCTTTGTTTGGCTTTTTGACAAGTTTGGAGAATGTGTTGAAAAAATATGTTAGTGTGTAAGAATATTATGGACGTTTAGCTATTTAAGGAATTAAAGTTGTACGATGCATTTTTGGATGCGTTATACTTGCTAATGACAGGTTTTGATAGATGACAGCGGGTGGGCTGAATTACTGCGGAGCTTTGGGACGCAGAGGACGGCTGGAATTAAGTATGGTGTCCCCGGAATTAGTAAGTCGTTTTCAAGGGATTATACCCTTGAAGGGTTGTAAATTCCCGCGAGTAAAATCATAAACTATTATTGTAAAGCTCCTTAACCGCGTACAAACGGAAATTTTCAATCGAGAGCACTATACTTATTGACTTTGGGCAAAGGGGTGTTATACTGAGGCTCGGAGAGGTAAGGAGTTTTATACGGAAACTATATAATCAATAGTTAGCCAACCCTATGCCCCGGTTGTATGCCGTGAAAATTGGCCTAGTAAGAATCCAAAGGAATTGAAATGAACTCAAAAACAAAGATTGGAATTGTTATCTGCGATCGCTATCGCCGCTGTGCGGGCGGAAAATGTTTCCGAGCGATGAGGAATAAGGAAGGTGCTTTCAGCATATACACGGACACCGAAGTTGAGTTGATTGGTTTTACAACGTGCGATGGTTGTCCTGGTGGCAACATAGAATATGCGGGCGAAGAGATGGTGAAGAATGGTGCAGAGGTTATTCATTTAGCTACCGGCCTGGTGGTTGGTTATCCCCCCTGTCCCTATATCGATACATTCAAAACCTTTCTTGAAAAACGCTATGAAGTCAATGTCGTTGTGGGCACTCACCCGATACCGAAAAAATATCTTGATATGCATACTCATCTTGGGACATGGGAGAACTCCACATGGAAACCACTTATCGCGCCAACAATGAGTGATGAAGTAACCCGTGCAAGTTACGACTAAGCATAGTCACTGAAGGCCCGATTGGACGTCTTGATGAATTCACTAGACTTCGTTTGGCAGCCGTAGTCTTGGAATTTATCGCTTGCAGGTTGGCTAACCATGCTCTTGCAGCCGACAGCTAAACGCAGCGGCTGAAGAGCGCCGTTAGACAACAACTATAAATGGACAATCTGTAAAAAATGAAAAAAAGTGAAGCAAAGAGTCTCATCGGGTGCTGCGGATTATATTGTGGATTATGTAACAAGTATCAGTCAAAAGCACCAAGCAGATGTATCGGCTGTCGATTGGGAGAACAACACTCATGGTGCAGTATTTGGAATTGCTGTGTGAAGAAGCATGGATTTGAGACTTGTACCGAATGCGGTGAAATATTTAACTGCCCAATCTTCCTGATAAGAAAAGTTGTAGAGTGGATTCCGGCTGCTGATAATTTACGTCAAATTAAAGAAGCAGGTTTAGAGAGCTGGTTGAGAGAACAAGAAGAAAGACGGGAATTGTTGGAAGAATTACTTGAGAATTATAATGAAGGTCGATCAATGAGCCTTTATTGTAAAGTCTGTGCAAGAATGCCGATTGACTTGATTAACAAAGCAATAAAAGAAGCAAAAGAAAAACTTGCAGGTGAAAAAATAAATAAGTCTGATATGAAATCGAAAGCGAAGCTTTTAAAGACAATACTTAAAGATTTAGCCTTTAAGGCCAGTATTAACTTGGATTAAAAAGAATAGTACTGTTGTCTAACAATCGCTTTAACCAGAATCGGGGGGCAAACCCCCTCGCCGGATAAGCGTATGTTCTGTGAGCAATGATGAACAAGGAAGAAGCAAAGTCAGTTCTCAATAATGAACTTGATCGGTTTAGGACGATGTCCCATGAAGACCTCGTTCGTACAGTAGGAGATGGAGTTTACACGACGGAACAGATGGTGAGATCTGGAGAGAAATATCTAATTCAAATCAAGACCAAGTGGAAAAAGCGAAAGAAGAGCATTGTCCGCATTTCCGCAAATATCAGAAGTGCAGATAAATCCCCACAGGAGTCAAGAACGTGGAATATTCCAATCCTTAATATAGCTATCTGTCGCGCCTCCATGTCGATGCTATTTACGACGTTCACGCGCGGACCAGATGATTGAATCACAGAACCAGCGGTTCCAAGGGACGGCGTGAACGCCGCCGCTGAACCGCAACGTTACGCGCGGTTCAATGGAATTCAATAGAATACACGAAGTTCCCTGCTGACTAGGGGAAAAAGTACATTTTGCCAGAACAGAGTATGAACCGGCCTTGGCTCTGAGTGATGAACCTACGACCACGGTTGCATAGGTACATCCAGTTTTTGGGGAGTATTATATGGTTTTGTATTGACGGGGCTGAAAATAAGGGTAAAATGATTGATTCACATGGGAATGATCAAGCAAATCCTGAATAGTTGTTTATTTTTTTATCTTAATATTCCCTAATTGAAAGTTTGTTATGTATTCAGATTATATTCGTAATGTAGCAATAATCGCCCATGTCGATCATGGCAAAACAACGCTGGTGAACCAGCTTCTCTACCAGTCCGGCATGTTCAGGACCGAAGAGCTCGATAAATTAGCCAGCGGCCAGCACAATTTAATAATGGATTCAAACCCCATCGAAAAAGAGCGCGGGATAACAATCCTAAGCAAAAACTGCGAGATCAACTATACCGACTCAAAAGGCGATGAATATAAGATTAATCTGATCGACACTCCAGGCCATGCCGATTTTGGCGGCGAGGTCGAACGAGTTTTAAAAATGGCAGATGGTGTATTAGTCTTAGTAGATGCATTTGAAGGCCCAATGCCGCAAACAAGATTTGTATTGACCAAAGCCCTCGAACACAAACTAAAACCAGTAGTAGTCATAAACAAAGTAGACCGCGAAAACAGCAGGCCAGACGATGTCGTAAATGAAGTATTCGATCTGCTCGTATCACTCGGCGCAGATGATGAGGCTCTCGATTTTCCAATTGTTTACGCATCAGCCAAAGATGGTTGGGCAACAACAGATATGGCTAATAAAACCGATAATGTCCAGGTAATATTCGATGCGATAATAAACAATATTCCCTCGCCAACAGTTGACCAAGACGCGCCGTTGCAAATGCTGGTGACAAACCAGGAGTATTCGGAGTATGTTGGACGAATAGCAATTGGCAAGGTTTTCGCGGGAAAAATAACCGAAGGTCAGCCGGTTACAGTAATTGACGCCGAAAGTCTGCATACCCAGCAGAAAGTTATGCATATTCATCAGTTTCACGGCCTTGGCAGAAAGCAGGTTTCAAGCGTTCAGGCCGGTGATATCTGTGCGATATCGGGACTTGATCCTGTTGAGATAGGTGACACGATTGCCTGTGCGGATAAACCTTCGAGGCTTGCGGTTATCTCTGTTGATGAGCCGATAATGACAATGACATTCAGAGTTAACAATGGTCCTTTCGCAGGCAGAGACGGCAAATATGTAACAAGCAGACAAATTGGAGAAAGGCTTGAAAAGGAGCTTCAGCAGAATGTTGCGTTAAGGGTGGAAGAGGGGCAGAGTCCTGAAGAATTCAATGTTTCGGGCAGAGGACTGATGCATCTTGGGATATTGTTAGAGAATATGCGGCGTGAAGGGTATGAGGTTTGTGTGGGCAAGCCGAATGTGATTTTGAGAATAGTCGATGAGAGGCGTCATGAACCAATAGAATTACTTGCGGTGGATTGCCCGTTGGATTGCCAGAGTTCCGTGATGAGTCTTCTTGGCGACCGTAGAAGTGAAATAATTAAAATAGATTCCAAAAGCGGAGCGAGTGATTTTATTCACATGGAATTTTTGATACCTTCGCGAGGTTTGTTCGGCCTAAATGCCAGGATGATGAATGCGACCGCCGGCAGAGCGATTATGCATCATTCGTTTGAAAGATATGAGCTGATGCGGGGAGCGATACCTCAGCGGAAGGCGGGAGTTATGATTGCGACCACTACCGGACAAGTTACCGCTTATGCACTTGATGCCTTATACGACCGCGGCATTTTCTTTGTTGAGCCCGGAGAAAAAGTATATGAAGGACAAGTAGTCGGGGAACACTGCAAGGAGAAGGACATACCTGTAAACGTTGTAAAAAGCAAGCAGCTTACCAACATTCGGGCGGCGGGCAAAGACGACGCAGCCAAGGTCAGACCTGCAAGAAAGATGAGTCTGGAAGCGGCGATGGAGTACCTTCAAGCCGATGAGCTTGTTGAGATTTGTCCTAATTCAATTAGAATCCGCAAAAGGCTGTTAAAAGAAACCGATAGGCGGCGTCACGAACGCAAAAAACGTTAGTAAGACAACGCAAAAAATCCGCCACCGTCCGTATGTCCTATGGACTCATAAGGAGGACTTTCTAGGAGAGGGCACCGAGGGAAAATAAAAGTTAAAAGTTGGTTTGATAAAGATTGCGGGTTTGGGTATATTTAATGATCTCACATGGGCAAACATGTTGGACACTTGTACACAGTTTTTGGTGAGAAATAAATTTCTATATGGGCAAATTCTTTGCTTATTCTGCCTCATTTACTTAAAGGGATTGTCAGTTGTTATGGTCCCATCAGGCATTTCGAAATAGAGGTTTTTATTCCTTGTGAAAATGTTAGGCAGGCCCAGACGACGGTTTTCCTTGTGTGCTTCGCAAAGAGCTCGACTGCCGATTCGTGCGATTTTTAATGTAAGCTCGTATGTCTCTCTTTTAAATCTATTTTTCATAAATAAACTCCCGAAACTGTAATCAAGCACTGCCAAGACCATCTAAAAACAATTCGAATAATTCATCATCAATAATATTATATCGGTTTTTCTCGCCAAAAGCAACAGGTACAAAATTTTCTTCAACGCTGAAATATATCTTCCATGAGTCAACACTGTTTTTATAAAAATTCCAAAAATTGCTTTTGCTTCGGCCAAATCTCCGAACTACATCTTCCTCAGGGACCGAATGCCCACCTTTTTTGACTCTCTGTGTTACTTTGTTGAAAGCTTCGGCGGCGCTGGCAATAAAGATGTAAATCAGGATAATTTCATATTTCTTTCTTTTGAGTTTTTCAATAATCCTCGGGAAATAATATTTTCCCGCCAAGGTTGTTTCGACCACAAATGATTTATTCTCATTGATATGGTCCTGCAGTTTTTTCAGAAACATCTTTCCTGCCTGCAGCCTTACCTTTCCAATATCACCTCCCTGCGATAATTCCAAGGCGATATTATCTGCATTAATAAAGGGTAGCTTAAACTCCTCGATGAGTTTATCTGCAAAAATTGTTTTACCGCAGCCGTTAGGGCCAGAGATTATAAAAACCTGTTTCATAGATTACTGTTTCCAAGATTTATAATTACATCTGCATAACAAGTTCCCGTTGGTTCTTCAATATTTATCCGCCATCCGTGTGGCGGATTTATCCGCCTTTTACCCGCCGTTCGTTTGGCGGGATGGCGGACTCTTATAATCTCTTTTGTTAAATGATTCCGCGTGTGAAAACAAGTTGCACAACCTGACGGAGCTATATTTTTTCAAGAATTTCGTTTACTATCTCTTCGCTTTTTGAAACAACATCCCCAATTAAATTACTCCCTAACATCAAATAATCTTCTTTAATTTTTATCATATCATAATTACCAGTTTGAGCATACGCCTCGACAGCCTTAATCGCCTCTTCAAGCTGATCCTGATGTCTTGAGTTTGAAATCCTTCCCCCATTGTGGACCACACAATTTCTTATCCGTATATAATGGGAGAAAAGTTTGACATCAGCGTCATTTAGGTCTATATTAAACTTGTGATCTTTTAGAAGTTTAATATTTTTAGCAAGCCAATCTCCTTCTTCCGATTTTTTCTTTTTTTCATATTCCGGCACATTTTCTTTCGTAATATCAGCCACCACATATTCTGTTAGCGAACAAAATGCAATTAGCATTGAGCTATTCAGAGTATTTCTGTATGGGAATTCAATCTCACGCAGGTATTCTTTGTATTTTTGCTCATCTCTACTTTCGCAAAATACTTTCCACTTTTCTGAAAATTTTGCATCAAAGTGTTCCATACATTCGAGGTATACATCCCACATGGTTTCAAGCCTCTTGCTAAAGTATTCCCATTTTTTTTTAGAATTCATATTCCCTGTTCCCGTTGATTCTTCAATATTTATCCGCAATCCGTGTGGCGGATTTATCCGCCTTTTACCCGCCGTTCGTTTGGCGGGATGGCGGACTCTTATAATCTCTTTTATTAAATGATTCTGCGTGGGTTGACAAGCAACCCATTCTACCGACCGCAGGCCTGACGACATAGGCGTTTCTACTTAAACGGCGGCTCCCATTTCTCAATCGTCTGGTCCGGAACCACCAAATCCTGACCGAATTTGATATAATCAGCAATAAGTGTCACCTCCGAGGCACGTTCGGCAGCAATCCTTTCCCTTTCGTTTGCCTCAAAGTTCGGATGATTTTGCTCCACTGCCTTGCTGATCGTCTCTTTTATCTGTGATTTATTTCCAGTGCTATGATAAAGGTGCATTGCCTTTGCGAAGTGATAGAAACGTCCCGAATCATGAGCATTCCCCGTATGCCAAGTATCCCTCAATATCCACCTTGCGAGGTATTTGTCAACTTTAGGGTGAAAATATTCCATACATGTTTTCCTTTCCTCTGTTTCTAAGTAAAACTCTCGATTTTCGCTACGCAAATCTTCTCTGTCACTTCGTGAAGTTTTTTTACGCAGGGGGCGAGTTGTTCTACTTCATCCCATTTAAATTCCGGCAAATGTGCTAAAGAAGTTTTCATCACTTTGGCTGTCCCCTTTACAATCTACTTATCTGCCTATAAGGCAGTCTGCCTAAAGGCAGTTCATGGTGGTATTATATCCGTTAGTAGTAAAACCACAACGATATATTTTAGTAAACCGCAAAAGCGAGGTCAGGGCTAATCCTGTCCGCTGTTTCGCGGCTGTCTTGTTCCTTTGTAGAGTTCGTATTTCAGCAGCCGGCACTCTATTTTGCCGTTGTAGAATACCATACGGCGAGAAGCTTTTAATCCAA
>CAYQKF010000172.1:0-9381 GCA_964417935.1 uncultured Pirellulales bacterium
GCCGCTAAGCCTAATTTCCATTAGAATATCAAACCTATCTCGGAAAGTCAAGATTTTTTTAACTTCATTTCGAGGATATTTCAGCCACAATAATCGCAAAAATAAGAATTTGGCAGCTGATTATCAATCTTATGACGCACCTTTACCATTGTCTCCGCCTGAAAAACAAGTTTTCCAGTTATCCTTAGCATTATCCAGTTCCCGGAGTCACTGCTACAAGTGTCAAGCGACTAATACGCTCAAGGATTTCACAGAACAAAGCCCTCGGAACAGCCACCTCTGCCATCTGAAATATCACATATCTCGAATGTCTCACTACTTTGGCACCAATCTTTATCAGTTTCACTTGAAGCGTCCTGAGCGACCATTCCCTTTGGCATGACCCCCAAAAACTGTACCATTGTGGATTAGAGGGTATCCGATAAAATCAGTAGTTTTTAATGAAAGGGATACCCAAATGAAACGTAAATTTCACACACCAGAACAGATAGTTAAAAAGCTAAGAGAGGCCGATGCCGCAATAGCTTCGGGTAGTACTGTCGAGCAGGTTTGCAGGAAGCTTGAAATCAGCGATGCGACTTACTACAACTGGCGAAAACAGTACGGGAAGATGAAGCTTGGCCAGGTAAAACAACTCAAGAGCTTGCAGAAGGAAAATGTCAGGCTTAAAAAGCTGGTTGCAGATCTGTCTCTTGATAAGGCGATTCTCAAAGAAGCTCTCTCGGGATATTACTGAGCCCGGCACGGAAGCGAAAGGTAGTGACGTACATAAAAGAGCAGATTGATGTTTCCGAACGTCGGGCATGTGAAGTTACCAGTCAGCCCAAAAACTAAACTAAACTAAACTACTAAACTAGGGACAGCCACCTATTAATGGCTACTACTAAACTAGGGACAGCCACCTATTACTAAACTAACTAACTAAACTAACTAGGGACAGCCACCTATTACTAAACTAGGGACAGCCACCTATTAATGGCTGGGGACAGTACGCAAAAACGGTGACTGTCCCTAATAAACTATCATTCGTTTTATACAACATGATGATATGGAACTTTTTGTTTCTGGTCCAGAGGCACTTGATCCCGATGTATATGACAGTAATCCTGATGGTTATAGATACTCAAGATACACTTGCAGTGCGGAAACATGCATTTCCTGCCTTCAGCCGAAGTCTTTAGTGTTTTTCCCATCGTTACTCCTTTGTAGGTAGAGTGCCAAACAAAAAAAGCTGCAAAGGTTAGTTATCTTCCTTTGCAGCTTAAAGAGTTTCTAATCTTTTGCGTTTTTATCATTTTACCACATTATTGGGCTTTGTAAAACAATCTTTTAATAAAGGACCGCCGCACGTAAAGCATCGGAGAGTAACATAGCCGTTTCAATCGCTAACGAAGATAAAAAGCCCCTGCGATGCGGAGGGAGAGGAAAAAGCGAGATAAACCGCAGGGGCTTGGAGACTAAATTGTTCTGCGTCTGCGTAGCCAAGTTACAAATCCTACGCCGATGCTGCCGAGCACGATTGCAGAGGGAGCGGGGATAACGGTGGGTTCTCGCTCGTGCTACGTAGCGCGCTACTTCGCAGAGTAGCAAAGGCCAGGAATATCCCAGACTGTGGTGGGAAGCCGCAGAGCCATAAGATTTTCAAAATCCTAAACTTGTCCTGCTTGCCCTCCGAAGCTTCTGCGAAGGTGGGAGCGCAGCCGAATGGAGCCTAAACAAGCACAAACGAACAAAATCCTAAATATTCTCCCTGGGGTACGCCTTACGGTGAAAACCGGCGGGCCTTCGGCCCGTTTTTGCTGTCTTTTGTCATTTGAGGTTTGGATCCATTCGACTGTGCTCAGAGCCTGCCCTGAACGTAGTTGAAGGGACAAGCTTGTTGAGAGCTTCGGATTTCGTGCTTATTTTCTATCCGCCCTCCGTCTTCTGTCTTCCGTCCTGGAGTTTACCCCCGGTGCAGGCTTCTCTGTTTCTCCGCCGGGGGTCCTCCGTCGTCTCGCATCCAGCATCCATAATCTAATATCAACCATCCAGCTTTGTAACATGAAAAAGCTCGTAGTCATTTGACTATCCCTGCGCCCTCAGTTGGTACTTTTTAGCTGGAGACACGAGCCTGCCCTGAGGAATTCGAAGAGATGAAGGAAGGCTGATTTCGTAATCCGCCGCTCAACTCACCAGGCATGAAACACGCAATACGCTCTTTAGCCTGTCCTGAGCCGGGTCGAAGGGCAATACGCAATACGAACTTCAAGTCTCGGAGATTTTTCAGGATTTCACTCGATATCTAATTTGTTTTATGGTATAATGTATCGAACTATGGATGGCTCATTGTTCATAGTTCGTAACCAATCTCGAAGATCCCGATCCATCGGGAATCAATCAGGAAAAGGGGGTGGCGGTGAGCGGAGATCAGCAGACCAGGGGATCAGGATGCAGGGAATCAGAAAGGATTGCCCTGATAACCCGATACTCTGATAATTACTGCCTGGTAACCCGATACCCCGATGCCCACTACGATTATGCAAAACAAACCCAATTTTAGCTACCCCCGAAGCCCTGTATGTTTATACAAATCAGATATTCCGCGAAGTTCAATACGGACAGTTCTCAAACCAGTCGGTTCTGAAAGCCTCCAGGTCTTCGTAGTTAATTATCCCATCGCCGTTATAATCCTCACACTCCGGGTAGCTTGTATCCGGAACGAAGTAGTAATCTTCCGTTTCGCCAATCTCGTATCCTGTCTGGGGGCCGGAACCGCCACTACCTTTACCTTTGATGTTACTGTAACTGCCGCCCTTCCAGGGCTGCCCTGAAAGAGTTATCCTCATCCAGATTCCCTTCGGATTATTCGGATGCCAGGGGAGAAACGCCAGTGTGGTGATCTGATGTATTCCGGTCGGCAGGTTGAAAAGATACTGATTTTGTACAGCCCATTCCGATACAAAGCCTTTGGAACAATTAAAGGCTGGATATGTGCTGCCGTCGTCGTCCCAGTCACCATCACGGTTCCAATCGAACCAGACATTGACCCAAAGGTCGGTACCGGGATTGGTAACGTTGACAAGATAGTTAAGTGTGGTCCAGCGACAATGAGGCATATTGACCGGGAATAAAACGCCATCGTCGGCCCTATCGTTGTCTTTATGGTTGGTTGTAGGCCTGATATTGTTGACCCCATCCACGTCTGGGCCGATGTCCGCTTCGCCCTCATGAGTAACGTTTTTGCCCAAATGAGCCACCGCCCTTGGATTTTGGTGAATCGGCCCATAAGGTCCAAGGCCGCTGGCATCGTTGAATACAGTGGGGTAATTGGCTTGAATTCCCATGAATGCAGTCATGGCCACACCGTAATTGTTGCTGCTGTCCGGCGCATCACCTAAGTCAAATTCATTTGTAGGTGGTGGCGCCCCCTCGGAACTGATAGTTATCACACCCTGACCGGTCCTGGAGCCGAATCCGCCAACCTCGAACAGGTACGTCCAGCCTGCGGTCGCGGCAAAGGTGGCCTCTGATTGCCAGCCGCAGGAGTCGTCGTTATATTTAATCAGGTCGCCCGACGAGGGGTAGCAATTGCCCCCCTTATAGATGGCAAGCTTGGTGTCGTAGTTACTACCACATAGGCTGACAGTAACGTTACCTGTGCCCGTAGCCGTGTAGCGGTACCAGATGTTCGGGCTGAGCACGTAGTGGCCGGGGCCATCAAACGTCGCATTGCTGGTGTCGAACGGCAGGTTTGTTACATTACCGATTGGCTTTGCGTTCGAACAGCTATCATTGGACGGACTATAGCCCATAGCGAAATGTGCGGTAAGTAGTAATGTCAGTACACAAACCAATAACACCTTTGCCCGCACCTGTGCTGCCCGCACAGAAAACGCGGGTACAGGTGATTTAAATCTTTTCATAGTTTAAGTCCTCCTGAAAAAAGATGTTTTTGTTAATTTTGAAAGGTTTTTTTTCGACGTCCTCACACAAACCAAGACTTATAGTTAAGTGCCACTGTTGCTGCCAAATGTAACGCTTTTTCCGCTTACATTTAACAGAAGTCGGAAGTCAGAAAACAGAAATCGGAAGTCAGAAGTGAGATTATCTGTCCTCTGACCTCTGTCCTCTATTGCAGCCACTCCTCACCTCGTACTTCGCAGCGAAGCGCTGCTTCGCAGAGTAGTATAAGTCTATTGTTTACAAGTAATAAAATACCATATTATTGTCCTAAAAACAAGGATAACTACGCCATTTTTAATATTACGCTTATTTTTTCCTTGATTTGACAACCTTTTTGTGTATATAATCATATTGAAAGTAAGGAGTTAAGATGAATCGGTTATTTGCTTTGTCGATTGTTGCTCTCTTAATTATTAATTCTGCTTTTGCCAATAATGAAGCGAGACTATTGCGCTTTCCGGCAATTCATGAGCATCAGATTGTCTTCACTTACGCGGGCGATCTTTATAGTGTTCCGTCGAGCGGTGGTGTGGCCCGCAAACTAACCAATCACGAAGGCTTTGAGATGTTTGCCAGTTTTTCACCCAACGGCGAGCACATCGCTTTTACCGGTCAATATGATGGTAATACGGAGATTTATCTAATGCCGGCAGGCGGGGGCGTACCTCAACGATTGACCTTTACAGCAACGCTTGAGCGGGATGATGTGTCCGATCGAATGGGACCCAATAACATCGTGATGGCCTGGAAAAACGACGGGAAGAATATCATTTTCCGCTCACGAATGCGTTCATTTAATAGCTTTAATGGCCGACTCTATTCCGTATCTAAATCAGGTGGCCTTCCTGATGAACTGCCGCTTCCTCGTGGTGGCTTTTGCTCTTTCTCACCGGATGACAGGAAATTAGCCTACAATCGCATATTTCGCGAATTCCGCACTTGGAAACGATATCGCGGCGGTATGGCCGATGATATCTGGATTTATGATTTTGAAACTAAAAAGGTTGAGAATATCACCAACAATTCTGCACAGGATATTGTCCCCATGTGGAGTGATGATAAAATCTTTTTTCTCTCCGATCGCGATGAAAATAAACGCATGAACCTCTTCGTCTATGATGTCAATTCAAAGCAGACTAAGAAAATTACCAATTTCACTGACTTTGACATCAAATTTCCATCATTGGGTAAAAAAGCAATTGTATTTGAAAACGGAGGCTATATCTATCGTTTAGACATCGAGAGTGAGAAATACGCGAAAGTGGTTATTTTTATTAAGGAAGATTTGAGCGGCGGCAGAAGTGGTATTGTCAGTGTGACTGACAATGTGACCAATTATGAAGTTGCTCCTGATGGCAAGCGTGCCTTGTTTGGCGCCAGAGGGGATGTATTTACTGTTCCAGCCAAACACGGCGCTATCCGAAATCTAACGAATTCGCCGGGAATTCACGAACGAAATTCCAAATGGTCACCCAACGGCAGGTGGATTGCATACATATCTGACGACTCCGGTGAAGATGAAATCTATATCGTCTCTCAGGACGGCAGCGCACAGGCAAAGCAGATAACAAGAAACGCCGAAACCTACAAATACAAAATCGAGTGGTCGCCGGACAGCGGGAAAATTCTCTGGGCAGACAAACGATTACGTCTGCGATTTGTAAGTATTAAGAGCAGCAAGATCATCAAAGTTGATAAATCCGATAAATGGGAGTTCAGCGATTATTCCTGGTCGCCGGACAGCAGGTGGATCGTTTACGCCAAATCGGAAACCGAAGCGATGGACAAGATTTATCTCTATTCGCTCAAGGACAAGAAATCTTATGAGCTGACCGATGGCTGGTATTCGGCATCCAATCCTGTATTCAGCTCGGACGGCAGATTCGTCTTCTTTACTTCCGACCGGGATTTTAATCCGATTTACAGCAGGACCGAATGGAATCACGCCTACCGGGATATGTCTCGAATCTACCTGGTCACGCTGGCAAAGAGCACCGATTCTCCTTTTAAACCTCAAAGTGATGAAGTCGAGGTAAAGAAAGAAGATAAAGCCAAAAAGCCGGATGCTGAAAAGACTGAGTCGGACGAGAATGCAAAGAAACAGCAGCAAGACAAGCAGGAGGAGAAGAAGAAGAAAAAGCCAAAAGTCAAAGTGGACATTGACGGCATCAAGGACCGCATTGCCGCGCTGCCCACAGCAGTTTCGAGTTACCGCAATCTAAGTTCGGTTGATAATTATCTGTATTACACTCGAAGAGGCAGCAGGGATAGCAAAACCTTGTTGCAGATGTATAATCTGAAGGAACGAAAGGAAACCGAGCTTGGCCCGATCGGCGGCTACGAGATATCGGCCGACCAAAAGAAGATGCTGGTTGCTTCGGGCGGAAAATATGCCATCATCAATCTGCCCAAATCAAGAATCGAAATGAAAGAAACATTGGACCTGTCCGGTATGGAAGTCCACTTGGATAAGAAAAAGCAATGGAGGCAAATCTTCAATGAATGTTGGCGGCAGATGCGGGAATTCTTCTATGTTCCTAATATGCATGGCGTTGACTGGGAAGCTATGCGCGAACGTTACGAACCTCTGGTTGCTCATGTGAATCACCGGGCCGATTTGACATATATCATCGGTGAGATGATAGGCGAATTAAATGTGGGCCATACATACGTGGGTGGCGGAGAATACCCGAAGCCTAAAAGGATAACAACAGGTCTTCTCGGAGTTGAAATTGGACGCGATGCAAAATCAGGATACTACAGGATTGAAAGGATATTACACGGTCAGAACTGGGATAAGACTTTGCGTTCGCCGTTGACCGAGATAGGAGTTAGCGCCAATCAAGGCGATTATATTCTCGCAGTAAATGGTAAATCTACTGTTGATGTGAATAACATTTATGAGCTGCTTATCAACAAGGCGGGCAAACAGGTAACGTTGAAGCTCAATTCAAAGCCTCTCGCCAAGGGCGCTCGAGATGTAATAGTTGTGCCAGCCGGTAGTGAGCAGAACTTGTATTATTATGAATGGGTACAGAATAATATTGAAAAAGTCAGTAACGCCACCGATGGAAAGGTCGGTTACATTCATGTGCCCGATATGGGGCGTCGCGGATTGAATGAGTTTGTGAAGTATTTCTACCCTCAGATTCGTAAAAAGGGACTGATCATCGACGTCCGTGGTAACGGCGGCGGGAACGTCTCGCCTATGTTGATCGAACGGCTGCGGCGGGAAATTACCATGGTCGATTTCGCCAGGAATACTGCTCCTGAACCAGACCCATCCAGTATGATCTATGGGCCTATGGTGTGTTTGGCAGACGAATTCTCTGCCTCGGACGGCGATTTGTTTACCTATCGCTTTAAGAGGCATAAACTGGGGAAAGTCGTCGGCAAACGAACCTGGGGCGGTGTCGTCGGAATTCGCGGCTCTTTGCCGCTGTTAGACGGCGGCTTTCTTAATAAGCCGGAGTTCTCCCGTTATGATGTGGAAGGACAAAAATGGATTATCGAAGGATACGGTGTCGAACCGGATATTTACGTTGATAACGACCCAGCCAAAGAATATGCCGGAGTTGATGAACAATTAGATAAGGCAATCGAAGTTATTCTTGAAGAATTGAAAACGCAGGAAAAGGAGATACCCCCGTTGCCACCTTATCCGGTTAAGTGATTTGTTAATTACGAACAAGACTTTTGCAAAACTTTCGTTTGGGGATGAATGATTACTTAACTACTCAAAGCCCAATAGGTCCGCCTTGGCACGGCCATCTTGGCCGTGTTTTCACGGTCTTCAAGCCCGTGCCACGGGCTGCGCATCGAACGTGAGAGCGTTCGGTTAGCTTGTTCGCTATTGACAAAACGTTCCTTTTCAGGGTCCCAGCGCAGTTTGCGCTTGAGTGCCATTGCGATATTGCCAAGGTGACAGATAGTTACGGAGCGGTGGCCGACTTCAACCGGTGCGGCCGTTTCCCGATGCACCTTAATGCAATCGATGAAATTGCGATGATGATCGTCGCTCTTATAAAGGTGGATCTCATTCGGCCCAATCACAGAAGTTTTCAGCGACTCAGGATAGCACGTGAGTTCGCCCTTATGAATCTGAATCCAACCGTCAGTGCCATCAAAGCGCAAAGGCCCGTCTTCCTGAGTTCTGCAAATCAACTCGACATTATTTGCATACCGAGCTCGGAAATGTACCTTAGTGGCTGTCGTGAACAGACCGTCTTTAGGAAACTCACCACCAAGGTCTTCCACTTCAATCGGCCCTGTTTGGTCTGTTCCATTGGCCCATTGGGCGATGTCGATTGCGTGTGCCCCTAAGTTAGTCGTTTGGCCACCAGAATAATCTATGCCGAACCGGAAAGTATAGAGACAACGGTCCTTATGGTAGGGAGCCCAAGGCGCTGGGCCTAACCACATATTGTAATCCAACCATTCCGGTACAGGCATAGGCTGCCAGTCTTTAGGGGGAGCCTCCTTATTGTTCGGTCCTATGGTTGTAACTATCCTTTTGAGCCGGCCAATTCGCCCATTGCGCACCAATTCACAGATGAACCGAAATTGTTGGCTTGATCGCCGCTGGGTTCCCGTTTGGAAAACAACACCATAGCGCCGAACAGCTTCTGCCATAGCACGACCTTCAGCAATCGTTAAACTCATGGGCTTCTCGCAGTAGATGTGCTTGCCGGCCGTGGCTGCCATTATTACCGGGAGCGCATGCCAGTGGTCGGGCGTAGTTATACAAACAGCATCAATGTCATCTCTCGCGAGTAAGTCGCGAAAATCATTGTACGCATCACAGACTTTGTACTGACTGGATTGGGTCTTTCGAGCATAATGGTCTTCAACTATTTTTTGGGCAGGTTCCCGTCCAAACCATGGACCTTGCCATCCTTTCTTATACCAGTGGCCATATTCATTGCTGGCTTTTACGACATCGCAGACAGCAACAACTTGCACATCAGGCTGATTTAAGAATGCCCTCATATTATTCGTACCCATTCCGCCCACCCCGATGAAGCCCATAGTAATTCGGCTGCTTGGCTCAACGTTACCGGCCAAGCCTAAAGCCGACGAAGGAATAACATAAGGAAAACTTATCGTCCCCACAGCAGCGGCAGTTGCTCCTCTCAAGAACTTACGTCGGTTAATCTTCATATCATTCATAATAAAACCTCCGGACATATAGTCTTCTGTATAATACTGCTCCATAAAGAACAGAAGACAGAGAACAGAAGACAGAGGACAGACTCTGACTTCCGACTTCTGGCTTCTGACATCTGGCATCAGACCAAGTCTATCTTGAATCCCAAAACTCTATTATACTCTCTGGATGCCTGGAGGACAAAGTGAAAAATTGCACGCATAATGCACAGTAAGGGGGTGTGACAAATTTTTCTGGCGCTCAAAATAGGTAATCTGTAGAATGTAGGA